>WQZG01000004.1 GCA_009780855.1 Treponema sp.
AAAGCCCCGGCGGCTGCAGGGCCAAATCCATATAAAACTGCTGGGAGCCCCGTATAAACTGAAGCTGTTCAAACGGGCGCGGACAGCAGCCGGACATTACAAATTTTTGGGTACCGGCGCAAAAACGGTTTACTTCTTCAATATCAAAACTTAGCCATTCGGCAGGAAAATGAACCCTGCTGATGTCGTCCCAGTTTTCGTCTTCGGCCTGCACTATCGGTTCTTTAACTTCCCCATGAACGCCGCGCTGGATATTTAAGAACCGGCAGCCCCACCCGTCAGCAGATTCGCCGGCCTCATACGGGTCCCCGTGCGCTATTCCCTTTTGCGCGTACGAAAAAACCGGGCCGGTTATGTCCGCCGGGAAATCTTGTGTAATGGAGCGGTATTCGGCCGGGTAAGTATTTTCCGCCCAGGGCAAAGCCCAAAGCTGCCGCGGCGCCCGGCCGTCGGTGTTGCGGAATTCAAGCGTCCGGTAAACCAGTTCGCGGGATGTCATTTTTTTATCACCGATTCAGTCATCGATTCAGTCTCCGGTTCAATCATCTATCGCGCTGTAGACGGTCTGGACAAAACCGCGCTGCAGATCGCTGTTTATCCCGGATACAAGCTGGATAAAGAACAGCGCGACCATGTCTTCGGTTGGATCCACCAGGTAATAGGTTCCCATAAAGCCGTCCCATGCCCATTCGCCGGCCGAGCCGTTAAGACCGGCGGCCGCTGTGTCCAGCATGGTCCTTACTCCCAGGCCGTAACCGTAGCCGCCCATGTGGCCAAAGAACGAAGGCCTGAGCCTTTTTTCGTCAACGTGGTTGGCCCGGATTAACTCGATGGTTTTACGGGACAAAATACGCTCATCACCAAGTCTGCCGTTGTTCAGCAGCATTTGGGCGTAAAGGGCGCAGTCGGCCATGGTGGAACAAAGTCCGCCGCCGCCGGATTCAAAGGCCGGCGGATTCGGCGATGCGTTGTCGCCTTCAGCATCGTTGATTTCTACAAGGCCCTTGGGTCCAAGGTTGTAGGGTTTTACAACCCGGTTTTGTTTTTCTTCCGGAACATAGAAGGCCGTATCTTTAATACCAAGCGGTTCAAAAATGGTCTCCGCCAAATACTGGCTCAATTTTTTACCGGAAATAACTTCTATAAGGCGGCCAAGCACATCGTGGGAAAATCCGTACATCCATTGATCCCCGGGATGGAAGCAAAGCGGAATTTTGGCCGCCTCGTCCACCATTTTCCCGGTATTCCAGGGTTTGCCTTTTTTGGCGTCCCTTGCAGCGGCATGGTTAATCTCGGCAAGCTGCCGGGCGGTATAGGAAGAATCCCCGGGATACGGAATTCCGGAAGTCATGGTAAAAAGATTTTCAAAAGTTATCGGCCGTTTTGCGGGGACCAGTTTGATAATTCCCCTTTCGTCAGACTCCGCGACTTTTATGTCCTTAAAGGCCGGCAAAAAATCGGCGATATTCTGGTGCAGCCTAAAACAGGCTTTTTCGTAGAGGGTCATTGCCGCGGCAATCGTAAAAGTTTTACTCATCGACCAGATGCGGTAGATATTGTCGTTTTCCAGCTTCGCGGTTTTTTCGCGATCCCTCATTCCAAAACTGGAACAATAAGCTTCCTCGCCGCGCCGTACAATCATACCGGCGGCGCCCGCAACTTTGCCCTGATCTACAATGCGCTGCAGATACGCGTCAATATTCTTTAACCGTTTGGGGCAAAGCCCGCTTTTATTGTTGGTGGTTTTCATGTTTAAATTATAAATTATACGATGAAAATAATCTATCAAAAAAAATAATTTATCAAAATTTTACAGGAGCCCAATGATGAATAAATACTACGGTGATTATGAAATAACCGATGCCCACGTACATCCGTTTGGAGGCGCAGGCCTGCAAAAATTTTTTAAGGCCGCAGATGATTATATAAATGAGGCGCAGGTTAAAGGTATTAATTTACTGTGCATAAACAACAACCGTTTTGGAACAGCGGGCGCTGACCTGCTGTCCCTCGTGCTTAAAACAAAAGATTCGCGCTTTACGGTTTACTGCGGATTTGGGTACTGGATGAATACTATTCCCCATGACGGGCCTGGGTTAAAGGCGCAGCTTGAAACCTATATGGCCGCCGGTTTTGACGGCCTCAAGATGCTGGAAGGCAAGCCAACAGAGAGGGCGATAAGCAAACTAAGGCTGGACGATCCCTGCTACGACAGCGCCTTTGACCTGCTGGAAAAGACGGGCTTTCATATACTAAGCCATGTCAATGATCCGGAAGAATTTTGGGACCCAAAATTATGTCCAAAATGGGCCAACGGAGGTGAAGGCGGTTACTGGGACGCTTCAAAATACCTGACCAAAGAACAGCACTACACAGAAAGCGAAAATCTCCTTGCCCGTCATCCCAAAATAAATATAACTTATGCCCACGCGTATTTTTTATCAAACTATCCGGACAGGATGGCTGCGCTGTTTGACAAATACCCCAATGTCAGCGTTGACCTGACGCCGGGAATAGAAATGTACGACGGGTTTACAAAACAATACAAACGCTGGCGCGAAATTTTTATTACGTATCAGGACAGATTCCTTTTTGGCACCGATAACGTAATCAATCCCCTGGGCGCAAGCCCCATAACCCATGATGGCAGTTATTGCCAAAAAATTGCGAACGAGACCCGTTTCCTTACGACCGCAGACGAGTTTGAAGCCTGGGGTTATAAACTTAAGGGACTGGGCCTGCCAAAAGAAGTATCGGCCAAAATACTGTCAAAAAATTTTTTAAGGCTGCGCGGAGAACCTAAACCTGTTAACAGGGAAGCAGCCGCCGCTTACGGACAGGCAATGCTTAAAGAAACCCAAAGCAGAACCGACATTGACGCATTGCAGATAAAAGACATTGCCGATACAATAGCATCATGGATACCGGGCAGCTCATCTATATAACAAGCCGTTTATCACTTGGCGCTTTGGCGGCATTTCTGGCTATCCTGCTTTGGTCCAAAACCAGGGATGTAGCCTGGATGCTCATGGTAATCGGCGCGATAGCCGCCTATGTAGAAACTGTTTATTCCATTCTTGAAATGTTTGGGATTACCGGCAGCAACCTTGTTTCCATAGGCTCGGTTCCGGTTGTTTCAATCGTACTTCCAGGCCTTCCAACCCTGTTTTTTATAGCCGCTTTTGCGGTTATGGTCGCAAGAAAATACCGCCGGCGTTAGCAACAGATGAAGTTAATTATTATCGGGTTAATTGTTATTGCCGCGGCAATAATCGCCTGCATCCCCGGCGGTCTGGGGTGGTGGGATGAGGTCCTGCATTTTCTGCGCGGCGGTCTGCCGGTTGCCGCCATATTCCTGGGATTAGCCGCGGTATTTTTCGGTATTAAAGATATAAAAAAAAAGCTGGCCGGTAAAAAACCAGCTGAAAAAAAACCTGTTACTAAATAACCTGGCGGTATAAATCCTTAAATCTACTTTGGGAACAACCCTGTCAGATGCAGAATATTCACAATAATGCCCATGCTGATCGCGCCGATGGGGCCTATTGCCATACCGGATATTGGTTTTTTCGAATTCTGGTTTAATAAATAAAGACCTGTTACCCAGATAAAACCAATGTTCGAGGCAATGGCATTGGCGGCAATCATACCGCCCACAAGCAATGATATATCAAGTACTTTGCTTATGGCGGTGCGGGAATTATCGCTCAGTTCCTTCATACCCGGGAAACGGTCAAGTCCTTTGGCCAGGTACCCCAAAAGCAATATTTCAATAACCATTATAAGCGCGCCCGCAAGGAAAGATCCAACAAGGCCTGCGATACCCAGGTTGATAAAAAGCAGAGCAGGCACGTAAACGGCGTTGGTTCCGGCAGGAGAATAAATGCCTGTAATTATGGCAGTTGTCATTACAATGGGAATAAATCCAAGACAGCGGATCAGGGCGGCAATGGCGGCTTCACCGTATCTGCCCTGGGCCGTAAAAGCCTGGGAAGCCGGGCCTTCGGCAACAAGAAGAAGTGTCGCGGCGGCCGCAACGATGCCGCCGGAAAATGCAAGTAAAAGGATGTTCTTTTTAATACGGTCAATATTTTTTCCAAATACGGCAAAAGTTTCCTTTGCGCTTCCAGCCGTTTTTTTGGAAAATCTGATTGCAAAAAAAATCATGGCAATGACAGCAAAGAGCAGGGCCATTCCGTCCGCGTTGAGGTCTATATTGATATTGCTGAACCGAAATTTTCCGTAAACAGCGGCGGCCTGCTTAACAAGCATGGTAAGCACTAGTACAATCAGGCCGTTTTTGGCGCTGGTCTGGTAAGCTATGGCAAGGGAAGGGAATACACAAAAAAGAATTATTACGAGGTTTCCGGCAGAAGCCAGATTATCCGTAAACGGGATCGGCAGCAGGGCAAACAGATTAATTAATCCCTGCATCAAAAACATCAGAATAACGCCAAAAACAGCGCCGGTTCCCGCGGAGAAAAACAGGCCCTTCCTGTCATCTTTAAACAAAGCCCCGATAATATCGCAGGCCAGCAGTATCGTATGTGCAATAATGATCCGGCCTGCAATTGAGACCGGCAGGCCAAAAGTTATTATAAGATAAAATGAAAGCGCAAAGCTGGTTGAAAAAAGGGTTTTTCTGTCTGTCTGATTGTCCAAATAAGATCGATACAGCGTCCTGGCGCCGTCGCTAAAGACGGCAATATTCCTGTTTGCAAGAAACGCGGCGGTACCGCCAAGTAAAGCCATGACAATAATAGTCAGGGCATTAATTTGATAAATCAACTATTTATGGTTATCCTTTTTAACTATCTTTTTCCGTGATTGCTTTAATAATGGCCGGCACTACTTTTTCCGCGTCATAATTGACAAAACCAAAAGCAACCTTGCCTGCCCTTACCTCCGCGTTTATTTCTTCCTGGCCAAGAACTTTTCCTGCCATGCTGACTGTAATGCATTTTTCCCTGCCCAAAAGGCCGGTTGCTATGCCAAGGGCGCCGCCGGCTCCGGTGGCGCATGAACCAAAATAATAATCCGCTTCCTTGTTCTTCATTGCCATGGTCGCTTCAATATCGCTCATTACGCCAACTTCCGATTGAGGCGAATATTTCCTGAGCAATTCCGCAATTATTTTTTTATCCATCTGTCCGCCGACTACAAATTTCATTATGATTAATCGTATGACCATTTAAACAAATCTGTCAAGTAAAACCAAATTACACCAAAATACGCAAAAAATCGAAAAATTTGTTGACATAAAGAGACTAAACTGTCTATTATTAATTATCAATATTCAGAATATTGAATAATGGGAACGGGAGTCTGCGATGATATTTGACGAGCGCCTCCACATTTTATTGACAGGGAATGTAATTTCGGCGGAAGTTGAAACAACGGTAAGGAGGGTCATAGAAAGACTGCAGGACTGCTGGCAAATCCAGCTTACGGAAGAAAATGGCGGCAGGATGGTGACTCATCTGGCAATGGCGCTGATGCGTATAGAACGCGGAGAGGAAATCAGGGCGCCGGAGAAGGATATACTGGAAGAGTTCGAGAATCTGGATATTTTTCCTGTCTCCCAAACTATAGTACAGGACCTTATTGACTGGACGCCGATGAATCTGCCCAAAGCCGAACAGGATTATTTGACGGTAAACATCTGCCTGTTACTGAATTAAAAATTTTTATTAAAATAATAAAAAAATGAATACAGAAAAAAAATTATTAAATAAAAACGCGCAGGCCATAATTAAACTTTCCGGAACCCTTGGCCGGTACCGGAGGGGAGACAGACTGCCGAGGGTGAGTGATTTGGCCCGGGAAATCGGGCTGTCGGTGGGAACAACAGAGTACGGTCTAAATTATCTAAGGGAAAAAGATGTAATAACAGTAACTTCCAAAGGCCACCTGGGATCATTCATAGAAAAAATTGATTACGAAAAACTCCCGGATCTTTCCGGCAATAATGTCATGGCCTGCGTTATGCCCCTGCCCTACTCCCTGCGCTACGAAGGGCTGGCAACAGCGTTCTGCGAACTGGGCAACCAAACCGGCAAATTTTTTCTCGCCTTTATGAACGGATCAAGCCGGCGGATCAAGGCATTGACCGGGAAACGTTATGACTGCGCCCTGGTATCGCGGATGGCGGCGGATGAGGCGATTTCACAGGGCTGCCAGATAGAAGTCGCGGTCGATTACGGACCCCGCTCTTACCTGGAAACCCATGTACTGGTACACCGCACCAAAACGCCCGGCAGAATCCGCACTATAGGCCTGGACAGCGAATCGCTGGATCAAAAACTGCTTTCCAGGTCATTCCTTGCTATGCATCCGGGGGTAAAAGTTGTAAACCTTCCCTACACAAATATTATAAGAAGGCTGCTTGAGGGTGATGTGGACGCGACCATCTGGAATCTTGATTACATCAGGGAACACCAGCCTTTGCTCCAGTTTACAAATCTGCAATTGCCGCAAACGGAACTTGCCATGACACAGGCGGCCCTGATAATACGGCTTGGAGACGCTGCGGCGCAAAATTATTTTACGGCCCGTTTTCCAAAAAGTAAAATTTTAAAAACACAGGAAGCTGTATTTAACCTGCGCCGTCTTCCGGAATATTAAACTTGTTTGGGGCGCCAATGACTTACATGCATGAACACCTGCGCATAGACCTGTCCGGCAAAAAAAATGATCCTGATTGTCTATTGGATCAATTCAGCCTTATTAAAGATGAATTGCTGGATTTAGCAGGCAGGGGTGTAAACAGAATAGTTGACATGTCATGCCGGGGAATGGGACGCGATTACGGTTACCTGGATCGCATGGAAAAAAAAACCGGAATCAATATTATTATTTCAACAGGTTTTTACAAGGATCCATTTTTACCTTCCATAGTTGAAAACTCCGGTACAAAGGAATTATCCGCGCTGATGATCGGTGACATTGAAAACGGCGCGGAAGACAGCGGCCGCAGGGCTCAAATTATCGGCGAAATAGGAACCAGCTTAAATCAAATAACGGCCGGCGAGGAGAAAGTCTTTTGCGCGGCCGCGATAGCCCACGAAAAAACCGGTGTTCCGGTATCAACCCACACGACGCTGGGAACCATGGGCCCGCAGCAGATAACATTATTAAAAAAACACGGCGTAACCCCGGGAAAAATAATTTTGGGGCATCTGGATCTTGCCGGTGATATAGACCTGATATTAAAAGCTCTGGACTGCGGCGTCTATGTTGAATTTGACACAATCGGTAAAATCAAATATCTTCCCGATCAAACGCGCGCACAGTTCATCAGGGCATGCTGCGGCAGGGGATATCAAAAGCAGCTTTTATTATCCATGGACATAACCAGGCGCAGCCATTTAAAAGCGAACGGAGGCCCCGGATACGCGTACCTGATTGACTCCTTTGTGCCCAAATTAAGACAGGCAGGTGTTTCACAGGCAGCCATTGATGATATGCTGATTAATAATCCTGACAGAATTTTAAACGGGGTTTAAATATGAAAACATTCCCTCTGCCCGCATTGAACCTTGAAGAAGCCGTTAAACGCCAGTTCGCGCTGGTTGACGCCGTCACACGTCATTTCAAAGGCGCGGAATTTTTGGCAGGAGGGGATCGCGGACTGGCGGCAGGTTTGGGACGGCCGGCGGCAACCCAAAAAACCGAAGAAGTCCTGGCTGATTTTTTTGAACAGCAGGACGCAGTGCTTGTCCGCGGCGCGGGAACAGGATCGATTCGCTCGGCCCTTGCGGCGGCATTTAACTGCGGCGACAGTATTCTGGTTCACAATGCGCCGGTTTATCCGACTACCAAAGCCAGTATGCAGATGATGGGGCTTAAAACAACGGAGACCGATTTCAACGATATTCCCAAAGCCGCGTTTGATTATAAAGACTCCCCGGCCTCAGGCGCTCTGGTTCAGCTTGCCCGCCAAAAACCCGGTGATTCCTGCGATTACACCAGGCTAATCCCGGCGTTAAAGAAAATATCAGCCCAAAAACCGATTATTACCGATGATAATTACGCGGTGATGAGGGTGCCAAAGATCGGGTGCCAGGCCGGAGCGGACTTAAGCTGCTTCTCGCTTTTTAAACTCCTGGGACCGGAAGGGATCGGATGTGTTGTTGGAAAACACGATCTTATCCAAAAAATCCGGGCAGCCCATTATTCAGGCGGGGTACAGGTCCAGGGGCCGGAGGCAATGGAAGCCCTTAGATCTCTGGTTTACACTCCGGTAGCTTTGGCGATCCAGGCGCAGGTCTGCGAAGAAACGGTCCGGCGGCTTTGCGGCGGGGAAGTAAAAGGCGTAAAAGACGCGTTTGTAGTCAACGCGCAGTCAAGGGTAATTATCGCTGAACTGGCAGATGACAATGCCGCGGCCGTAATCGAAAAAGCGGCTATTTTTGGGGCAGCGCCATATCCTGTAGGCGCGGAATCACGCTATGAAATAACGCCTTTGTTTTACAGGGTCTCCGGTACTTTTTTGGAAAACGATCCAGGTTTGGCGTCCAGGATGATCAGAATTAACCCGATGAGGGCCGGAGCCGATACAATCATCTCGATACTCCGCAAAGCGCTGGATAAATAATCATGTTTCTCAATCTCCTCCAAAAAAATAATCCGGGCCTTATTGATTACGGCGTATTTTTGCTGGAACACGGAATTATCGAACCGGATACATACGTTATTGATTTGGACGGTATTGAAGAAAATGCGGGCCGGCTTGCAGGCCTGGCAGGTAAATACAATATTGTTTTATATTTTATGGCAAAGCAGCTGGGACATAATCCGGAAATTTGCCGCCGGGTTTTAGCGGAATCAGGTTTTACCGGAATGGTGGCAGTCGACTTCCGCGAAGCCCTAATCCTGCATTCGGCGGGGCTGCCTGTAAGGCATTTGGGCCACCTATGCCAGGTTCCGCAAAGGCAATGGGATACTGCCCTGGATATGGGGCCGGAAGTAATAACAATATTTTCCTGCGAAAAAGCCAGGGAATTATCGGCAGCGGCAAAACAGCGCGGAATTATACAGAATGTGTTATTGCGGATATGGGACAGGGGAGATATTTTTTACCAGGGCCAGGAAGGCGGCTTCCCCCTTGATAAACTGCCGCAGACCCTGGATTTGTTTATGGGACTGGAAGGTTTGCGTATTGCGGGAGTTACGTCTTTTCCGTGTTTTTTATATCAATCCGAACAAAAAATATCAGCGGCAACGCCCAATGCCGGAACCCTGGTACGCGGGGCGGACATACTTAGAAAACATGGAATTTTGGTTTCTCAAATAAATATGCCTTCCGGCAATTCAATTGCCACCATCCCCCTTGCAGCAGAATTGGGAGCGACCCATCTGGAACCCGGACACAGTCTTACAGGCACCAATCCGGACAACCTGAATGAAGCTGTACCGTTAAAGCCCTGTATGCTTTACATGAGCGAAGTTTCCCATCAGCATAAAGACTATTCCTGCTGCTTTGGCGGCGGTTACTACAGGCGCGGCAACCTCGCAAACGCATTGGTAAAAACAGCGGCAGGTTACAGCGAATGCAGCGTACTTGCCCCGGACCCGCAATCCATCGATTACCATCTAAAACTATCCGGTCATTTCCCGGCCGGCGCACCGGTATGTATGTCATTCCGCACTCAGATTTTTGTCACCCGCAGCAGGATCGCGCTTGCGGAAGGTCTTTCCCAATCCCGCCCCGCGCTGCACAGTATCTGGGATTCATCGGGAAACAAAGTTTCCTGATGAAATGAGATTTCCCGGGGGAATAATTAAAATAATGGAAAAGCTGCAAAAGGACGATATATTAATTGTTACAGCCGATCACGGGAACGATCCGGTTATAGGCGCGCCTCCCCCGGAATCCGGCGTCAGTTGGCTACAGCTGCTTCCAAAAATATGAGGAGAAATATTTGGTACAAAAAGAATTCAGAATAACCAATTCCAGCGGACTCCATACCAGACCTGGAAATGATTTTGTAAAAACAGCCAAAAAATTCAGCTGCGGTATAACGCTGGCAAAAAATGGAAAAACAGTGGACGCAAAAAGTCTTTTAAAAATAATGAAGGCAAATATAGTCAGCGGAGATACTGTATTGATTTCCTGTACAGGTTCTGATGAGCAGCAGGCAATGGAAAATATAGAAATATTGATGGCGTCATTATCGGAGTAGGAGTCTATGGTGAAGGAATTCATAGGAACCGGAGCCTCGGAAGGTTATGTCTGCGGACCGGCTGTAGTATTTAGGCATGAACCGCAGCCGGCTGCGGCAGCGCAAAATCTGGGTTTTGACGCCGCGATGAAGAAGTTTTATGAGGGAAGATACATTCTGCGCGATGAGCTTTTAGCCATGGCAAGGGAAGCGGGCGTTAAATACGGATCGGACAAAGCAGGTATTTACGAAGGCTACGCGGAAATTCTCATGGATGACGAGATAGAGGAACTGGTAAAAAAAAGCATCATGGAGGGCAATGCTCCGGAACAGGCCGCGCAAAAGGCGCTCGAACAGCAGGCCCGCGAACTGGAAGCCCTTGAAAACGGTATAATGAAGGAGCGGGGAGCCGATTTCCTGGATTTGAGCCGCCGTCTTGCGGCCGCGGTTTCCGGCAGCAATCTGTATCCAATGCCTGTTCTGGAAAAACCCTGCATTCTGGTAACAGACGATTTAAGTCCGTTTGAAACCATTCAAATCGATCACAAATTAATTCTTGGTCTGGCGATGGACAGGGGCGCAAGTACCGGCCATGTAGCGATTTTAGCCAGATCCCTGGGCATTCCCTGCGTGGTCGCGCTGGACAACGCCGGCATGCACGTAAGTAATGAGACTGTCTGCGCGCTTGACGGCAGCACCGGAAGTTTCATTATAGAACCGGACGCCCAAATAATGGAAAATTTTAAAAAAAGGGAAGAAAACCGTAAAAAAAACCTTAACGCCAATGTTAAAAACGCAATGGAAACCGCCCGGACGAAGGACGGCAAAACTGTCATGGTTTGCGCCAACATAAATTTCCCGGAGGAAGCCGAAAGGGCCGTTTCCATGGGCGCGGACGGAGTAGGGCTTTACCGCACCGAATTTTTTTATATGAACAGCGTGATGCTCCCGACTGAAGAAGAACAATTTTTGGCTTACAGCAAAACATTAATTGCCCTGGAGAAACGGCCTTTGACAATCCGGACCCTGGATATGGGCGGCGACAAGGATCATCCATGCCTGGGCCTGGAAAAAGAACAGAATCCTTTTTTGGGATACAGGGGCATCCGGTTCAGCCTTAACAGGCCGGAGATTTTTAAACCGCAAATAAGGGCTGTAGTGCGCGCCGCAGCTCTGGGTAAAACCGAGCTGATGTTTCCCATGGTAGTCTCGGTTAACGAATTTAAAAAGGCCGCCGCTCTGGTGGACGAATGCCGCGCCGAACTGGCGGCGGAAGGAATACAGGCCGGCAATCCCTGTCTGGGCATTATGGTGGAAACACCCGCGGCCGCGATAATGGCGCAGGAATTCGCGGATGTCTGTGATTTTTTTAGCCTGGGGACCAATGACCTGGCCCAATATATCCTGGCCGCGGACCGGGGAAATTCAGCCCTGTCGGAATTCCATTCCAGGCTGGACCCCGCTGTTCTGCGCCTTATGGCTTATGCCTGTGATGCCGCGGTAAAAGCAAATATACAGATGGGAATCTGCGGAGAGCTGGCGGCAGATTTAACTGCCATTCCCCTGCTGGTAGGCTTGGGAATCACCAAATTCAGCGTATCTGCCTCAAGGATTCCCGCGGTTAAAGCAAAAATCCGGGAACTTGACAGCACCCGGTGCAAAACCCTTGTACAGCAGGCAATAAAAATGCCTGACATAAAATCAATTTACGAACTGCCGGAGAGTATGAGTATATGATAGATTTAAAAGCACTGCAAAAACGGGTCTACGCCAATAAAGTCGCCAAACATTTTAATGTTACCGATATTTACATGGAATTCTGCTACGCCTACGGAGAACTGGCAGAGGCAAGCGATGCCTATATAAAAAAAATGGATACTGTTGGCGAAGAACTCGCCGATGTAGTCTTATATCTGCTTGGACTCTCCGAGATCCTGGGCATTGATCTGGAAAAAGAACTGCTGCGTAAAATCGATATAAACGAGAAACGCAAATACATCCAGCAAAACGGCGTCAACATCAGACTTGAAGGATGACCCGACATTGACCGGATATAACAGGCCGCTTTGAGTTATTTTGAGTTATTTTGAGTTATATCGTTAAAATAATTAAATCACCATAACAAGCGAAGAATACTGCGCCAGCAGGGGATCTCCGGTAATAAGCCGCATCGGTGTAGAAATTGCCTGGGCCAGCAGCATCAGATCAAAAGGGTCTTTGTGGTAAACGGGCAGTTCAAGATAAACATCTGTATATCTGCCGGTCATGGGAAGCTCGGTAAAATAATATTGTTCCGCCCGGGAGCGGAGTTCGCGCAAATCTACTTTTAGCTTGCCGGTCCGCACCTTTATAGCGATTTCCCACCAGGAAACCGCACTTATAAATATATGGGATTCAGTTGAAAGTATAAATGATTTTATCTCGCGTATACGCGGATTATTTTCAGAAAACCATATAACAATATTGGTATCCAAAAGGTATTGGTTCATTTTTCCTCAAATTCCTCCAAACCTTTTGAATTGTAAAAAGAATCAATAATATCATCAGGCAGGGGATCATCCCAGCCGGGAAGGAGCTCCATTTTACCTTTCATACAACCAAAAAAACTACCCCTCATTTTTGCCTTATATTCGTCGATGGACACGGGCGCCAGAACAGCTTCCGGCTTGCCGTAAGCGCCGATATAGATAGTCTCCCCGGCAGCCGCCCTTTTAACCAATTTTGACAAATTGGATTTTGCTTCGTGAATCGGTATTGTAACTGGATTTTCCATATAATTAGCTTAGCCCGGACCGGGCCATATTGTCAAGCTAAGAAGGTACGAAACTTTCAAAATATGACATTTGTCATAAAAATTCAGAATAATATTAATAAACCGATAATTATAAAAGCAAAACCAATATTAATGCCATAATATGGGTGGAGGATGCAATTATGCAAACGGTTTTTCTATCAGCATTTGCCAGGGCCGCGTCATTGGCGGGCCGCGCCGGAACCAATGCTCCCGGCGGATTTTCTCCTTCCGAAGGAATTTTAAACCGGGTATGAATCCCGGGAGGGAGAAACAACAGCGTCAGGGGCAAAAAAAAGTTAATGCAGAAAATTTTAATTGACTTAAAATTATATTCCGGCTAATCTGGGATTTGAAACCGGATTTGACGGAGCGATTATGTATATAAACAGAACACTGGATAAAGTAATCCGACAGGCAGCGGATTTTTTTCCTGCGGTAATTGTTACTGGCCCCAGGCAGGCCGGCAAGACAACTGTATTGGAAAATTATATTTTGAAAAAGGGAAATTACGTTTCTCTGGATACCCTGGAAACAAGAGAACTTGCGAGAACTGACCCGGGAAGATTCCTGGAAAGATACAGCGCTCCCTTAATGATTGATGAAATCCAGTATGCACCCCAGCTGCTGCCGTATATCAAAAACATTGTAGACAGGGAAAAGAAGAAGGGAATGTATTTTTTAACCGGTTCCCAGCAGTTCAACCTGATGGCAAACATAACCGAAAGTCTTGCCGGCAGGGCCTGTATATTAAATTTGCAGGGTTTTTCCCAGGCTGAAAAAAACAATATGTCCGATTCCGCTCCATTTCTGCCGCTGGAAAAAATGCTTAAGCAAAAAGAAAATACAAGTGTAAAATCCAAAGATATCTTTCACCGTATCTGGAAAGGTTCATATCCGGCGCTGGTCAATGACGATGATAAAAACTGGAACCTCTTTTACGATTCATATATACAAACTTATTTAGAGCGCGATGTTAGACAGATAACTAAAATATCTGACGAGATGCTGTTCTTAAATTTTATCAGAGTATTGGCCGGAAGAACTTCACAGCTGCTGAACTATGCCGGTATCGCAAACGAGATCGGAATTAATGAAACAACCATAAAATCCTGGGTTTCCATTCTGCAAACATCCGGATTGATTTATCTGCTGCGGCCGTATTCCAATAATCTTACTAACCGGGTAATAAAAACTCCCAAGGTATATTTCCTTGACACCGGCCTTGCATGCAGTCTGACAAAATGGAATACCCCTGAAGCTCTGGAAAACGGAGCGTTCTCCGGACCCATTCTGGAAACATACGTTGTTTCAGAAATCATTAAAAGTTATTGGCATAACGGCAGAACACCAGCCATTTATTTTTACAGGGATAAAGACGGGAAGGAAATAGATTTGATCCTGGAGGAAAACGGAATTTTGTATCCTCTGGAAATAAAGCAAAAAACAAACCCCAATACCGGTGACTCAGTCAATTTTTCGATCCTTTCTGCATTCAAAAAGAAAACCGCTCCGGGCGGAGTTCTGTGCCTGGCGCCGGAATGGCTGCCTCTTGGTAAAAATGATTTTGTTATACCCGTCTCTTATATATAATTTGCTTGATTAATCGCCATGTAAGCCATATATTATTAATATGAACGGGCCAAAAATTCTTCCGGTAAAAAGCGATGTCATTTTCCGCATGTTTTTTGCCGACGAGAAAAATCGCGAAGCTGATTACAGAACAGCTTGGCAGCGGAGATAAATATAAAACACTCCAAAAAGTTATAAGCATAATAATTACTGATGAAGATTTAATTCAAAACAGCCCCAGGTATCACCACCGGTTTGTATTCTATGATTCGGAAGCCGCTGTAGAATTTTCTGATATCATTGAGATACATACACTGGAACTCAAAAAGCTGCCGGAAAGGGATGACGGAACTGAGTTATATGACTGGGCTAAATTTATAGCCGCAGAAACAGAGGAGGATCTAAAAATGGCAGCCGAGACAAACCCCCAAATAAAGAAAGCAGTTGTAAAACTGCAGGAACTGTCCGCAGACGAACGCGCACGTGATTTATTCGAACGCCGTGAAAAAGGGAGGCGTGATATGGAATCACGGGAAAGATGGGCGGAAGCTAGAGGTGAAGCCAAAGAACGCGAAAAATGGCAAAAAATTGTAACTGAAGAACGCGAAAAATGGCAGAAAATTGTGGCTGAGAATGAAGCCGAAATTGTGCGTTTGAAGAAACAAAACAAAAATAAAGAATGACAGACGAGACTGGCCCTCAAAAACAGAAAACTATTGTTAGTTTTAAGGAATTTACTGCGGAAGAGCTCGCCCGTGATTTATTCGAACGCCGGGAGAAAGGGCGGCGTGATATTGATTCGCAATTAAGGTGGTCGTGGGCTAAAGGTTTTGAATAAGGTTTTATAAAAAGTTTTACTGAAGAATATGAAAATCAGCAAAAAATTTTAGCTGAAAAAGATGCAGAAATCGCACAGTTGAAACAGCAGTTAAAAGAACAAATTGCAAAAAAAAATTATGAAAATAGAAATTAAGAACTAATAATTAAAACACGGCGTAATGTGGTTTTAGATATGCACTATTTGGCACATTAATTAATTCAAAAAATTGCGCCAAATAGTGCATTTTTATTTGACTTTATTAAAAACGCTTTCCGGTTTTCTATAAATAATTATTCCAATCCATATTCGACCAAAAATACCCAGCCGGTCCCTCGTTCGCCGTCAATTAGCCTTTTTTCCACATTTATAATACGGTGCGAACGCAGAAAAATGTTTAACTCCTCTGTTACTGTTCTTTCACCAAACGGGCTTATGAAAAAACTAACGTATTGGGTTAAAAGAGCCATACGGAGGTACCCCTAAAATACACCCAAATTTTTTCGCCGCCTTCGGCGGAAATTACCATATCCATACGCAACAAACCAACTTTGTCAGCTCAACCGAAGGGCGTCTGCTCCGCGCCCCTCGCCCGCTGAGGCGGGCTCCAGCGCTGCGCTCCCCGCCCTTCGAACCGCAGAACTTAGGGGCAGACAACACGAAAGCCGAAGTTGTAGCTCCTGCCGTACGGGTTGTAGTAGCCCCGGAAGGCTGAACGAAGGAACTGGCCGTAGTTGTTCCAGGACCCGCCGCGTATTACACGGAGGCTGCCAGAGACCGCTCCCGTGGGATCTGTTATATCGCCTGTATAACTCCCATACCAATCCCAACACCACTCCCACACATTCCCATGCATGTCATATAGACCCCATGCGTTAGCGAGATATGAAAGTGAGCCTAAACCTACTACACTCGTTGTCCTTCCTAAATATGTCGTCCCAGCGGTAAGGTTACATGCATCCACGGTTCTCGCATCATAATTCGCCTGGCTACTGCTAATCGTATTTGTCCCCCAGTTAAACGCCGTCGTTGTCCCTGCACGGCATGCGTATTCCCACTGCGCTTCAGTAGGTAGCCGGTACCCGGTCGTACCGCTCACTACTACTGCGTTGTTCCATGTTGTGTTATTGCTTGTCGGTACTGTTCCCCAGTCCGTTGTATTCGTACTTCCCCCAATGCTATACGCCGGTGTCAGATCTTCCAAATCACTTAACTTGTTACAGAACACCAACGCGTCATACCAGCTCACGTTTTCAACAGGACGGTTATCTGTATTTGTTTCGGGTAACACCGCTGTCTTGAAAGAGCTTGGGTTTATGTCGCTCATAACTGCCTTATACTGCCCCTGTGTTACCGGGTATTTGCCAATGCTAAAACCGTTAGTAAGCGTTACCGTATGCTGGGTTTCATCTATATCTCGGCCAGGTTCGCTTGTGGGGCTTCCCATCGTAAAACTGCCAGCGGGTATCGAAACCATTACAATTGCTGCGCTGCTTGTTGAAGTAGAAGTCAATATGACTATCGCCGGATTGGTACGGACCGGTGCTGCCAAGTTTGCTCTTACTTCGCAAAAATAGATCGTTGTCTTCGTAATTCCCGTCGGAATGGGGAAACTTGTGCTTGTCGCGCCGGTAATCACTGTCCCGCCGGTATTGCTGTTCATTGTGTTGCTGTACCACTGGTAACTCAATGAAGCACCCATCGTAACGTTTGCTGAAACAGCCAAATTACCGCTAATGCTCCCCGCTGTCAAATTTGTAACTGCTGCGGGCTGAGTGTCGATAGTGATGACAGGCCCAGAAACACTAACTTTAACCACGTTGGAACGGAGGGACGATTCTTTTGACATGGAGGACGCGCTGACCTCACAGAAATAATAGTATGTCCCAAACGTAAGTGTCGTGGGTATATTAAAACTCCTGTTAACCGCACCGGAAATCAAAGAGCCGCCCACGTAGCTGTTCGTTGTGTTACTGTACCAATGATAATTCAATGTAGCGTCTAGCGTAGCGCTTGCCGAAACAGACAAATTACCGTTGATGCTCCCCGCTGTCACATTTGTAACCGCAGTAGGCTGAGTGTCGATGGTGATGACGGGGGGTGGTGCTTTATCCTGTGCTTTCTCCCGCCAATAATCAACATTTCCATAAAAACTTAAACCGTTCGTACAGGACATGTAAAAGAAAAAAGGTAAAAGAGAAATTGAAAAATAAATAATCTGCCTTGCTTTTTCCATATGCTACCTATTCCTTTTTTCTTTTATTTAAACCTATATAAATAACCAACAACTATATTATGACCAGCCTCATTAAAATTAGTCCGCAGGCTGTAAGCAATAATGAAACCATTAAAAATCAACCCAGTTTTAATATCAAATGCAGTATAAGTTGCTGAGACTTCTGGTAAACCGGAAAAATTATAACTTGTATTAAAAATTCCAGCACCCACTCCTGCGTACCAGCCGCTTGATTTTGCAAAAGGCACAAAGAAGGCAAAGTGAGCGAACAGATATGTAGAAAATTGATTTATATCAGGTTTCCCGCTCCACGTACCAAGGTCTATACCCAGATCAAAAAAAGTATAATTCCAGGGAGCAAATGTACCTTCAACAGTACCAACAAACCAGGGTATAGCGAACGATGATCCAATAGCCGCTCCTAACGAATTGAGCCGGGTCATCTTTAGTTCGGCAGCGGTCTTTGGTGTCTTTGGCGGAACAACAGGCTGGGGCGACGGGGATGGCAAAGGCGCGGGCCTGGCGGTTACTACTGGCTGCGCTTGCCGCGCCGTAGAAGGTTCAGATTCCGGAGCTGCCGCCTGGACTGCCGCAGCAGGTTGACTGGCCGGCGGGGGTTCAGCCGGTGGAGCAGCGGCAACCGCCGAGGGTTCGGCTGCGGGCGCTGTCGTTTGTACAGGGGCCGTCACAGCAGGCGCAGGAAGCGGAGACGCAACACCAGCAGGGGCAGGCGGTGCTGCAGCCGGAGCCGGAGCAGCCACAGGTGACGCCGCCGCAACAGCCGGAGCTGGGGGCAAAACGACCGGGGGCGGAGGAGCCGGCGGCAGCGGGTAAAAAACAGCCAGGCCGGGGAACTGGTTGTATATGGCCGGGCGCTGTGAGTTGCTGCTCACACGCATAACATCACCCATTGTACGCCGAAAGATTTCATTTATTTCGAGACCGGGAGTCTTTAGGTTGGGAAGTAACTGGCTTGTAAAAAGACCGTTGCGTCCTGTTCCGTCCATAGCTGTCTGACCGGCACTGGTGGCAAACACTATGATGCTGTCTGCGGGCTGGTTGTCCACGAGCGCAAGACCGCGGTTCCCGCCGCGGCCCCAGCCAAAGGGATTGTCCCGGCAGGCGTCAAGCACCACTACATTCAGATTGTTACCGGCATCGTTTAACTCCGCAAGCATAGCCTGTACAGACAGCGAGCGGCTGCGGAGAAAATTTTCACCGGGAATACTGGCGTCAACAGGGATCAGGTAGTTTTCTCCGCTGGACTGGACCCCGTGGCCGGCATAATAAAAAAAGCCATACGAATCCTGTGAAACACTGAGCCGGTTTTTAAGCCGCATGACCGCTGTATCCATTTGATCAAGGCTGGCATTTATCAGTCTGTCTACGGTAAAGCCCAGACTTTGCAAAGTATCGGCAATGTCATTGGCGTCGTTTACCGGGTTGGCAAGCTGGCCCAGATTCGTATATGCCCCGTTACCGATTACAAGGGCAAATTTTAACGGAGTATTTGCTGTTTGTGAATTATTTTGCTGGGCGATAATATACACAGGAAGCAGAGTTAATCCAAATAATAAAAGCGTAAAAAACCTTTTCATAAAACCCCGCTTTTTGAATTAAAATTATAAAATAAAAATTTAGAAATTCTGGACATAACGGACTAAAAGCTTACATAAAAGGTAAACTTTCATACTATAAGTATAACATTTACCGGAACCGGCTGTCCACAGCGATTTTTAAATACTTTTACTTGATTAATCACCATGCAGGCCATATATTATACACATATGAACGAGCCAAAAATGGCAGCCGAGACTAACCCGCAAATAAAGAAAACAGTAGTAAAACTGCAGGAACTGTCCGCAGACGAACGCGCCCGTGATTTATTCGAACGCCGGGAGAAAGGGAGGCGTGATATGGAATCACTGGAAAGATGGGCGCGGGCTAAAGAACGCGAAAAATGGCAAAACGTTGTGGCTGAGAAAGACGCCGAAATCGCACGATTAAAAGAACAAATTGCAAAAGAAAAACGATGAAAATAGGAATTAAGAGCTAATAATTAAAAATCGGCTCTATGCGGTTGAAATTTTCCGTTTTTGAGACGATATTTTTAGTGGTATATTTTTTTATGGGGGTGATTAAAATGCAAACAGTTAAATTTAGTGTCACTGTTGAAAATGGTATTATACGTATCCCCCCTAAATACAGAAAAAATGTTGCCGAAAAAGTTCGTGTCATTTTACATTCAGAGACCAACCAACAAAAAGTAATAAAGAAAAAAATTTATTCAATTGGCATAGATATGACTGGTTATAAATTTGACAGAGAAGAGGCCAATGAGCGCCGATAAAGCTTTCATAGATACGAATGTATTTATTTACATTCAGCGCACCGATGAACCTTATAAGACCAAAATTTCGGAAAAAACAATAGATTTTTTTGACTGTTTTATAAGTACTCAGGTTCTTAATGAAATATGTAATATTTTTACCAGGTAATATCCTACGCCAAAAGAAAAAATCAAATATGTTCTTCGCAGTATTGAAGAATGCTGCACTATGTTAACAGTTACTAATGATTATCCCGGCAGAGCATTGGATTATCATTTCAAATATTCAATTTCATATTATGATGCTTTAATGGTGGTTTCCGCTATGGACGCAAATTGTAAATATCTTATTTCTGAGGATATGCAGGATGGGCTAATCATTGATAAAAAATTGCAGATTTTAAATATTTATAATCATACTGAATCTCTGGTGGAGTAATCCCATACTTTGTAAAAACAAAATCCATAATAATTCGGCTAGATGTGTGGAACACGGAAACCTATCCGGAATATACTTTTCGGTTTTCCTTGCCGCTTGCCTTGCCTTGCTTGATTAATCACCATGCAAGCCATATATTATATCAGTATGAATGAGCCAAAAATGGCAGCCGAGACAAACCCCCAGATTAAAAAAGCAGTTGTAAAACTGCAGGAACTGTCCGCAGACGAACGCGCCCGTGATTTATTCGAACGCCGGGAGAAAGGGAGGCGTGATATGGAATCACGGGAAAGATGGGCGGAGGCCAGAGGTGAAGCCAGAGAACGCGAGAAATGGCAAAAAGCTATGGTAGATAAAGACGCTGAAATCGCACAATTAAAAGAACAAATTGCAAAAGAAAAAAAATAATGGA
This sequence comes from Treponema sp., assembly GCA_009780855.1. Taxonomy (GTDB): domain Bacteria; phylum Spirochaetota; class Spirochaetia; order Treponematales; family Breznakiellaceae; genus WQZG01. The sequence continues at coordinate 20,760 of WQZG01000004.1, forward strand.
AAATTTACCTGATAGTGGCTATACCTGCGAAACTGTCCTTTATAAAAAAATAAACAGAATTGAACTGTTCATGGACGTTTATCAACCGGACAACAAAAAGACAGATGCCTCGATGGTTCTGTTCTTTGGCGGCGGCTGGAATAATGGTGACAGAAAAGCTTTGTCTCATTTTGCCAGGGTATTTTCGGCAAAGGGCATGACTGTGTTCTGCCCTGATTACCGGATACGCAGCCTGCACAAGAGCACGCCCTTTGACAGCATAAAAGACGCGTGCAGCGCTATGCGGTTTGTCAAAAGCAATGCGGAACGGTTTGGTATCAATCCGCAAAATGCAGGGGCAGGCGGCGGGAGCGCAGGAGGCCATGTTGCGCTCTGTACATTTTTTGTTCCGCTGGATGAGAATGGTGAAAATTCCACAGTTACGCCGGAGCCGGCGTTTTTTACATTGTTCAACCCGGCCCTTGATACAACAGCGTTAAATTCACCGGCCAGTTACGCGCTCTTTGAAGGAAGAAACGCCGAGGCTTCACCTTTTCACCATTTAAAACCCGGGGCGCCGCCGGAAATTATTTTCCACGGCTCTGACGATAAATTGGTCCCTCTTGATTGCATTGAACGCTTTAGGGATAAATCAACAGAGATGGGCAATTACTGCGAGCTGGTAGTTTATCCGGGACAGGGACATGGTTTTTTCCATTACGCAAAGAACCCCCGGATATTTTTTGATATTGCTGGAAATATGGAAAAATTTTTAATATCGAAAAATTTTTTAAATTCAGAATAATTTTCGAAAAGGGAAAAATTCTGTAATGAACAATAAAATCATCGTCATCACCGGCTATTTGGCCAGCGGCAAGTCAACCTTCGCGCTGCGGCTTTCCAAAGAATTAAATATTCCGTACCTGGTCAAAGATACTTTTAAAACAGCGCTTTGCGCCGGCGCAGAGATTACAAACAGGGCCGAGAGCAGCAGGTTCTCCGCAATTACTTTTGACGCGATGATGTATGTGACAGAGAGGCTTCTTGAGACAGGATGTCCGCTCATTATCGAGGGAAACTTTGTACCGGCCGGTGTTAAAAAAATTGATGAGGCCGGAACCATCAGGCGGTTAACTGAACGCTACGCCTGTCAATCGTTAACTTTTATGTTTACCGGCGGCGCCGCAGTTTTATATAAGCGGTTTATCGACAGGGAAAAAACACCGGAGCGGGGGCAGGCAAATACAATGTTCAGCGAAATTTCGCTGCCGGATTTTGAAAAAATGTGCCGTAACCTGGACGGCTTTGATATTGGCGGAAAAACTGTCCGCCTTGATACTACGGATTTTAATACAGCGGGATTTGAGGGCCATATTGAAACGGCCAGGGATTTTTTGGCCGGTGTGTGAAGCTGCGGCGGCATGTAAAATTCAGCATGTTAAAATTCAGCATTGACACTTTTTTAAAATTATGCCATATTGACAATTCGCCGGCCTTTCTTGAGATCCGGCTTTTTGGAAGAGTTTAAGAGACTTAAAAGGTTGATTTATGAAGACTTTATTTGTTAAACCCGCGGATATTGAGCGGAAATGGTTCATTATTGATGTGGACGGCGTTCCTCTGGGAAGAGCCGCGGCCAGGATTGCTTCCATTGTCAGGGGCAAGGAGAAGGCTGTATTTTCGCCTCATTGGGAAACCGGTGACTTTGTTGTGGTTATCAACGCGGAAAAAATCGCGGTAACCGGCGCCAAGGCTACAAAAAAGCTATACCATCACCATTCGGGATTTGTCGGCGGTTTAAAAACCGTTAATTTCGAGAAAATGATGGAAAAACATCCATGCTCGCCGCTGGAACTGGCAGTAAAAGGCATGCTTCCCAAGGGCCCCCTTGGCAGAAAGCTGCTCAATAATGTAAAGGTTTACCCGTCGGCCGAACATCCGCACGCGGCCCAGAATCCCCAGGTTATTCAGTTGTAAGAGGTCATAATGATAAAGAATCTTGGTATCGGCACAGGCAGACGCAAAACATCGGTTGCCCGGGTTTATGTACGGGACGGAAGCGGCAAAATTTCCATTAACGGTAAAGAAATCAACCAGTATTTTCCGCAGATCGAACACTCGCTCATGGTAAGGCAGCCCCTTATGGTCACCGCGGCGGAAAACAAGTTCGATGTTTATATCAATGTTTACGGCGGCGGTATCCACGGACAGGCCGGCGCCTGCCGCCATGGTCTGGCCCGGGCGCTTTGCCAGGTGGATCAGGCCAATTATACCAGTTTGCGCAGCAACGGTTATCTTACACGCGATCCGCGCATGGTAGAACGCAAAAAATACGGCCAGGCCGGCGCCCGCAGAAGGTTCCAGTTCTCCAAACGGTAATCTTTTTACCTGTAATTGGCTGTATACTGTAATTGACTGTCGCATCCCTTAAAGCAGGGGTTGATAATAATTCGAATCTTCTTAAAATCGGATTTTCTGACGGCTCTTTTCTTGTAATCAAGGATTTTTATTTATACTTATACCTTAATCCCCGTGAATTTCCAAAGGCCGGGGAGTTATTTCCGGCCTGGGAAAAATATTCTTCCCTGGAAATCGGCCTCGAAATTACAGCCGGCGACGAGGAAGCTATCCGTTTCGCGGCTTCCTGTTACAGGGCCGAGCGCGCCGGCAAAAGGCTCATAGCCAGGGCCGAGCAGACCCAGACCGGCCTTAGACGGAAACTGGCGGCAAAAGGTTTTGAACAATCCAGCGTATCGGCGGCGATCGAATGGTTTGTTCAGACTGATATGGTAAATGATGAACGCTATGCCGAGCGCTGGCTGGAGTCAAGACTTGCCAGAAACAGCGGAAAAATCAGGGGGCCAAGGATGCTTTTGGCGGCGCTGGGCAATAAAGGCCTGGACAAAAATGCCATGAGGCGGGCATTTGGCCGCGTTCTGAATGAAGAAACAGAATTCAGTTTGCTGGAACGTTTTGTCCTTAAAAACCGTATTAAAAATTCAGTCAAAAACTGGTCCTTTAAAGGTTTTTTAAGGAGCGAAGGGTTTTCTGCAGCGGTTATTAACCGTTTTTTGGAAGAATATTCAGATTAAATACAACTGTCAGCTTCATATTTACTTTACTTCCCCAAAAACTTGTGAGATAATCATTTAAGTAAAAATAATACATTAAGGAGCAGCCATTAATGGCGGTTAGTACATTCAAACGGGGATTGAAACTCGATCTCCGCAAAAATGCGACAGAAGGCAAAGCTACAGAAATTTTTAATAATTTAAAACAGGCAGTAATTCCGGTTAATCAGCATTTCGGCGCGCCAAACAAACCAATCGTGAGCGAAGGCGACCATGTAAAACAGGGGCAAAAAATAGCGGACAGTCTGGCGCCCGGGCCAATGACTGTTCCTGTACACGCTTCCATAAGCGGGACAGTAAAAAAAATCGAGCCCAGACTTTTACAAAATAATATCGAAGGCCTGTGTATAATTATTGAAAATAGCGGGACCGGGGAGACCGGCGGGAACGATGAAACCGATTTTTTGCCTCCGCTGGATCCGTTTTCCTGTACAAAAGAAGAATCCCTGTCGCGTATACGTGAGGCCGGAATTATCGGCATGGGCGGAGCGGGGTTTCCGGCCCATGTAAAATTCAATCCGCCTGCAAATAAAAAAATAGACATTATAATCGCCAACGGCGCCGAATGCGAACCTTTTCTTACAACAGACGAAACCATCATGGCAGAAAAACCGGAAGATCTGGTAAGGGGCCTGTCCATTGTGATGAATATTACGGGCGTAAAAAAAGCAATGATAGGCCTGGAAGACAACAAGGAAAAGCTGATCCCGGTTCTGCAGAAAGAAATCGGCAAGGTCTCCGGACAGATCGAAATATCAATCGGGCTCTGTAAATCCGCATATCCCCAGGGCGGGGAAAAAATGCTCATTAAGGCCCTTACCGGCAGGGAAGTTCCGTCGGGAGGACTGCCCATGGATGCAGGCTGCATTGTTTCAAATGTCCGCACCCTGGCCGCCGTCGCGCAGGCATTTGCCGGCCGGCCCGTGATTGAAAGGGACCTTACAGTGGCAGGCGGCGCCTGCGGCAAACCAAAAAACATCCGTGTACCAATCGGAACCGTATTAACCGATTTGCCCCAGGAATTCCTGGACATCAAATATTCTGAAATCAGAAAAATCATCTTTGGCGGCCCCATGATGGGTTTCGCGCTGCCTGCGGTTTCGGTGCCGATACAAAAAAACACTTCAGGAATTTTGCTTTTAACAAACAGGGAAATTTTTTCTTATGAGGAAGGCCCCTGCATCCGCTGCGCCAGGTGCATTCGCAATTGCCCGTGCAGCCTGAGCCCTGTGGTTATGAACAACGCCCTTGATTCCGGAGAATTTGATGAAGCGGTTACGGCGGGACTCCTGGACTGTATCGAATGCGGAACCTGTTCATACGTCTGCCCGGCCCGCATCAAACTTACCCAGCGGTTCCGCACGGGGAAACAGCGCTTCAAACTAAAGCAGCAAAATACGGCAAGCGCTTCGGCAGAAGCAAATTCGGAGGCCGCCAGGGCCGATGCCCAACAGAATAAACGCATCTCTGAATTTTTTAAGGATAAACAAGACGCGGCGCCGGAAAAATAAAAGGAACTATTATGTCGGATGCAAAAAAAGCCATGCCCCTTTTAGGTTCATCTCCCCACATCAGTTCGGTTTACGATACCAGAAAGATCATGGCCGTTATGATAATCGCGCTGGTCCCGGCGGCTGTTGCCGGAGTCATCCACTTTGGAATTCAGGTCCTGTTTACAATTCTGGTATCTGTCGCCGCGGCGGAACTTGCGGAATTCCTTTTTAGAAAAATTACAAAACAGGTTCCCAGAAACAGCGATCTTTCCGCGGCCATAACGGGGCTTCTGCTTGCGTTAATCGTACCGCCGCTTACTCCTTACTGGATGACAGCTCTGGGAGCCATCTTTGCGATTGTAGTCGCCAAGGAATTTTTTGGCGGCCTGGGAGCGAATGTCTTTAACCCGGCCCTTGTAGGGAGGGCCTTTTTGCTGATGAGTTTCCCGGCCGTAATGACAACCTGGCATGTACCGGCAGGCGCAGCAAACTTTACAGTCAGCACCGCGGATGTTCTGACCAGCGCGACGCCAATGAGCATGCTGCAGACAGGCGGTGTTCTAAGTTCGCTGGGCGGTAATTATTTCGAAATCGTAAGGGCATTTCTTTTGGGAAATCACGGCGGCAGTATAGGTGAAACATCAATAGTGGCGATTCTTGCGGGTTTTATTTTTCTGTTGATTACAAGGGTCATTGACTGGCGCACACCGGTCTTTATGCTGGCCTCTGTCTCAATCCTTTCATTTTTTTTGGGCCGGGACCCGCTGATAGCCATTCTTGGCGGCGGGGTATTTTTTGGCGCAGTATTTATGGCAACCGATTACGCGACAACCCCGCTCAATTCAAAAGGGAAAATAATTTTTGGAGTAGGGGCCGGGGTCATAATAGTCTTTATACGCCAATGGGGTTCGTATCCGGAGGGAGTCGCCTATTCAATTCTGATTATGAACGCGCTGACGCCTTACCTTAACAGGCTGCTGCCCAAAAAGTTTGGGTATGTAAAACCGGCAGGTGCAAAGGGGGACGGCAAATGAGCGGTAAGAAAAATTTTTCGGCCATGCTTAAGCTGGGCCTGATTCTGGCCGCCTATTCAGCAGCAGCCTGTGTCGGCCTGGCCTTTGTATATTCGGCGACCAGTGAAATTATTTCCAGGCGCCAGGCCGCGGATCTGGATAGTTCACTGCGTGAGCTGTTTCCGGAGGCAGAGAATTTTGTTCCGATAACCGATATAAAAATCGCCGATCCGATGGTAACAATTACAGGCGACCCGGCCAACCCGGAGAACACCGGCGCATTTGCCGTATTAAAAAACAATAACACAATCGGCGTCGCGTTAAAGGTTTCCAGGGCAAGTTACGGAGGCCCCATTATCATTCTTGTAGGAACCGGAACTGACGGCAGGATTAGGGGGGTAAAAATTCTGGAACATTCCGATACTCCCGGTCTTGGAGCAAACGCCGCGTCCAAAACCTATTTTGTCGACAGAGCAAACGGTATCCGTTATTATGAGCAGTTTAAGGGTAAAGCCGTAGGAGATTCCTTTGTGCCGAGACAGGATGTGGCCGGAATTACAGCAGCCACGATTACAAGCGCCGCGGTGAGTTTATCGGTAAAGGCCGCAGGCACCGCGTCAATGGACTGGATAAGGAGCGGGGAAAAATGAAAAAGTTTGCCCGTCTGTTTACCAACGGTATCTTTAGGGAAAACCCCCTGCTCGTACTTATGATTGGCCTTTGTTCGTCCCTGGCTGTTACTACAGAAATTGCCAACGGGATTGGCATGGGTCTTTCGATGACCTTTGTGCTTTTAATGTCGGAGGTTGTCATAAGCGCTTTTCGTAAACTGATTCCGGATTCAATCCGGATACCAATTTTTATAATTGTTATCGCGGCATTTACAACCGTAATTGATTATGTTTTAAAAGCGTGGTTTCCGGATTTGTCAAAAGCAATGGGAGTTTTTATCCCGCTAATCGTAGTTAACTGCATTATCATGGGCAGGGTTGAAGGCTTCGCGTACAAGTCGCCGATAAGCGAAGTAATTCCTGACGCTTTGGGCATGGGCCTTGGCTATACCTGGGTGCTGACAGGAATTTCCCTTATACGGGAACTTTTGGGCTCCGGCACGCTTCTGGGGTTCCGGGCGCTGCCGCAGTCATACACACCGATTATATTTTTTATACTGCCGCCGGGAGGGTTTATAATTTTTGCACTGTTTATAAGCCTTAACATTTTTATCAAATCCAAACTAAAACCTGTCCATGATGAAACCGCGCCGGAAAACGGAGGCGGCCAATGAACCTCTTTAATATTTTTATCTCCGCGTTCCTTATTAATAACGTGGTTATCATGAGGTTTATAGCGCTTTGCCCGTTTATCGGCATGAGCACCGACGAAGACAAATCTGTGGGTATGGGTCTGGCGGTTACTTTTGTGACGGTTCTGGCGACCTGCGTTACATGGCCGATTTACCATTTTATTCTGGAGCCGCTGGGTTTGGTTTTTCTTGAACTTCTGGTTTTTATTCTGGTCATAGCGGCCCTTGTTCAGCTTGTTGAATATTATTTAAAAAAATCAGTCCCCGGCCTTTACAGTTCAATGGGAATTTACCTTGCCTTAATAACAACAAATTGCGCCATCCTTGCGGTAACACTGGACAACATTACAGAAAATTATAACTTTATCGAATCAATTGTGTATGCCTTTGGAGTTGCGCTGGGTTTCCTTCTATCGATGTTATTGCTGGCAGGTATCCGGCGCAGGATAAGGACGAGTCCGATTCCGGCTTTTTTAAAGGGGACACCCATTTTGTTTGTCTGCGCGGGATTGTTATCCATCGCGTTTATGGGCTTCTCGGGCCTGGTAAAGTAGGGGTTAGAACATGATGATAGTATTGCTTACGGCAGTTTTCGCCCTTGTTCTGGCTTTTATCCTGGGCCTGGCCCTTGGATTTTTTAAACAATTTTTTGAAGTTGCCGAAGATCCGCTGGTCAGCGAAATCCGGGCGGTTCTGCCGGGAGCCAACTGCGGCGCCTGCGGTTTCCCCGGCTGTGACGGATATGCCTCCGCCATTGCCGCGAAAAAAACCGGAATCTCCGGCTGTCCGGTCGGAGGCAGCAAAACCGCGCAAAAACTATCCGCCCTGGTCGGAGGAGAAGCAGATGTAAAACCCAAAGCAGCGGTAATTGCCTGCCGGGGAACAACAGAAGCCGCCGCCAAACGAGGCGAATATATCGGCGTTAAAACCTGCAGGGCCGCAAAAATAGCGACAGGCAGCATCAAAGCGTGTACCTGGGGCTGCCAGGGTTTCGGCGACTGTGTGACTGTCTGCCAATTCGGCGCCTTGTCCATGGGCAGCAGCGGCCTGCCGGTGGTTGATTATAAAAAATGCACAGGCTGCAGGGCCTGCGCGATAGAATGCCCCCAGCATATTATAAGGATAATACCGGCGGAACAGAGCGGGGCAATTCCCTTATGTTCAAATCTGAATGTGCAGAAAAACCAGGTTTTAAAAAATTGTAAAAACGGCTGTATCAAATGCGAGTTATGCATAAAAAATTGCCCGCAGCAATGCATGAAAATGGCCAACGGAATACCGTCTGTAGATTATTCCCGGTGTACTGACTGCGGGATCTGTGTTGAAAAATGCCCCACCAAAGTCATGAAGCTGATTCAGCGGGATGTTTACCAAAAATGAATTTAATGATAGATTAGCCGGTAGCGTTAATCATGCCGGCGTGGTGGAATGGTAGACACTGGGGACTTAAAATCCCCTGGCCGCAAGGCCGTATGAGTTCAACTCTCATCGCCGGCAAAAAAAATTAAGTTTCATTATGAAAATGAAGATTCCTTGTGCGTTGGTATTATTGATATTCGCAAATTTGACAGCTATATCCGCGCAGAATACATTCAGCAATATTCCGGTTGAAGTTACCGGGCTGCCCTACAGCTTCGATGATATTAACGGCAGCCATAAAATTGATTATTTGATTGAGTCAGCTTATAAAATAGTTTCAACAGCGCAGCAGTCAGGTTTTGTTAATTTCAGAATTAATAAATTCGTTTACGATTTTAAGGGCGACGGCAGTCTTGTTTTAAGTACTTATTACAGCTACGACAGAACACCGGCCGGGGGCAATTCGTACTATCCGGCCAACCCAAACGCCGTTTATAACTGGACACTGCAGCCTTCTTACCATCAGCATCTGGGGGTAAATTGCTCATTGGACAGATATGATGATATAGCGATCTCCCAGGCAAAATTAAACGAAATGAGGAAAGATCCTTCCCTTGGGAAAGTATACGATATTTTGCTCTCGGTCGCCCAGGATATGGATTATGATTATAACAAGGTCGGAATTCCTGTTAAATTTGTAACGCCCGCCCCCCTGACCGGAGTTTGTGATGATTATGCCGGCTTACTGATTAAGAGGCTCACTGATGCGCGCATAAGCGGAGTCAGCAATATTACCAAAGTCTCCGGTCTAAATCATTCCTGGGTTACACTGCGGTACAACGGCAGGCTTCTGTATCTGGACGCGACATGGTTTGACGAAAATGTTATTGATGAAACCGGAACAGTTGTGCATACACCGTATAAAGATCCGCGCAACATGACGTTCGACAATGATATTTTTACCAATCACGGTAAACATCATTTACCCAATAACATCCCGTAATTTCGCGATGGCGCCCGGAATGGAAAAAGACGGGCTAAAAACACTTGAGGAGCCTGCGACAAAAATATTGGCTCCGGCTTCGCGCATGCGTTTGGCGTTGGCAAAACTTACGTTGCCGTCTACTTCGATTTCGATGCCGGCATGGCCGGACATATCCAGCCAGCGCCGCAGATTCGCTATTTTGGGAATGCTTGATTCAATAAGGGCCTGACCTGCGTAACCGGGATTAACGCACATTACCAGTACGGCGTCTATATAATCAAGAAGGTGTTCGATGCATCGGTAATGGGTGCCGGGATTTACCGCGGCCATTGGCTTGGCGCCTGCTTCCCGGATCTTCGACAGAGCGCGGTGAATATGCGGAGTGCTTTCTGTATGGACAGAAAAATATTCCCCGGGCCGCGGATCAAACCAGCTTATCTTGTCCTCCGGCCTTTCGATCATAAGGTGAATGTCCAGCGGAATATCGGACAGGCGGCGCAGCTGTTTAACGTAATCGGTTCCAAGCGTGTAATTGGGAACAAAAACACCGTCCATCACATCAATATGCAGATACTCAATGCCGGCGGATTTAAATGAGTCCAGAACTTCGCGCAGCTTTTCGATGTCCGCGCACATCATTGACGGTGAGATTTTTGCAGTCACGGATTAACCACCACACGCAAACCGGCGTGTCCTTCCGCGGCGGCAAAGGCATCGGTGATCCTGTCCAGGGAAAAATTGTGGGTAATAAAACGCTTCACATCAATACGGCCGTCAGCGATCATGCCCAGCGCCCGGCCGTGGTGGGACGGCATGGAACCGTGAGCGCCTGTTATCATTAGTTCCTTGTAGTGAATAATGTTTGTATCCAGGGTTACCATGGTCCCGGCGGGGAGTCCGCCGAAGAAGTTGATCCTGGCGCGGTTTTTTGCCATAAGCAGGGACTGCGCCTGTGAATCACCGGACGGGTTTGAAGTAAGTATTACATCGGCGCCAAGGCCGCCGGTCTGTGCCAGCACGGCTTTAACGGCATCAGTTTCTTTTGAGTTGATATAAACATCGGCAATGCCGAGCTTTTTGGCAAGTTCAAGCCTGGGGTTTGAACGGTTAATCAGTATTACTTTGGAAGCGCCCATTGCCTTGGCCACAACACAGATCATCATGCCGATGGGGCCGGCGCCTATAAGGACAACTGCATCACCCAGGTTGACCGGTGTAAGCTCAAGGGCGTTTAGTACGCAGGCCAGCGGCTCTGCCAGCGCACCTTCGTTAAATGAAACATTGTCCGGCAGAATATGCACAGGCCCGTAGTTAACCGTTGTCTGGTTTAGCGGCACGTATTCCGCAAACCCGCCGGGAAACTGGTAGCCCATTGCGTAGTTGATCTGGCAGTTGTTGCCGATGCCTGCTTCGCAAAAAGCGCAATGTCCACAGGGAACATCGGCGCCGATGGCAACGCGGTCGCCGGGTTTAAATTTTGTAACACCGGCTCCGACCGCCGCGACCTCGCCGGAGATCTCGTGCCCGATCACCTGGGGCGGCTTAACACGGCTGTTGCCATGATGGAAAATGCGTATGTCCGAACCGCATACGGCGCAGGAACGCACACGCACCAGCATTCCGCCCGGTTCGGCTGTTGGAGTCGGTACTTCGCGCACCGTCATTTTATCTATGTCTTCGTAAATGGCCGCTTTCATCGTAAACTCTCCTTTTAAAACGCTTCTTAATCTTTGACATACTTGCGCCAGTATTCAACCGACGCTTTATGGTCTTCTACAACCCTGCCGTCGGTATCCCAATGTTCCCGGTGCGACAGCTCAAAGTGCAGCAGCGCCTCCTTGCAGCCGGACTGTTCAAGACAGGCAAGCACTTTCTCGGCTGTTATATATCCCTGGCTGTTGTTCTCCGGAGTAAAAGGCCAGTGCATACTTTTGCCCAGCATGGTCTGCTGAAGGTGAATTACCGGGCTTACACTGCCCAGCGCCAGCAGCCAGGGGTAGGGGTCGCGCTCGTTCGGGTGCGGCGCGTGGCCTATGTCCAGACAGACTTTCATCGGGACGCCGCAGTGCGCGTTCACCATATCAAGGATCGCTTTGGTCTCTGCGACTGTATTTGCGAACTCGCGCGGTACGCTCATCGGCTCAAAAATTACGCTCTCGTAACCGAGTTCCTTTGCGTAAAACGTCAGCTCCTGCCACCCTTTAACCGCGGCTTCTGTAACACGTTTGCGTTTTTCAGGATCGTTAATCGTGTCAAAGGTGAGTATACCAAAGTGGCTGCCGCCGGTTTGTGCGCCTAGTTTGGCGCCGATTTCAAAAAGCCGTTTAAACCAGTCCAGCCAAATGCGGCGGGCCTGTTCATCCGGGTGGCAAAGATGATTGACCCGGGTATACGCGCTGGTAAATATCGAATCAACATTAAAGCTGTAACGCTTTGCCGATTCTTTTATACGTTTAATCTGCGAATCAATATAGCTGTCGGGAAGAAACGGATTTAAAAGATCGGCTACAAACTGCACGCTGTGCAGGCCAAGGTCTCCGACAATTTTTCCCCAGGCCTCGGGTTCGGTATAACGGTTAATCGCGAATCCGCAATTTGTACCCAGTTTAAGTTTCATAATTTTAATACCTCCAGCATGGCCGCGATATTTTCGCAGGGTACATCGGCGGGAACCTGGTGTGTGGGAGCGCAGACGTATCCCCCATCCCTGCCCAGAACGGCAATTGTATTACGGACGGTCCGTTTTATTTTTTCCGGTGTCATCGAGGGCAAATCGCGCTGAGTGCTGATCGCCCCCCAAAAACAAAGGCGGCTTCCAAATTCATTTTTTATTTTTTTTAGGTCATAAATTTCCGGCTGGACGGTCTGGTATACATCAAGCCCAATATCCATTAGGCCGGGTAAAAACACGCTGATATTACCGCAGGAATGGAGGCAGACATATTTTCCGGCGGCCTTTACCGGCTCAAACATTTTTTTGAGGCAGGGTTTTATATATTTATTAAAATGTTCGGGTGAAAACAGCGGGCCGGTTTGTGTACCGTAATCATCGCCGAAGTAAAAACCGTCGATGTTTTGTTTTAAAGCCTCATTGATTATTTCCAGATTATGGGCGGTAATTTTTTCCAGCAATTCCGCTACAAAATTTTCTTCAAGACAGAAATCACTGAGCAAATTTTCCATGCCCCGCAGGCTCCAGGCCCTTTCAAACAAACAGAGTCCCAGTTTACCGAGCTTTATCGTATCGCGGCCGTTGGCGAGCATTTTGCCCGTCGATTCCCTGACTGTCTGCAGCGGAGGTTTGGGAAAACTATAGCCTTCGAAATTTGGTTTTTTTAATATGAATGAATCTACAACGCCGATGTCTTTATCTTTCCCTGAGCGGTTCCAGATTACCCCGAATTCATCCTTAAAAAAGCCCGGCTTGATTTGGGCGCCGCCATTGTAGCTGCATTTTTCAAAATGATTGCCAAAATAGCTTACATAATCGCGCCGATCAATGCCGCTGTAAGCGGCGAATAAATCCATGGCCGCTGTTGTCAGTTCGATATTCCAGGGCACGGTATCGGGCTGTTTGTGGGCAAAGGCAGCAATAACCCTATCCCTTTTGGTCATATAGTAAACATTACCCGGCAGGAAAATTGCGTCTTGTCGCGCAGCAGATCAAAAGCCGCCCCGCAGTCAGCAAGGCTGAACCGGTGGGTGACCAGTTGTTTGACATTGACACGGCCGGATGCCATGGCAGCCAGAGCGGTCCGCCAGTCATTCTGTTTTTGCGTGTAACTGGAATTCCAGGTGCCAAAGACGGTAAGCTGTTTGCGCAATATATCCCAGTACGGGGCCTGCTTAAGATTCATGTCGCCTGAAGGGTTGCCCATAAGCACAACGCGGCCAAGAGGTTTTGCCGCCAGAAAGCAGCCTTCCGCGGCAGCGGCGGCTCCCGCGCCCTCGATTGCCAGATCAACTCCTTTGCCGCCGGTAATTGTTTTTACATTATCAAGCCAGTCTTTTGAGCCGCTGTTGAGGGCGTATTCGTAACCAAGCTGTTTGGCAAATGCAAGTTTTTTTTCGTCGATATCAAGCAAAATAATATTTTGGGCGCCGCCGGCTTTGGCAAAAGCCGCCAGCATAAGCCCGATTGCTCCCGCACCGAAGATCGCGACGCTGTCGCCGATTGACACACCGGCCCGGCCCAGAGCGTGCAGCGATACGGAAGCTGGCTCGGCCATGGCCATTTCTTCGTAACCCAGGTTCCCGGCCATTACCAGATTCCAGACCGGAACCGCTATGTACTGGGCAAAACCGCCGTCGCAGCGGGAACCAAAGTAATTGTAATTGCGGCAGGAAGCGTATTCGCCGGTTTCGCACATGTCGCATTTTTTACAGGGCAAAAGCGGGAACACGGCCGCGGCTTTTCCGATCAGCGCCCTGTCAGCGCCCGGCCCGGTTTCAACAATCTCGCCGGCAAACTCATGGCCGGGTATGGTCGGGAAACTGTAAGTTCCCTTTATGAATACCCTGGGAATATCTGAGCCGCAGATACCGGACGCTTTTATCTTAAGTAAAACTTCTCCTGCTTTGGGAACAGGATCGGGAACATCTTCATAAACCAACTGCCCGATTTTATGCAGAACGCAAGCTTTCATTTACATACTCCGTTGTATACCCCGTATGAGTGCGCTGTTTCGTACATCGCCAGAATATTTTCCACAGGTGTATTGTCCTGGATTTGATGAGTCGGAGCCAGAACATAACCGCCGCCTGGCATCATAATATCCAGTGTTTCCCTGACAACCGCGCGCGTGTCTTCGGCAGTACCGTAGGCAAGCGGCCCGGCGGTTGAGATGCAGCCGCTGAACGCCAGCCTGCCGCCGAATTGTTTCTTGAGAACAGAAGGCGCCATACCCACAGCCTCGGGCTGCAGAGTATCGACAGCGCTTACTCCCATTTCGATAAAGTCCTCGTATACCCAGCTTGAACAGCCGCAGGTATGCACCATTAACGGTTTATTAAAACTCTTTGCAAAATCAGCATACCGCTGGTGCCTGGGCCGCAGGACCCTTCGGTACATATCCAGGCTGATCATGGGAGAACGCTGGGTGCCCAGATCCTCGCCGATGAGGACCAGAGATACAATATTGCCGATGCGTGAAATAAGCCGTTCAAGGATGCCGATCTCCATGCTGTTGCGGCGGTCGATATAGGCAAGGGTTGCCTCGTCTTCGGCCAGAAGATTTACCAGTGTGTCTTCCATACCCATGACCCGGCCTGTAGCGTTTATTATGTCGGCGAACCCGGCGGTTCCGATTTGAATCGCGAGGTTTTCTTTGGCAAACGCTTTGGCTTGTTGGACAGCCAAATCGTAATCAAAATTATCGGGATTGGGTACCGGAAACGCCGCAATTTGTTCCGCAGACATACCCGTCATGGGGAAGTCGCAGAAGTCCCAGTAACCGCCGTGTTCGTTGGGAACCCACCGCGTAACATAACCGTAAACCTGGTTTACTTTTCTGTCCGGTATCTGTTTAAACAGATCCGGTCCCCTGTAGGCGGGCTGAACCGCGCGGATATCAACACCCAGAGCGCGCAGCACCCCTTCATATTCGTTTTCATCAAAACCCAGATGTTTTGCCAGTCTCCCGTGCACCGCCGGATTTGTCGCGTAATTTACCGGCACGCGATCCGGCGTATCCAGGCGTAAAGTATTTTCGACACGTTCTCTTGAAGTCATTGCTTTCTTCATAAGCAATGCCTAATGCTGTCTTATCCTGTACAGGACACTGACATTCCGCTCATTTATCTCGCGCAGAATTTCCGGTTCAACCTTGAAATTCCTGTCCATATCCATGATGCCGTTTACTTCCTGCTGAACATCGGTTACCTGGGTATAACAATAACCGCAAATGGCATCGATTTTTTTTATGGCCGTTGTAATGGAGTCAAAGCGTTTGATGTAGTCCTCTTTGGAAGCTACTTTATTGCCGTAACCCCAGCCTTCGCCGCGGTTTGTAAAGGCAATTCCTCCGAACTCGCTTAGAAGAATCGGCTGGCCTGCGTACATATAACCGTCGGCAAAAGCGGAACGGTGCAGGTTGTAATAAATTTCATTGTCCAGAATTTCCTGCAGATAGTCTCCGTAGCGCTCCTCAAATTCTTCGCCGTCTTCAACATAATCATGCAGCGTTATGATGTCGGAGACTGTATGCTCCCACCCGTCATTGCAGACTACGGGCCGGTATTTGTCGTAGGATTTGGTAAGATTGTAAATGGCCTCGGTAAATTGCTGCTGGGTTTTGTCAGTTTTGATTTTGGGAACGCCCCAGGATTCATTGAAGGGTGTCCAGGTAATTATCGAAGGGTGGTTATAGTTCTGCCTGACAATGTCCATCCATTCGCGGGTAAACATGGTTACAGCGTCATCGTTGTATTCAAAGGTCGCGGCCATTTCACTCCAGACGAGAAGGCCCTTGACATCGGCCCAATACAAAAATTTTTCGTCTTCGATTTTTTGGTGTTTGCGTACGCCGTTGTAGCCGGCAGCCATCACCTTGTCGATGTCATCGATTAAGGCTTGTTCGTCCGGCGGGGTCAGGTGGCTGTTCTTCCAGTAGCCCTGGTCAAGAATTAGGCGCTGGTAAAGGGGCGCGCCGTTAAGAAGAATATTCTGCCCGTCAATGCGGATTTCCCTGAGGCCAAAGTATGAAAGCGCCTTATCAACTGTTTTTCCTTTCTTAATCAGTGAAAATGAAACATCGTATAAATTGGGATTTGCCGGCGACCATGCGCAGACTTTCCAGACATGATCAGGTGAATTTAGGTCAGCGGTAAAAGAAAGCCGTTTCTGGTTTGCCGGGATCGTAATTTTGGCGACAGGTCTGTCATTGAATGTAATTTCTGTTACCAGTTCCAGTTCCGCATTAATACTGGCGGTTTCGACTTCCGCCTCGATTTCAAGTATACCCTTGCTGAATACCGGGGTCATTTTGACGGATTTAACGTATTCGGGATTAACGTATTCCAGCCACACGGTTTTCCAGATGCCCGTAGTCTGTACATACCAGCAGCCGAAGTTTTCGTTCCGCCAGCGCTGCTTACCGCGCGGCTGGCTCATGTCAAAGGAATCCTGGGCGCGTACGGTCAAAGTATTGGATCCGGTTTTTACAAGCGGGGTAATGTCAAACGAAAAACGCGAATAACCGCCGTCGTGGCTGCCCGCGTAAACACCGTTGACCCAAACCTTGGTATTGTAATCAGACCCTTCAAAATGCAGGAATACCTTTTTCCCCTGCTTTTTGGCAGCGTCAATTTCCAGAGACCTCCTGTACCAGACCACATCATGGCGGACCGGATCGCCGATTCCGCTGGCCGGACTTTCATACGCAAAAGGAACGGTTATCTCACTTTTGGACGGGAAAGCGCCGAACCACTTTTTTGCGATTCCTTCGTCATTATCATCAAATGAAAAATCCCATTTTCCGTTTAAATTTTCCCACGACATGGGACCTTCGCCCCGCACAAACTGCGGCCGCGGGTAATTTGGCTGGTAGCATTTCATGGCTGCCTCTTTATTTAGAATTAATTATCCGGAAACGTCAGTTTCCGGGTTACCGAACAATTCCATTTTATCATTAAAAACTACAGCGTACAATTACGCCGCGGAAATTTGCACTACCCAGCTATTTCCATCATGCCGAATTGCGCTGCGTGCAGTTCCGCGTAAAGGCCGCCGCGGGCCATCAGTTCGCTGTGGCTGCCCTGCTGTACTATGCCGCGACCGTCTATAACCACTATCTGGTCCGCGTTTCTTATGGTTGACAGGCGGTGGGCTATTACCATGGTGGTGCGGCCCCGTGAGAGTTCCTCAAGCGCGCGCTGAATCTTGAATTCGGTGGCGGAATCCAGGGCGCTGGTGGCTTCGTCAAGAATCAGGATGGGCGGGTTTTTGAGAAAAATTCTGGCTATGGAAATACGCTGCTTTTGGCCGCCGGAAAGTTTTATGCCGCGTTCCCCGACAACAGTATCGTAACCCTGCGGCATTTCCATTATATCTTCATGGATCTCCGCCGCCATGGCCGCCGCTATTATTTCTTCTTCACTTGCGGCGACCCGGCCGTAAGCGATATTCTCCCGGATGGTTCCCGCAAACAGAAAGACTTCCTGCTGTACTATACCGATATTTTTCCGCAGAGAATCCAGGGTAATGTCTTTGATGTCAACTCCGTCAATTGTAATGCTTCCCCTGTGGATGTCGTAGAACCTTGGCAGCAGGTGGCAGAGCGTTGTTTTGCCGCCGCCGGACGGACCAACCAGGGCCAGGGTGCCTCCCGCCGGGATCGAAAGACTTACACCGCTTAAGACATAGTGATCTTTTGCTTCCTCGTCTTCGGTATAGGCGAACGTGACGTTTTTATACTCGACATCACCCCGTATTTTATCAAGGGATCGGGCGCTGGGACTGTCGGCTATTTCCGGTTTTATGCGCAGGATTTCAACAAACCGGTTAAATCCGGCTATTCCTGTGCTGAATTGTTCGACAAAGTTCTGCATTCTCCGTATTGGCTGTAAAAAGGCGGCGACAAAGAGGTTGCAGGCGATAAGATCGGGCAGAGTCATTTTGCTGCCCATTATCAGAAATCCTCCAAGGGCAATAACGAGTACCACCAAAAAATTCGTCATGAATTCAATTTGGCTCTGGAAATATGCCATTGTTTTATAATAGGCTTTTCTGGCGTTCTTGTAGTTCTCATTGCCCACGCCGAATTTTTTGATTTCGTGAGGTTCGTTGGTAAAGGCCTTTGCGGTCCGCACACCGGAAACACTGGACTCAAGGTTCGCGATTATTTCGGCAGTTCTTTCCTTGACCCTTCTGGATGCATTCTGAAGCGACTTCCTGGAAAAAATTGCAACCGCGATCATTATGGGGACAAGGATCATAAGCACAATAGCCATTTCCCACCGGATTGTGGATATAAGGAAAAACGAGCCGCCCAGGGTCAGCAGGGAGATAAAGAGATCCTCCGGACCATGGTGGGTAAGTTCGGTTACTTCAAAAAGATCGGTAGTTGCACGGCTCATGATTTGTCCGGTGCGGTTATTGTCATAATAAGAAAACGGGAGTTTTTGCAGATGGTTAAAAAGGTCGCTGCGCATGTCGGCTTCGATATAGGTGCCCATTGCGTGGCCCCAGTAAGTTACAAAAAATGAAAATCCCATTCTAAAAACATAAAGCAGCACCATACAGCCGGCCATGATAAAGAAAAATTTATAAAGCTGGCCCGGGAGAAGTTTTTCCATTGTATACTTGGTCATCATGGGAAAAACCAAATCGGTTCCGGAAATCATGGCCGCGCAGAACATGTCGGCCAGAAAAAGTTTCATATGGGGCCGGTAAAAATGGGCAAAAATCCTGAGCAGGGGTTTGCGGTAATCGTAATTAGATGGCATAATTAATTATAGTTAAATTCCATAAAGAGGTGAAGCTGTGAAAACACTGATAGCGTATTATTCCGGCGCAGGCAGCACGGCGCGTGTAGCCGGTCTTTTAAAAACCGCGCTTAACGCGGACATTTATGAAATAAAAACCCTGGATCCAAAGAAACGCCGGGGCCCGGCAAATTTCTTCTGGGCAATTTCGATATCAATGAAAAAAAAGAAACCGGCGCTTGTACCTTTTACATTGGACATAAAAAAATACGATTTGATAATTCTTGGAACTCCTGTCTGGGCCGGAGGTCCGTCTGTCATACTAACCGCTTTTTTGGATCAGGTAAAAATTACCGGTAAAAAAATCGCCCTGTACTGCTGCCATGCCGGCGGCCCCGGAGAGACCATTAACAGGCTCAAAGCACAACTTGCAGGTAATACGATTATTGGTGAAATTGATTTTACCAAAGCGGGAAAAGCCAATCCCGATGAGTTAAAGAAAAAGGCTGAAGATTGGGTCAAAACGCTCCATTAATAAACTTTTTATAAAACATATTTTTCCAGCATCCGCGCGGCCCCGCCTTCTCCGCAAGCCGCTGTAACCGCATCGGCTGCGGCCTTTAGCAGGGAACTGGCATTTCCCATGGCAACGCCAAGGCCGGCATAACGGATCATGTCCAAATCGTTTGCGCTGTCGCCAAGGGCAATACTGTTTTTTCTTTTAATACCGGCTGCCTTAAGAATTATCTTTATCCCTTTTGCTTTACTCTCTCCCTTAATGATGGCCTCGGCATAATCACTAAAGGCGTTAACCTTAAAAAAGTTCCAGAGTATTTCAAATTCCGCCTTGGTTACCGAACCGTTTACAGTAAGTTTTGTAATATAGTCATCTGCGAATATATTGTTAATGCCGTCCATGTCTTTAATAATTATCGGAGTACGTATACTGAAGGAACGCGGCGAAGGACAGATGAGGTAACATTCTTTTTCGCCTTCCAGTACCAATTGTCTGTTGTTCTCCAGATACCAGGAACAAATTTTTTTTAGCGGTTTTTGCGGCACCCATTTATGGTAAATCGTCCTGTACCCGGTATTGCCGCCTCCGGGCTCCTCCGGGGACCTTAGCAAAACATGGGCGCCGCCGCCTGCCGCAATTCCCTTCCACACAGGTAAATCAAGAATGCAGGCCGGAATATTGGCAAATGACCTGCCGGTATTGATAAAAAGCAGATGTCCCAAACTGACAGCTTTTTGCATGGCCGCCACGTCTTCGCTGTAAGGCCCTCCCCGGCGGTCAATCAGGGTTCCGTCAATATCAAAAAAAATAGCTTTAAGCGATGCGGATGCTTTTGGAGCTTTGAACGGAGTTATGGACGAAACATTGGCTAAAAACTTCATTTTAATGGTTCAGGGTCAGCGCAAATGGTTCCGCCGCCTATAACAATATCGCCGTCATACAAAACCGCGGCCTGGCCCGCAGTTACCGCCCTCTGGCCTTCGTCAAAATCCACCCGGATTTTATCGGGGCCGATTTGCTGGGCAACCGCAGGTTTTTCCTTCTGCAGATACCTGGTCCTTACCGTACAGCGGACAGGTTTTTCCAGCGAACTGCAGGCAATCAGATTTATGTTATCGGCGTAAAGGGTTTTGGAAAGGAGCATAGATTCATCCCCAAGCGTAACGGTATTGGCGGCCATGTCTTTTGCGGTAACATAAACCGGTACATTGGCGGCTACTCCAAGACCGCGGCGCTGACCCAGGGTATAACGGACTATGCCTTTGTGCCTTCCGATAACCTTACCCTGCGGATCAATAATATCGCCGCCCGGATAATGTCTGCCGGTATATGTTTCCATAAAAGTCCCGTAATCACCGCCGGGAACAAAACAAATATCCTGGCTGTCCGGTTTTGCGGCGTTGATAAATCCGTGAGCCGCCGCGATCTCTCTGACTTTATCTTTGGTCAATGAACCCAGGGGAAAAATTGTATGCTCAAGCTGATCCTGGGTAAGACAGTAAAGAACATAGCTTTGGTCTTTTTTTTGGTCAGCGGATTTTTTAAGCAAAAAACGGCCGGACGGATCGCGTTCAATACGGGCGTAATGGCCTGTTGCAAGAAATTCACATTCAAGCTGCCGGGCGCGCAGCAGCAAAAGGCTGAATTTGATATAACGGTTGCAGTCGATACAGGGATTTGGCGTACCGCCCGACTCATAGGTATCAACAAACCGCTTTATAACCTCATTGTCAAAAGCTTCGGTAAAATTAAGTGTATAATGCGGAATACCGAGTTTAGCGGCAGCCTGCCAGGCGTCTTTGACATCGGCCAGGGAACAGCAGCCCCTTACAGCCGCCGCCCTGACGGCTCCGGTTTGTTCTGTTTCATACAGTTTTAAGGTTACGCCGATGCAGTCAAAGCCCTGTTCTTTAATCAGAGCAGCAGCGACCGAACTGTCCACTCCCCCCGACATAGCGACAACAGCTTTATTCATAAAAATTTCTCATGGAAGAATCTCTCACAGAGCTCACAAAGATCACAGAGAAACACAGAGTAATAAAGAAAAAATAAAAAGAATTAATTATTATCTTTCTTACTCCGTGTCCTTCGTGAGCTCGCGAACCGAAGGTTCGATGCCTTTGTGAGATAAAAATTCGGATCAAATTTTTTCCATGGCGGTTTTTATTTCTGCTTCGCAGGAACGCATGGCCATTATTGTCTGGCCGATTAATTTATCCAGGTCCCAGCCGAGTTCGGCCGCGCCTTTTTCTATTACTTCGCGGTTGCAGCCGGCCGCGAAATTCAGTGTTTTAAATTTCTTCATTACAGATTTTACTTCCATATCCATTACGCTTTTGGACGGACGGATTATCGCTGCCGCCCAGACAAGGCCGGTTAATTCGTCCGCGGCGTAAAGTAGTTTTTCCATTTCGTGTTCGGGCTTATCGGTTACGGCTGTGAGCCCGTAGCCGTGGCAGCAGACCGCGTGTATAAAAGCCTTATCCGCGCCGGCAGCGGCCAGCAGTTCCGCTGCCTTGACGCAATGCTCGGCAGGGAATTTCTCAAAGTCGATGTCGTGGAGGAGGCCGACGTTGCCCCAGAACTCCGCGTCTTCTGCATAACCTAACTCATTGGCATACCATTTCATTACGCCTTCAACCGTAAGGGCGTGCTGAATGTGGAAAGGATCGCTGTTGTACTGCCGCAAAAGTTTCCAGGCTTCTTCCCTGGTAAAACATGATTTTATTGCCATTCAGGATACCTCAGTTTTTTAGGGCAGAATCCAGGTCTTCAAGAATATCATCTATGTGCTCGATGCCTATCGAAAGCCTTAATGTATTGGGTTTGATTCCGCCGGCTTCAAGTTCCTCCGGGCTCATCTGCGAATGGGTTGTTGAAGCCGGATGAATTACCAGGGATTTAACGTCAGCGACATTTGCCAAATGAGAGAAGAGACGGAGACTTTCGGTAACTTTTTTTGCCTTTTCAATACCGCCCTTTACTTCAATGGTAAAGATCGAACCTGCGCCATGCGGAAAATATTTCTTGTATAACTGATGATCCCTGTGTTCGGGGAGGGATGGATGATTAACTTTTTCCACCCCGTGATGCGATTTAAGGAATTGGACAACCTTGAGCGCGTTGGAAACATGGCGCTCCACCCGCAGCGAAAGGGTTTCCAGCCCCTGGATAAAGAGATATGCATTAAAGGGCGAAAGCGCGGGGCCGGTATCCCGCAGCAGGCCGCGCGCCTTTTCGATGTAGGCCAGGGGACCGGCTACTTTTAAATAGCTGGTTCCGTGCAGGGACGGGTTTTCGGCGCTGATACCGGGAAACTTGCCGCCGGCAGACCAGTCGAATTTACCGCCGTCAACAATGACTCCGCCGATGGAGCCGCCATGGCCGCCTATAAATTTTGTGGCCGAGTGAATGACTATATCAACACCGTGCTCAATTGGCCGCAGGCAATAAGGGGTCGCGAAGGTACTGTCAATCAATACCGGAACGCCGGCGTCATGCGCGATTTTAACTACTGCGTCAATATCAATTATAGTGGAATTCGGATTACCAAGCGCTTCGATAAAAACAGCTTTGGTATTGGGCCGCAAAGCATCGGCGAAATTTTGCGGCCTGCTGCCGTCAATAAAACTGGTTTCCACTCCCCTATCTTTTAAGGTATGGGCAAATAAATTATAGGTGCCGCCGTAAATCTGGTTATCCGAGACTATATGATCGCCGCAGCGTATTATGTTCTGAATCGCGATTGCCGTAGCGGCTTGCCCGGAAGCAAGGGCAAGGGCGCCCATCCCGCCTTCCAGGGAGGAAATGCGTTTCTCAAAAACATCGCAGGTAGGGTTATTGATCCTGGTGTAGGTAAAACCAGGTTCGCTGAGCGAGAATCTCGCGGCAGCCACCTCCGAACTGGGGAACACAAAAGAGGTTGTCTGGTAAATTGGTACGGACCGGGCGCCGGTGGCCGGATCCGGATTTTCCTGACCGACATGGATCTGCCGGGTTTCAAACTTCCATTTTTTCGAATTAACAACAACTGCCATTTAATAATTCTCCGTTAAAAAATAATAAACTTGATAAAAATAATAATACTTTATTTTTACAGTATGAAATAGTATGGTATGATTAATTTATGGAACCGTTATTGTGGCAAATATATAATATCTTCCGCTTTGGGTTTTTTATTATATTTACAGGACTGCATGCGTTTCTTATGCTGGGCCTTTTCCTGGAATGGCGTCGGGATAAAAAGGCATGCAATGGCGGCCAGACAGGGGAGCCGCTGGTTTCTGTTATTATTCCCATTCATAACGAAATGCAGCGCATGGACGGATTGCTTGAGAGTCTGGGGCAGCAGGAATATAAAAATACCGAAATAATTTTTATCAATGACAGATCAACTGACGGCAGCGCGGCAGCGCTGGATAAATTCATCATGGAAAACAATACCGCAGACGGAAAATCCGGCAGGAAGATGACAATGCATCTGCTGACACTTACGGAGAACCCCGGACCAAACCGCAAACAATACGCTCTTGCCAGAGGCATCGAAATGTCGGCTGGGGAATTTGTCCTGTTTACGGACGCGGACTGCGTTGTGCCGCCGCGCTGGATTTCGTCCATGGTAAAACGTATGTCAGATCCAGAGACCGGCGCGGTTCTTGGGCCGGTGCTTAAGATTAGCGGCGGCAAGGGATTTTTCCATCTATACCAGTGTTTTGAACACGCTGTGCGTTATATGTATCTTGCGGCTTCCACAGGAATAGGGGCCGCCGGCGGAGGATTCGGCAACAACCTGATCATCAGCCGCACGAGTCTGGATGCAATCGGAGGATACGGCAGCGTACCGCCGTCCCAGACAGAAGACGCGGCATTAATATCAAAAATACGCTCCGGTTCGCGTTATAAAATACGCTGTGGCATCAAACCGGACATTCATGTCATGACCCGGGGCGAAAAAGACTGGAAGACTCTTATCATCCAGACACTGCGCTGGAACAACGGAGGGTTGTTCAGCCCGGATCTTAACACACGCTTAAACTTTGGTTTTTTAATGATCACCATTTCCATGGGAATAATCGCAATTCCAATACTGCCGTTTGTTCCGTCGCTGTGGCCCCTGTCAGCGGCTGTTTTGATTTCCATGACAGCCAACACAATCGCGACTCTTGGCCTTTTTGGCGTATCCCTTCCAAAAAAGGGAGCGGCCTATATTTTACAATGCGTGTTTACGCCAATGTTCATGACTTTTCTTACAATACTTGGCCTGTGCGGAGTCAAACCCAAATGGAGGGAATAAAGGGTATCAATACCGCAGGGCAAGCCCTGCACCCGGCGCTTTCAGTTTACCGCGGCCATCCAGCCTTTGCTGTCCGGGAGTTTCCCGTACTGAATCCCCTTGAGTATGTCCCGGATTTCTGCGGTAAGGTCACCGGTTTTACCATGGTTAAATTCAGATTTTTTTCCCTTGTGGGTAATGCTGGTAATGGGTGTTGCGCCGGCTGCCGTGCCGCTGACAAAACATTCTTTTGATTGGGACTGGGCTTCTTCTATGGAAATTTTGCGTTCGCTGACATTGATTTTTTTATCACGGGCCAGCTCAATTATGCTGGAACGAGTAATACCGGGCAGTATTGTATCTCCCAGAGCGGGGGTCACCAATTCACCGGATTTTAAATAAAAGAATATATTGCACGAAGATCCTTCTTCGACAAAATTATGATGTTCAGCATCCAGGAAAATGCATTCCATAAACCCGGCTTTTAGGGCTTCGTGTTTGGCCATCGCGGCAATGGTATAATTGGAAGCCGCTTTTATCCAGCCCGTGCCATGCGGAGTCGCGCGGACGCGATCCGTTGTAACCGCGTCAGAACTTCCTCCGGAAAAATATGAACTGACAGTTGTACCTACGATAATCACCCAGGGTTCCCTGGAAATATTAACGCCAATCCCGCCTTCCGCATTTGTAAAGGGCCGGATATAAACGGAATCAGCGTTCATGTACGAATCTTTTTCCCATTCATTCTGATACTTGGGGCAGAAACCAAGGCCTTCGTTGCGTTTGATAATTTCTATGCAGGCTTTGACAAATTTATCCTCGGGAAAAGGCGGCATATAGAGGCCTTCCATCGAACGGTAAAACCGGGCGGCGTTCCTGTCCGGCCTAAAGATCGCATAGCCTCCGTCCTTTTGGGGAAAAGCTTTGAGTCCTTCAAAGCATCCCAGTCCGTACTGGGTCGTATAATTTACCAGCGGCATGTCCGGATAAAAATTTCTTGAATCAACAAGGGCGTTCCTGTCAGCCTCGCTCATTTTTGCTTCTTCCTGCGGCTTTCTGTGGGTCTTTACAATATATTCCTCATTCCAGCCGGTCTTCTCAAATTTAGCCCTGTACGCGACAGGATAACTGCTCAGTGCAAATGCCATATCCAACATTCTCCTATTTAAAAACTACTGATAATACTAGTAACGATAATGTTTTATTGCAAGGGCTTTTTCGCGGATTAAGTGTGTTATATAATGAATATATGCCAAAAAGTCATCCTGTCCTTATAACCGTAAAACGCCTTGTCCTGGTATTGGCAGGCGCGGTTTTAATGGCCCTCAATATCAATACCTTTGTCAGCCAGGGCAACCTTATTCCGGGAGGCTTTACGGGGCTGGCCCTTCTTATCCAGAAGATATGCCTGCAATACGGTTCGTTACATGTTCCCTTCAGCATTCTGCTCTTTATTCTGAATTCCGTTCCAGCTGTAATTTGTTTTAAATTTGTAGGTAAAAAATTTACGGCCTACTCCTGCCTTATGATTCTGGTCTGCGGCCTTCTTACCGACTGGATGCCCCAGGCAAAGATCACCGTACTCATTATTAACGCCATCAGATTACAGGATACTTTGCTCTCGGCTGTCTTCGGCGGAATCTTAAACGCGGTCGCGACTGCGCTGTGTCTTTACGCGGACGCCAGCGGCGGAGGCACAGATTTTATAGCGATAATAATTTCGGAGAAATACCGGATGGATTCCTGGAACCAGATTTTCGCGGGCAACTGCATAATTCTGGCTGTTGCTGCTTTTTTATTTTCCCTGGACAGGGCGCTGTATTCGATAATTTTTCAGTATGTCACAACCGTATCCATATCTGTTTTATATAAAGGTTACCAGCAAAAAACCCTGTTTGTAATTACCGACAAACCCGATGAAATTTCGGCGTTAATCTACAGGATGACAAACCACGGAGCCACAACTTTTGAAGGCCTGGGAAAATATGAAAACGCGAAAAGGGTGATGCTTTACTCAGTTGTGGCCGCCAACGAGGTTGATCATCTTATCAAGGGCATAAAAGAAATCGACTACGCGGCATTTATCAACATAATAAAAACTGAACAGCTTAACGGGCGTTTTTACATCAGGCCAAAAGACTGAGCCCGTTATTCCGCAGTAATCCCCAGGTTTTTTTGGCGCTATCACAGCCAAGTATTTTTTCCAGCCCGCGGTAAAATTCTGCCGCTGCAATCGGACTGTCCGCAGCGGCAAGCAGGTTTGAAAAATCCGCGGCCTCTTTGTTATTTTTAACCGCGAACCTGCATTCTTTTAACCGCCATCTCCACTGTAAAATTTTTCCGTCTGCCGAATTGGGCGCGGAGCCCAAAAAAATTACCCTGGCGCCGTCGGCACTGACGCCGCCGGTTTTGGCACTGTTGGTTTTGGACTCTCCTGTTATGGTATCCGGGACGTGGTTCCTCTCCATGTTCCTGTCCCTGCCGTATTGGTCAAGAATTGACAGAACATAGTCCGGACCGACTGACGGAGGCTTTATTTTAAACGGAAAAGCTTCCTGCATCAAATGACTGTCCTGCGGCTGCAGCCCGTATCCGTCCATCCATGAGGCAAGCAGGCGTTCCAGGGGCAGGGAATACTTTTCAAATTTTTGTTCTCCCTTAAACGAAAGATCGTTTAGGCAAAAAGAATTGACGGGCGCGGCATTAACGGACAGACCCGGATGCAGGCCGTTTTGTTTTTCGGCATACAAACGCGAATGGCAGGTAAGGGTAAACTTGTGCCAAAAAGCGGAGTCCAGCAGGCCGTGGAAAAAAAACTGGCGGATAATTTCTGCTGAATCAATAATGTCTTCTTCGCTTTGATCCCAGTACCCAAAGATTAAATAAGCATGAACCAGAATACCGGCTTCCTTGAGCGCGGCGCAGAAATAAACCAGATCCCTGACAGTGACGCCCTTGTTGATGCTGCGCAATCCGGCATCGGTAACAGTTTCAAAACCCGCGGATACACCGACAAGACCGCCTGCCGCAAGTACGGCCGCGGCGTCAAAACTGAATGTTTTTTCCGGACGCACGTTCCCCCAAAAAACAAGGGGAAGACCGGCAGAGCGGTTATGCAGCGCGAATTTTATTAGGGAAGCCGGAGGAGCCGACTCGTCCACAAAATGTACGCCGCGGCAGCCGGTTTTATTTGCCTGACAGACAAGATGATCGAACAGGGCTTTTGGATCAACGGGGATAAAGTTTTTAATGTAATCAAGACTTATGTCGCAGAAACCGCAGGAATGCCAGTAACAGCCGTGGGCGAGATAAGCTTTGAGCCAATGCCCGTCTGACCAGAGCCTGTGCATGGGATTGGCGTCATCTACCGGGTAAAGGTATCTGGAAAAATCCAGACCGGTATAATCAGGGAAAATTGTTTTTACAGCTTCGTCATTTATGGATTTTGCCGCTTCGATGTCAATTTCGCGGTTTTCAAGAACCGAAACCAAATCGGCATAACCGCGGTCAAGCGAAAGGCGATCAAAATATTTAAAAAAACCGAATTTGTCAGCCTTGCTGTCAGCCTCGCCGCCAATAAACCGCAATTCCGTATTTACAAAACCGCCGCCAGCGGCTGTAATTACTTTTTTACCGAAACGTTTTTTGGCGGAATCCGCGCAGACAAGGGCCGGGACAAAACAGCCCGGAAACGGAATTGTTATTCCAAGCAGAAGTTCCGCTCCGGATGGCAGCCGCTCCCATTCTTCTTCCAAAAAAGGACGGTAAAAATTTTCCATGACGTAGCTTTTTGTGTCATTTTCCAGTTTGTTAAAATCATTAAAATCCTGCGCGCCGGCGCCGGGATTATACCGTATCAGGCTGAACCCGCTGTCAAGCGCTGCCGTGATAAGATCCGCCAGGTCAGAGAGCATGTATGTGGCAAGAAGTCCGGCATGTTCAGGCAGGATCTGGCCGTTCATCCTGGCAATAAAAGCATCGGCTCGGGGGCCGCCGGGCAGGCTGCCGTTGGCAAGGGTCAAAAAATGCCCCCATTCCCTGTCATGTCCCTGCAGGAATAAAACAAGCCTGTCTATGCATGCAAGCCATAATTTTTCTTCTGATAAAAAACGGTTGATGATCGCCAGAAGGTTTTTGGGAAATGCCGCGCCGGAACCAATGCCGGAACTAAGGCCGGAGCCGGAACCAATCCCGGACGCCGGTGTTCCAGTCCCGGTTATCTTTTTAATATCAGCGAAAATCCGTTCAAGGCCGGTCCGCGAAAATATACGTAAAAAAAGGCCGATCGAATGATCGCGCACAATTACTTTGTACCCGCGTTTTTCAAGAAATGCCCGCAGATAATAAACAGACGGATAAGGCCCGCTGAGCTGGACAAAAGGCGGCTGGACAAGGCAGACAGTCCGTTTACCCGGCAGAGCGGCCTTTACTTCTGCGGTCTCCGCTTCTGCAGCCTTCGTGCCGGCGGTCTTCATTTTAACCCTTCCTTTTTATCAAAAAGAAAGCAGTGTTTACCGGTCGATAAAAATATCTCCATGGACGGCAGATTTTTACACTTGACGCCAAAGACAGTACATGAATGCGGAAAGGCAGGATCCCAGCTTATTTTAAAATGCCTGCATTGAAAACAGTTTGGGGCCTTAAGCGGCAGCTCACGCTGCTGTGGCAGCCCGGAATCACGGTTATTTTTATCAGCCATATTTTCATTTGACAGATTAGCGCCCTTTGGATTATTCTTCAATAACAATGAAAAAACTTACGGGCGTTCCGGCTTCCGCGGGCAAAGCAATTGGGAAGGCTTATGTTTACGAGAGCGAGATTCTCCCGGAAATCAAGCGCTATACCATACTAAAAGATCAGCTTGAAGCCGAACTTAAACGCCTGGAAGCCGCTTATGACAAGGCGGAAAAAGAACTGCAGTCCATTCACAAAAAAGCTTTGGGCGAGGCTGCCGGACAGGCCGATATATTTGCGGCGCACATAATGATGATCCAGGATCCGGAAATCATGGATCAGGTTAAGACAGAAATAAAGCAAACACTGGAAAACGCCGAATTTGTTGTCCGCAAAATTTACGGTAAACTGGCGCAGACAATGGAGGCGTCCGGGGACCCGATGTTCAGCGAGAGGGTAGCCGACATTAACGAAATCTCCGGGCATTTGCTAAGACAGCTTCTCCATGTACAGAAAAAAACTTTAAAAATACCTGATACTGATGTAATCGCGGCTGCCGATGACCTCTCGCCTTCCGAGATTTTGGCCATGAATAAAAACCATGTCAAAGGCCTTGTTTTAAGAACGGGCGGCCGTACTTCACATATTGCGATCCTGGCAAGAACATTCAATATCCCGGCTGTAATGGGACTGGCTTCTTCCTTTGACGAAATTATGGACGGCAGCGAGCTCGCGATTGACGGAGACAGCGGCGCTGTATATATAGATCCCGGAAAGGATGAACTGGAAAAATTCCGCAATTCCGTCTTTCATAATTCAAGCGCAGAAATTTCCGTAAAATCCGCCGGCCTCCCTGCGGAAACCAAAGACGGCCGCGGTGTTCTGCTCAAAGCCAACATAGAATTCCCGGAGGAAGCCGGGGCCGCATGCGGTTACGGAGCAATGGGCATCGGACTCTACCGTTCGGAATTCCTTTTCCTTGGTTCCGGCAAAGCCGCTGACGAAGAACAGCAGTATGCGGCTTACAGCAGCGTTTTAAAAACCATGGGTAAATTGCCGGTAACCATACGCACAGTGGATATCGGGGGAGATAAATTGCTGCCGGAGTTTGACAGCGGGGACGAAAAAAATCCCCTGCTGGGCTGGCGCGCAATCCGTTTTTCGCTTTCCAGGCCGCAGATATTCAAAATCCAGCTAAGGGCTTTGCTGCGCGCCGGCGTAAACGGCAATGCCAGAATAATGTTTCCGCTGATTACAGGCATCGAAGAACTTGAAAAAGCCCTGGCCCTGCTGGAAGAAGCAAAGTCAGAATGTAAAAAACTCCGGCAGCCGATTGCGGAAAAAATTGAAACAGGAATAATGATTGAAGTGCCTTCGGCCGCGATTACCGCGGATCTGCTTGCGGAAAAATCGGATTTTTTTTCAATAGGTACCAATGATTTGATCCAATACACACTGGCCGTTGATCGCGGAAACGAAAAAGTAGATTACCTGGCCCAGCCCCTCCACCCGGCAATACTGCGATCAATTAAAATGACAATTGAAGCCGCCGGCAAAAAGGGCATTAAAACATCAATGTGCGGCGAAATGGCCGGCGACCCAAAACTGACGGCCGTGTTAATAGGTCTGGGGCTCGATGAATTAAGCATGACAGCTCCATCCATTCCGCTTGTAAAAAAAATCATGAGGGAGCTTACCTCCGCCGAATGCGAAGATCTGGCAGGAGAATTGCTGGCCGGTAAAAGCGCAGCCGCAAACAGCGCACTGCTGCAGACCTGGACCAACAAACGGCTTAAATCTGTTCCGGAGCTGGCTCAATGATACCAATGGTTGTATTGGCCGGAAGGCCCAATGTCGGCAAATCAACTTTATTTAACAGGCTCCTGCATAAACGAAGGGCAATTACCGATCCGACGCCGGGCGTAACCCGCGATCCGATCAGCGCGGAAACACTGATCCGGGATGTAAAAATAAAACTTGTTGATACCGGCGGTTTTAAACTTGACAGGGACAGCAGCCCGGAAGGCTCCCTTGAGGCCGCAGTCGTAGAGCGGACCCTGGAGACAATAAAACAGGCCGACCTGATCATCCTAATCCTGGAAGCCGGCGAAGTAACAGCGGAGGACGAAGAATTTATCGGCCTGCTGCGTCCGTATCAAAAAAAACTTTTGCCCGTTGTAAACAAATGCGAAGGCGGCCGCAGAGAAGCCGACGCGTGGAACCTCCTGTCATTAGGTTTTGAAAAAATCCTGATGATTTCCGCAGAGCACGGCGACAATATAGGAGACCTGGAAGACACTATAGCAAGCCGTCTGGCAAAATATAAAATTTCCGGTTCCGCAAATAATCCGGATTCACAATCCGGTATTCCCAATTTTATCCGTATAGCGCTGCTTGGCAAACCAAACACGGGCAAATCCACCCTTTCCAACAGGCTCACAGCCTCAGCCGCTTCGATTGTTACCGATATTCCCGGTACGACCCGCGATGTCGTGGAAGGAACTTTTTCCTGGAAAAACAGGAACTTTTTGGTACTTGATACGGCAGGAATCCGGCGCAAAACCAAAGT
This sequence comes from Treponema sp., assembly GCA_009780855.1. Classification (GTDB taxonomy): domain Bacteria; phylum Spirochaetota; class Spirochaetia; order Treponematales; family Breznakiellaceae; genus WQZG01. Next base: position 52,478 of record WQZG01000004.1, read on the forward strand.
TACAGAAAATATCGAATACTACTCGGTTAACCGCGCCATTAAAACAATTGATGAAGCGGAAATTGTCTTTTTGATAATTGACGCGCAGGAAGGCCTTACAGATCAGGACAAAAAGATCGCCGCGCTCGCGCACGAAAAGGGCCGCGGGATAATTCTTATTCTCAATAAATGGGACGCGATGCCCCAGATTAAAAACGCCTTTGCAGCCGCGGAGGACAGGGTGCGATTTCTTTTCCCCAAAATGGAATACGCCCCGGTGATAGGCATCAGCGCCAGGGACGGAACAAATACCGACAAACTGCTGGACATTGCAATCCGCATGTACGGCCAGCTTAACCGCCGCATAGAAACCGCAGAACTCAACCGGGCAGTGGAAAGATGGATGGCCGAATACCCGCCGCCGGTCGGCAGGCAGACACATTTTAAGATTCGGTACGCGGTTCAATTATCAGCCAATCCGGTAAAGTTCGTGTTTTTTGTCTCCCGCAAACAGGCTGTTACCGAACCGTATACAGCTTATCTGCGCAACAGGGTACGGAAAGATCTTGGATTTTCTTTAATACCGGTTGAGATAGAAATAAGGGCGTCGTCCGACAAAGCCGATCCCAACAGGGCCAATTACAATAAAACCAATTCCGGCAGGGCCTCAAGATTCAGGCGGAATTAAGAATGGCCGTTTATACCATGACGGGAGTCAGCGAACTGCTTAATGTTAAGCCCCATGTGATCCGTTATTGGGAACAGGAGATTCCCCTTATACGGAGCGGAAGGGACACCTACGGCCGCAGGATTTATTCCGGCAGGGATCTGCAGATTTTGCTAAGGCTGCGGCACCTGCTTTATAACCGCAGGTTTACCCTGGAAGGCGCAAAAGAAGAACTGTACCGGGAAATGACAGGAAGCGATCAGGATTTACACAGCCGGATTTCCCAGCTGCGTTCCGAGCTTCTCCATATTTATTTCTTACTGAAAGAAAAGAATGATGAATCTGTTCCAGCCTCTTGAACCTAAAACCAGCGCGCTTCTTGACGGACTCCTTAATACTGTTGAAAAAACATTCCCGCTGCCCCGCCGTTTTGCCGGCGGCCTCCCAATGGATATAAGGGATCTGTCATCGCTGTTCACATCAAACCGCAGCGAACGCGGACATTCATACCTTGGTAAACCAAATCTGCTTTCAGCATACCTCAGATACTTCCTGCCGTGGAATGTGTTCAGACTCTGCAGACTCCTGGAGTCCATTCCCCTGGAATTAAAAGACGGAGACCTGGTTTTTGACATCGGTTCTGGTCCGCTCACATTGACAATCGCGCTCTGGATTTGCCGGCCGGATCTCCGCGATATGTCCCTGCGTTTTGTGTGTCTTGACCGGACTCCGGCTGTTCTTGAGGCGGGGAAAAAACTATTCGCGGCCCTTGCCGGAAAAAATAAATGGGAAATAGCAGCCATAAAAGGTGAACTGATAAAAAATAATTTTAAAATAAAGACCAACGGCAAAGCCGTTTTTATTCATCCTTCAAAAATATTAAGAGGCAAAAGCGCGGCCCTTGTTACGGCCATTAATGTATTCAACGAAATTTATTGGGACTTTTCCCCGGCAGATTCTGAAGGGCAAAAAACCATAACCGTACAGGCAGCCTCGGTTCTTGCCTCCTGCGCTGGAACCAATGACAGCCGCGTACTGGTTGTGGAACCCGGTATTCCGCGCTCCGGCGAATTTATTACCGGCCTGCGATCCACTCTTGCCCGGGATGGATTTAAAATTTATGCTCCGTGTTTACACATGGAAGCCTGTCCTTTCCCGGGCGGTATGTTAAAGGGGAAAAAGGCCAAATGGTGCCACTTCCCGTTTGATACAGATGACGCCCCGCAAAAGCTGCAAAAGCTGTCGGACTCCGCCGGTATACCAAAGGAGAGGGCAGTCCTAAGTTTTTTATATGCCGGGAAAATTGAGGAAACCGAAAAAACCGGTAAAAATCCGGCGGCCAAAAAAATGCCCGGAGATTCAGGCCGGCAAACCGGCGCGTTAACAGACGCCAAACTGCCGGTCAGAATTTTATCAGATCCCTTCCCGGCAGGCAGACTTGAAGGCCCACGTACATTGTACGCGGGGCGAACATTATACGCGAGGTATGCGTGTTCGGTAAAAGGAGCGGTCATGGTAACAGCCCCGGCCGATAAAATAAATTTTATGTACCCCGGCGATATTATTAAAGTAAGATTAACCGGTAGAATAGATGAAAAAAGCGGCGCGCTAAACGGAGAACCGGAATTATGAAACATACCGGCAGATTTTTTTTATTCGATTTTTTTTTAATAATAATGCTTTTAACAATATTGTTTTCCTGTTCAAAGAAAACAGCCAAACCTGCTGCGGATATCGAGGCAGCCGCTGGTTTTAAAATGGTATCTGATATTCAAACAACCGCGGGCAAAAAAACGGAAACCGTGAGAGAAAATTTTATTGACGATTACTGGAGCCCGACTATCGAAATGGCCGGACTGCCGGATTCGTTGAGGGATAAAATATTGGCGTATCTTGTGCAGGGGCCGGATTTTGCGATGGAACTTGTAACGCTTTTGGATTTGGATCCCGGCCTTACTCTCTTGGTGGACAAACAGCACAGTCTGGAAAGAGATTACGTTCCCGCAGATTTGGTCGAATTAAAAGCCGGCCAATACAGGGTAAGCAGAGCAGGCCTGATGCTCCGCCAACCGGCGGCGGAATCCCTGGCTGCAATGGCCGCGGCTGCGCGGCTGGACGGAGTTGTACTTGAAGCCGCCTCAACTTATCGTTCCTACGATTACCAGGAAGAAGTTTATAACCGCAACATCCGCGAGCTGGGGCAGCAGCAGGCGGACAGGGAATCAGCAAAACCGGGGAAAAGCCAGCATCAGCTTGGCCTGGCTGTTGATTTTTACCCGATTGACGACGCTTTTGCGCAGACCCCGGCTTCGGCATGGCTGCAAAAAAACGCTGCCCAATTCGGATGGTCTTTATCGTTTCCGCAGAACCTTGAAGAGGTAACCGGTTACCGCTGGGAAAGCTGGCACTACCGTTACCTGGGCCCCGAACTGGCGGATTTTGTTAATAAATATTTTGACGGCATCCAGCAATACGCCATGCAATTTATAAACGCGTGGAAATTACAGTCAGGCGGCACTGTCAATCAGGCAGCTCTGAACATCAGACAGCCCTGAACCGCGCGGAATAATCCCTTAGCCGTTTTAATACTTCAATGGCTTCTTCTTTTGAATCGGCCTTGCCAAGCAGAACGGCCCTGGATCGAAAATCATGATACCCGTTCATGTCCGGTCCCCGCAGCCATAACGGCGGGCCGTCCCTAAAAAATACCGACGCTTCCCTGGCGGCATTCTCAATGTTATGATGCGGGCTGAAATTAAAAAGTGTTAATCCGGGAATGGATTTTAATAAACCCCATTGATGTTTGGCGTCGGCGCAGCAGTGGATCCCGATTTTTCCGCCGTATTGTGCGGAAAGCCTGCAAAGCAAAGGCCAGGCGAATTCTTTGAATTGCCCGGCGCTAATGGAACCGATTTCATCTTCGGAAAGCGTAATTCCATAGGGCATATAATAGGCAGGATAGTGCGCTATAAATTCTTTTCCAAAAGTTTTAAACCATAAATCAAGAAACTGGGTAAGAAGCAGGTAAACCATTTCCATTAGATCTTTGACCGCCTGCGGCTCATCGATCATGGCCGAATAAAAATCGGTTTTATCCCAGATTATCGCGGCAATATCCAGCGGGCTCTGAATATCCGGAAGCTGGATCATTGCCAGGGGCGCAGCTTTCTTTAATTTTAAACCGAACTCCAGAATCTTCATTAGGGATGAACTCTCCAGTTCCGGTTGTTTTATTTTTAACAAATCATTGGCGCAAAATACACACGGACGGGCATAGGGATTGGTATCCCCGGGATATAAAACAGGGCAGCCAAAGGCTTCAGCAAAAATATGGGTTCCGGTATTAAGACTGACATGGGGAATCAAATCGTCATCAAGCCAGTCCAGACTGTCCAGCATTAAGCGGCAGCGGCGTATGTTCCAGTCAAAAAATTCGTTCATATCAGGTGATTTTAGGAACGGCGCTGTTCCATAATCCTTCTGTTCAATAACCACAGCGGTCCGTTCTTTGCCTTGATACAAATCCAGCCATTTTTGCTTTTTTTTACCAATATCCATAAAATCTCCCTGGTTTTATAATTAATGTTTGTCTACATTATGGACAGACACTAATTATACAAAAATTTTAATAAAAAATCAATTTTGTACTTGATCATACGCTGTATATGGTGTATGCTGAAAAAAAACACGCTATATATAAAGGATTTGGGAAAATAATGAAAATCGACCGCCTGTTTACCGGGCCCAAAACGGGACCCTACAAGGATATAGTCTGGGAAAAAAGAAAGAGCGAAATCCGCAACCCTGACGGCAGAACCATTTTCTCGGAAGAAACTGTAATTGTTCCGTCCTCCTGGAGCCAGATTGCCGCAGACATTATAGCACAAAAATACTTCAGAAAAGCCGGAGTACCGTCTGAAAAAATCTACGAATGGAAAAAATGGGCCTGTGCAGATGGTTCATCTGATCCGTCGGCTCCTGCTGATCTAAGAGATCCGCAGGATCTCACGGACCCGGGAAATGTCCTGCCTGCCGACGGCGCCGAGCACGATGCCCGCCAGGTATTCCATCGTCTGGCCTATACCTGGATGGAATGGGGCAAAAAGAACAATTATTTTGATTCACCGGAAGACGAAAAAGCTTTTTATGACGAGACCTGTTACATGCTGGCCCGCCAGATGGCCGCGCCCAACAGTCCGCAGTGGTTTAACACCGGACTGTATTCAGTATACGGAATAGACGGTCCGGCCCAGGGCCATTTTTATTTCGATCCGGCACAAGGCAAAGTGGTAAAATCCGACAGCGCCTACAAGAGGCCTCAGCCGCATGCGTGTCTCCCGGCGCACTCTCTTATCAGTACGCCAAAAGGACTAATTTCCATAAGCGAACTGGTTAAGAAGAATGCATCCGGAACAGAAGTATTTGATAAAGACGGTATTACAAAAATAATAGCGGTCAAAGAAAACGGCATAAAGCCTGTAATCAGGGTAGTACTTAAAAATGGCAACAGCCTGGAAGCTACTCCGGATCATCTTGTTCTGGCATTTGACGGCGAAGAAGAATTTTCAAAAGAACCAAAATGGATTGAAGCAGGTAAATTGCATAACGGAATGAAACTTATGCAGATAACCGGTACCGCAGTTAATCCCGCGTTAAATTGCACAGAATTGGAAGTAAGTGAGGCAATTCTTGCAGGCTGGCTGAGCGGAGACGGATTTGCCGGACAATACAACGGAACCAATACTTCCTGGACTATTGAATTTATGACAGCAGGCGATGATGAATATAATTATCTGATGCCGCATATTCAGAATGTATTCCGGGATATTCATTATCATGTGTCATCAGTTGAAACCAAAAACGAAACGCTTAATCTGCGGCGGATAAGACTGTACGGAAAAAAACTCCAGCCTTTTATAGAAAAATATGAGGCTGATAAACGCGGCCTTGATATTAAGATTCCCGATATAATATTACAGGGCGGCAAAGAAATTGCGGCTGCGTATCTGCGCTCCCTTTTCCAGGCTGACGCAACTGTCCGCAGCCACAAGGGAAATAATGATTCATATGATGTTGTTTTAGGCAGCATATCAATTGATCTTATCCACAATGCGCAGCAGCTTCTTGCAAATCTTGGTATATACAGCCGTATTTCGTTATGCGCGGATTCGCGGGAAGACCGTCATGTTTATTATCAGCTGATAATTGCATATAAGAGTGAAAGAAAAAAATTCCAGGGCATGATTGGTTTTATATCGGAAGAGAAACAAATAAAACTTTCAGACTCGCTGCAAACAGATATACGCGGGAAAATAATTCCGGCTGTTCGTTATGAACAGGTTGTCAGACTTGAATATCTTGGTGAAATGCCGGTTTATGATATCCAGACTCAAAGCGGAAATTTCCTGGCAGGCAATATCGTAGTTCACAATTGCTTTATCCTCTCGCTCAAGGACGATCTGGTAAATGAAGGCGGGATAATGGATCTGGTCACGCGCGAGGCAAGGCTGTTTAAATACGGCTCCGGCACAGGATCAAATTTTTCCGCGATAAGGGGCCTTAACGAAAAACTCTCCGGCGGCGGGGTTTCATCGGGGCTGCTGTCCTTCCTAAAAATCGGCGACAGGTCTGCGTCGGCAATCAAGAGCGGGGGTACTACGCGGCGCGCGGCAAAGATGCTGACTCTGGACGCGGATCATCCGGATGTGGAAAAATATATTGCCTGGAAACAGGAAGAAGAACACAAGGTAGCTTCGATGGTCACCGGTTCCAGGACAATAAAAAAACATATCGAGGGAATCAAAAAAGCGCTTGCGGCATTTAGGGGGCCGGAGGCGGATAAATTTAACGCAAATAAAAATTACGATCTTGCCTCTGCCCTGCGCAGCGCGCTTACGGATAATATTCCTTCATCGTATATTTACCAGATATTGAGAAGACTGGAACAGGGCGACACAAAAATCAATCCGGCAGTTTTTTCAACAGCCTGGGATGATGAGGCATACAATACGGTTTCCGGCCAGTCTTCGAACAACAGCCTCCGCCTTACCGATGAATTTATGAAAGCGGTTCTGGAGGACAAGGAATGGAACCTTACCACCCGCATAACCGGAGAGACCGTAAAAACACTAAAGGCCAGAGAAATATGGGACAAGACAGCGCAGTCGGCCTGGGCCTGCGCGGATCCCGGCCTGCAGTTCCACACCACTATCAACGACTGGCATACCTGTCCGGCCGGAGGCGAGATACGGGCTTCCAATCCGTGTTCGGAGTATATGTTCCTCGACGATACGGCCTGCAATCTGGCTTCGATTAACCTGTCGCTTTTTTACAGCAGCGAAACTAAAAAATTTGACGTGCAGGCGTATCTCCACGCGATAAGAATATGGACAACCATTCTTGAAATATCGGTGGTCATGGCCCAGTTCCCGTCATCAAAAATCGCAGAGCTGTCCTACGAATACCGCACACTTGGTCTCGGTTACGCAAACCTGGGCAGCCTGCTGATGATCATGGGCCTGCCCTATGATTCGCCTGAAGGCCGCGCGATCGCGGCTTCGCTTACCGCCATGCTTACAGGAGAAGCGTATACCCAGTCGGCGCGCATGGCTGCCGGGCTCGGCACATTCGCGCGCTTTGATGAGAACAGGGAAGCAATGCTGCGTGTAATACGGAACCACCGCAGGGCATGCTTCAATAGTCCGGTAAAAGAATACGAAAAACTCCATACAATTCCGCAGGGCATTGACCAGGAAAAATGTCCGGCATATCTGCTTGACGCGGCAAAACAAACCTGGGATACCGCCCTCCGGCTTGGCGAAGAACACGGGTACCGCAACGCGCAGGTTACTGCCATAGCGCCTACCGGAACCATAGGCCTCCTTATGGACTGCGATACTACAGGAGTCGAACCGGACTTCGCACTGGTAAAATTCAAGAAGCTCGCCGGAGGCGGTTATTTTAAAATCATAAACCAGTCGGTGCCGCCGGCTCTTAAGGCCCTGGGTTATAAAGATTCAGAAATTGAAAGAATTGTCTGCTACGCGACCGGACATAAAACTTTCGCGACTTCCCCGGTAATCAACAGCGAGAGCCTGGCCTCAAAAGGTTTTAGCCCGGAAAATATTAACGCGGCGGAAGCCGCTGTCGCCTCGGCAATGAATCTGGAAAGCGTTTTTAATCCGTGGATTTTGGGGAAAGAATTTTTTGAAAAGAAACTTAAAATTCCTGAGGCAACCTACTCAACACCCGGGTTCAGCCTTTTAAGGGCTCTGGACTTTAGCGCGGAAGAAATTGAAAAGGCGGAAACCTATACCTGCGGAACCATGGGTCTTGAGGGAGCTCCGGTTTTAAAGAAGGAACACCACGCTGTTTTTGACACTGCGACGCCTTCGGGAAAAAACGGGAAGCGCTCGATTCCATGGACAGCTCATGTAGACATGATGGCCGCTGTACAGCCTTTTGTTACCGGGGCAATTTCAAAAACCATAAATATGCCCAATTCGGCAAATTACGAAGATGTAAAGGGCGCCTACATTATGGCCTGGAAAAAAGCGCTCAAGGCAGTAGCGCTGTACAGGGATGGTTCCAAACTCTCGCAGCCGCTGTCTTCCTTTGCTCCGGGCACAGACCCGCTCGCGGATACAATCCTGGGAGTGGAACATGATTTAAATTACGGTTACACCCCGGGAGTCAGTCCGGACAGGAGAAAGAGCCGGGTAAGGGGCGAGCGTAAGTCCCTGCCAAACAGGCGCATCGGTTATACGCAGAAAGTTAAAATCGGCGGACATTCGATTTTTACACGGACCGGCGAATACGAAGACGGCAAGCTTGGGGAAATTTTTGTTGATATGCAGAAGGAAGGCTCTGCCTTCCGCACCTTACTCAACAGTTTTGCCATAGCCGTTTCCCTGGGGCTCCAGTACGGAGTGCCGCTGGAAAAATACGTTGAACAGTTTACGTTTATCCGGTTTGAACCTAACGGCATGGTGCAGGGGCATGAATATGTAAAAATGGCTACCAGCGTCATTGACTATATATTCCGCGACCTGGCGATCAGCTACCTCAAGCGCAGCGACCTGGCCCAGGTAAAGCCGGAGGACCTTCTGGCTACCGGAACAAAAAGCAACGGGACAAGCTCCACCCATACGCCTTCTGAACCTGTCATGGAAAATTTTATGCAAAAATACGGCCTGGCAAACGCCCAGATACTGGAAGCCAGGATCAAAGGTTACGAAGGCGAGGCCTGCCCCAATTGCGGTTCCTTTACCCTTATTCGCAACGGAACCTGCATGAAGTGCGATACCTGCGGCGGAACGACAGGCTGCAGCTAAAAATACCGGCAGGTAATGCATTGATTTAAACGGAGAAATATTGACCTACTATGCTACATTCATTCCGGGTCTGCAGGAATTTATCGCGGTTGCAATACGCGAGCGGCTGCCTGATGTTTCAATATTAAAGTTACTGGACGGTGCTGTAATTTTTAAGACAGGTGTTACTTATGACAGTCTGAATTTTTTTTGCTTTAACAATATTTTCGCATTGATCGATATAGATGAAATTCGTGATAAAAAAGCTAAATGCGATATAGACGAAATTCACAAATATAATGGCCAGGCGAAGATTGAATTACACATTAAAAAAATTATAAATGCTTTAGACAACCGGAGCCTGGAAGCAATGCAGGTTATATCAGAAAACAACAATAAAATCCAAAGCTTCCGCCTGGTGTGCTCCGCCGAAAATAAACCGGTTTCGATCAGCGAAAAATCCCGGCTTGGTATGGAAAAGTTTATAGAAAGAATTTCATCATTGAAGCCGGACCGCAGCAACCCGGACACAGAGTTTTGGTTTTTATACCGCAGCGAAGGTTTTTGCGTATTCATGAAGCGCCTGACCAATAACCGCGCCGGTGAAAAATCTCTGCACCCAGGAGAGTTAAGTCCGCAGCTGGCCTGGTCCCTTTGCCGAATTGCGGAACTCAAGCACGGACAAACCGCCTCCGATCCCTTTTGCGGTTACGGTTCTATTCCGCTGGCCGCGTGCAGGCATTTCCCGGTAAAAAAATTTTACGCAAGCGACCTTGATCCCGCCTGTGTAAAAATTGCCAAATCAAAACCAGGCCTTAAAAATGAACGATGCGAAATTGTTAAAGCCGATTTCCGCTCTGTCCCGGAATTAATCGGCCAGGGCAGTATTGACGTTATTGTAACCGATCCGCCCTGGGGCCTGTATAAAGAAACCGATGTCCCGCTGCAGCGGCTCTACGATGAAATTATCGGTTGTTTTGCGCGTTTATTAAAAGCTGGCGGTACAGCGGTAATTCTTAGCGCGGCGGAGAAGGAAGTGGAAGCCGCAGTCGGAAAAGTCGGGATGCTTACGATTAACGGTAAAATACCGGTACTGGTCTCGGGGAAGAAAGCGATTATTTTTAAGCTGGGGAAGGTTTAATTACGAAAGCTGGCAATGTTAGATATTTAAAAAAAATGCTTGCAAAAAATACAGTTATGGTTTATATTAAAAATGATAGGACCCCCCCGCACCTCTCCAAATCTGTTTTACAGGTTTGTGAAGTGTAACAGTGGGGGGACATTTTTATGGCTACAATAAAACCACCTACAACTTATAAACAACAAATTGAGAAACTTCGATTAAGGGGTTGTATAATTGCAGATGAAAGCCAGGCCATTGAAATACTTTCAAAAGTAAATTATTACCGCCTAACAGCTTACTTTTTACCATTTAAACAACCAGACGAAACTTACAGAGCCGGAACTGACTTTAATACTGTATATCAAATATATGAATTTGACCGAAAAATTCGCAATTTAATGTTTTTGGCCATTGAAGAAATTGAGATCAATCTTAGATCATCACTTGCCTATTATCATGCTCAAAAATACGGTGCTTTAGGATATTTAGATAATAAAAACTACTACCCGAAACATGATCATACAAAATTTTTGTCCAGAATAGATGATGAAAAAAAGAAAAGAATAAAAGAACCTTTTGTTCAGCATCATTTAAAAAAATATGGTGGTATTTTCCCGATTTGGGTAATAATCGAATTATTCACATTTACAACGTTATCACATTTTTATGCAGATTTGCCGATAGATGATCAAAAATATATTGCAAGAAAATTTTATAAAACCCATAATAAGACACTTAGGAGTTGGTTAAGATGTTCTACAGATTTACGAAATTTTTGTGCTCATTTTGGCAGATTATATTATAGAATTTTCACCTCAATACCTGATGGTATACCGGAACTTGATAAAAGTAACGAGCGAAGTCTTTTTGCTGTAATAATGGTACTGCGAAATCTTTTCACTGATCCCGATAAATGGAATAATGAAATATATAAAAAAATTTGCTCATTAATAAATGAATATTCTAAAATAATTAATTTTTATCACATTGGTTTCCCACAAGATTGGGAGAAAAAATTAATGAAGTATATTGTTTAAATTAATATTTCCATAATTGTTTATTTGATTTTCCAGTATCAGCATTACTTCCGATAAAGTTAGAAATTTGATCATTTTTTATTTACCGAGTTTTTCCAAAACCTTGCCGTATTTTAAATTGATTTTTTCAAGTGAACTTAATATATCATTATGCTGATTTTGTCTGTTTTGGGGAGATAATATAATATTTCTCCCGTCAGTGCTTAATTCAAAAGTAGTTTCACTTGATATATTTAACATTTCCAATATAGATTTATCCAATATTAAAGCAGCACTATTTCCATGCTGGATCAGTTTTTTAATCATAAATTATCCTCCCTCCTATACTCCACCCACCGCACCCGGCCCGACCTGATAACTTCGCGCAGGCGTTTTTCCTGATCGTTTAACGCTGGGTTTTTGCCGCTTTTTACTTCGAGAAAAATTACTTCGTTAATTTCTTTTTCGTTCATTCCGTTAAAGACTATAAAATCAACGGGCTTGCCGATAAAACGGCAGTCGCCGGGATCAAAGGGAAACCCGGGCAAAAGCGGGGCAAGCTGTTCGGAGACCAGCCCGCCAAGAACAGCGCGCGACTGTTTGAGCCTGGATTTGACAATGCCTTCAACTTTGCCGCCTTCCCATTCAGCGCGCTCCTGTCTTCTGCCATGTCTGCCGCCGATTTTAAGGCCGATAAAGAGAAATAGTATAGCGCAGATTATTAATAATACGGCAAAAACAATGTAAGCCGGATTACCTGGAACAAACAGATTATCCAAAGCTGCTATAAATTAATACTAGGGATTTTTTCCAAAGGCGATATCTGCCCTTGATGTTACCCACTTGATTATCGCTTCCGCGCGGTTGGTAAACGAAGAACCTATTCTGTCGTTCATTCCGGGAACGGATGAAGCTTTGGCCATGGAGACAGCGTAAATCAGGATTTGATCGCCTGCGTCCAGCATGGCCAAAACTGAATGCAGATTATTCTTTTTTACTGCTGTAAATATCCCGGCCTTCATATCTGTCAGGTTCTCCTGTATAAAAACCAGGGCGCCGGGATAAGAACGGTAAGTATATTGATAAATATTGTCGCCGAATGTGAGGTCTTTCTGCCTGGCGTACAGGGTCAGTTCTATGCGGGGCATTGCGAATACCGGATCCGGCAGCAGGTTTTTGGCGGCCGGATCATCAATTACCGATGAAGTTTCGTAAAAAGTTCTCATGGCGCTGCGGCTTGCGGAGTAATACTGAATACCGGCCAATGTGCTAAGTGATACGGATTGATTGTAAAGGGCCGCCAATTCTGCGCTTGTCCAGTCGCTCCCGTCTGTGTGCGCCGGTTTTTGATAGAGAAAAAGTTCTTCGGCAATAACACTGGGATTTAAATCAGTCCGAATGGTATCTATCATGCGCTTTAAAGTAACGTTATTGGGGACAAGCAGCAAATCATTGTTTTTGAATTGCACTTGGGCCGGGTGTTCGCCGGCTTTTAATTGATCAATCTGGCTGCTGTTAAGCAAATCCTGCAGATTGGCGGCAAAAAGCATTGGTAAACCGCAGAACATTAACAAAAATGTAAACAAAACTTTAATTACCGTACTTTTTTTCATCATTTTCCGCTCCTTGCTTGCGGGTCCCCGCCGCCGGTTATCTGCCGCTAACTATCTGCTGCTGGTTACCGGCCGCCGGTTCCCCTGTAATATACACGCACCTGCTTATATAAACCTTCTCCTTCGCTTTTGGTTTCAACATCGGCGATATCATTTAAGGTTGTGTGTATAAGGCGGCGGTCAAACGGATTCATGGGTTCAAGCAGAATGGAACTGCGGTTTTCGCGCACCCTGTCGGCTACTGTGTAAGCGAGCCGCACAAGCGATTCCTCACGGCGGATACGGTAATTTTCACTGTCCAGTATTATCCTGATATCATCATGGCCGAGTCTGCCTGCGTATATATTGGCCAGCAGCTGCAATGCGTCCAGATTTTTTCCCTTTTTACCGATTAAAATGGATGAACTGTCAGAGTCAATTTTAAGACCCAGTTTGCGGTCTTCCCTGAACAATACAGAAACCTTGGCGGTATAACCCATCCGCTGTATCAGGCCTTCGATAAAACCGATCATTTTTTCTTCAAACTCGTTTTTAGGTTCCGGATCTCCAAAAACAGCCTGGCTGAACTGGCCTCCCTGGGGAGCGGCAACAGCGTTTTCATCAGCAGCAGCGGCGTTTTCGGTATTACCGGGTTCCTGATTTGTGTGCACCTGGATTTTTACATAACCTTTTTTGAAAAGACCGGAACGCTGGGTTTCCAGAATTTCCACATCAAAATCATCCTTTTGAAGCCCCAATTCTTCCGCGGCCCTGTCAATGGCTTCTTTTTCGGTACGGCCTTCAAATTCATAAACCATAAGATTCTCCTATTTATATGCAGCCAATGGCCTTTAACCTTTGGCTGACTGTAATGCTACTTCTTCTTTCTTTTTTTGGGCGGTAAAACCGGAGTTCGTGCGCCGGAATTACGCGTAGGCGCGATAACCGGTTCCGGTTCCTTTAAAGCGGCTTTTTTCTGCGCAATGTATTTATTGATAATCATCTGCTGGGCCATGGTTAAGACGTTGGACATAATCCAGTACAGAAGCAGCCCGGAAGGAACATCGTACAGGATAAAAAAGAAAATCAACGGCATCGCGTAAAGCATAAGCTTCATTTGCGAATTGCCTTTTTGATCCGGAGTCTGGGTTACTTTGCCGTAAAGCAGCTGGGAAGCCACATAAAGGAAAGGCAGCAGCCGTATGTCGCTCCATCCGACAATCGGTATCTGGTAAGGGGCAAAATTAAAAACCGATTCAGGAAGCGCAAGATCGGGTATCCAGCCCGGTATGAACATGGCGCCCCGCAGATCAAAATGGTTGTTGAACAGATTGTACATGGCAAAAAAGATCGGCAGCTGGATTAGCATGGGGAGGCAGCCGGAAAGCGGATTGTACCCTTCCTTTTTATAGAAATCCGCCATTTCCATATTCATCTTCTGTTTGTTATCTTTGTATTTATCCTGAATCTCCTTGATCTTGGGCGACAGCGCCTGCATGCGCATGGTTGATTCAGAGCTCTTCCTGGTCAGCGGGAAAAGTAAAAGCTTAACAAGAATGGTCAGAAGTATGATGGCGACTCCGTAATTTGGAACGACTTTGTACAGAGCCATAAGAATAAATTTAAGAAGGTTTTCCAGGGGCGGTATGGAAAAGAAAGCCTGGGTTTTGGCAGCGCCGGAAAGCTGGTAACCGCTTAACGGCGGCGTAAAATTGTTCTTGCCATTATAATAGGTATCCAGGATCTCCGGTTTTTTGGGGCCCAGATAAAAATAATATTGATCTTCGATACGGGAACTGTTAACTGACGGCCTTGATATCAGCAGACGCGACGCGCTTGGAATTCCTTCTTCCCGCTGGTCAGAGAAAAACACGTCAAACTGATTCATATTTGGAATGGCAATCAGGGTAAAATACTTGCCGATAATGGCCGCCCAGGAAGGAACGTCCTTTATCTGGGTATTTACTTTTTCCTGTTTAACCTTGTTCTTTGTAAAAGTAAGGTACTGGCGGTATTCCGCGCGCTGATCCAGTTTTACAAAATTGGGTCCAATCTGCGGGCCATAGATAAGCGTGTAACCGTTTCCGTTAAAATCAAAACTGCCGACAGAGTGACCGCCGTCAAGGGTAACGGTAAGCTGGAAAAGGTATTCATTGGGTTTGAAGTCATAGCGCTTGATCAGGGTAAAAATACCAGCGGAATCTCCGGAACCTATTGAAAAATTCCTGGCGAATTCAACAGAATAATCGGAAACCTGTCTGACCTCAAAATTGGCTGTAACAGGCTGCACCCGTCCGGCAAGAATATCTTCCCTGCTCCCAAAACCAATGCTGAAGGCATGCGGCGGCGCATTGCCGGCAAGAATCATATCAACTGGCTGGCCCTTGTCCAAATGTTCCTTGAGTTCATAGGAGATTATGTCTCCGCCGGCGCTAGACAATGTTACGTGTATCAGGTTTGTATCGACAACAACAGTCGTTGTTTTACCGGTATCGTTTATTGGATTAACACCTGTATCCTGAACCAGAACGGGAGGAGGAGCGGCCGGCTGCTGCTGGACAACGGGGGCGGTTTCCTGCACGGTTGCAGTCTGCGGCGCGGAACCCTCGGCCGGCTGAACCGGCGCGGTAACCACCGTACCCTGCTGATCCAGAGTTTCCATTTCTTTTGAAGCGGTGTACATTGCCTGGACTAAATAAAAACCTATTATAACTACAACCGAAAGAACAACAGCAAGAATGGTTCGTTTTTCCATTTATATTCCTTTGCGTTTATTAATAGAAAACAGACAGAAGCTGTCAGGCACAGGATCGTAACCGCCATGATGAAAAGGATGGCAGCGCAGCAGGCGTTTTACAGCCAAAAAAACGCCTTTAAAAAAACCGAATTTTTCGACAGCTTCGCAGGCATAGGCCGAACAGGTAGGCACATAACGGCAGCATGCCGGGAAATAGGGAGAAATTGCATTTTGATAAAAACGAATCAAGAGGACGGCTATCCTCTGTAAAATTGACATTATTTTATATCCTGCCGTAAAAGACCAGCCCGGCCGACTAAATCTCTGAGCTGAGTCAGGCGGAAGCTGAAATTATCATTCCCGGGGTAAACAAGTAGTACCAGATCATTGCCCGGCTTGATTCTGTGTCTAAGATGCCGGTAAGCCTCACGGCCCAGGCGCCTGGCCCGGTTCCGTTCAACAGCATTCCCGAATTTCCGGGAAAAAGTAAAAGCTATCCGGTTACGCTCCAGACCGTTAGTAAAGTAGAAAAGTTTGGCGCCTGTACAGGAAACCGCCCTTCTCCGCTTAAAAACCCCGGTAATTTCATCCCTTCCCTTTAATTTTTCCTGTCTGGGGAAGGCAAACTTATGTAAAACCGGCGGTTTACCCGTCAATATTACCGCTTCCCTTTGGGCCGCACTAATACGGCTTCTTCTCGTCAGAAGCTGTCAATTTAATCCGGCCCTTTGCCCGGCGCCTTTTAAGTACCAGCTGTCCTCCGCGTGTTTTCATGCGCGCCCGGAAGCCAAATTTCCGGTTACGCTTAACTTTGCTGGGTTGATAAGTCCGTTTCATAGGATCCTCTCCTCTATATAAAAGTACATAAACGCAAATTAATAGAGGGATAGTATAGAAAATTCTGACAAAATATTCAAGCTGGTCAGCGCCGGTTCACCGTGCGCCGGTCAATGCCGCAGTGCCGGCGCCGCCGATTTTCCGCCGCCTTTTATTCCAGCCCAAAAGGAAGAATCGGCATAGCCCTGCCGTTATTGGATATGCGGTATTGCAAATCTTCCAGAATTTTTCCGGACGCGTTTCCCGGAACAATTGTCTTAAGGGCGGCCGGGAAAAAAGCTGTTTGACCGGACGGCAGCGTTAGTCCGGCGGAAACAAACAATCTGGAAGCCAGACCTTCCAAAAATTTGGGGCGCGGGTATTCCCGGATGTGGATTTTTTTTGTTTCTGGAATTTCGGCAAGTTTCCTGGCCGTGTCCAGAGCTTCAAGGTAACCTCCCAGGCTGTCTGTCAGCCCAAGACGCTGCGATGCCAGGCCGGAATATACCCTTCCCTGGGCCAGCTTTTCCATTTCATCATTTTTAATTTTTCGGCTTTCTGCGGCCTTCTTTACAAATTCCGCATAAAGATCGAGCAGGCAGCGCCTGAACTGGTCTTCTTCATCATCCGATAAATCCCTGTGGGGAATAAATATACCGGTCATCAGATCCGCGTGTTCTCCCCGTATAAGGCTCCCGCTACCAAGTCCCAGTTTTCCGTTAAGCCCCCTGTCATAAAACCAGCCGCCAATTACGCCGATGGAACCTGTCAATGTATACGGCGTTACTGTTACATGGCTGCCGTACATGCCGGCCCAGTAACCTCCGGAAGCAGCGGTCTGCCCCATGCTTACCACGACCGGAATTTCTTTTTTTGTGTCCCTGATTGCGGCGGCGATAAAATCTGCGGCAACGGCGCTTCCGCCGGGGGAATCAATCCTGACAACAATGGCTTTGACCCTGGGTTTTTTACCAAGTTCCCTGATTATTCTTGCAATATTCCTGCAGCCCATACCGCGTTCCAGATCGGTATTGCCTTTGGCGTGTACTACTGCGATTTCGGTTTTGGTAAACCTCCCGGCCCGCGCGGGCGCGTAACGGGCAGCTTTCTGACCCTGATTTAATAAACTGAATCCCGGATTCCCGGCAGATATAAAAAAAACTTCGCCTTCCCCTGATTCCCCGAATTCCGCGCGGGTGATTGTCTCGCGCACTTTTTCTTCCCTGCCGGATTCGTCAACCAGGCCGCGGCTTTTGGCCTCTGATGGGGAAAGGACGATCCCGTCTTTTAAGATTGAATTAAATTTATCTTCATCAAGGGATCTGGATTTAATTATGGCTTTTTTTGTTAAATCAAATATTTCATCCAGATACGCGCCGTATTGCTCATTGTCAGCATCAGAAATCGAAGTTCTGCTGAAGGTCTCATTTGCCGATTTATATTTTAAATAGCGCAGCTCGCGGAACCCGACTCCCAGTTTTTCAAGGCTTTCTTTTGCAAAAAGCCTGCCCCAGGAATAACCGATGATGTTCAGCATTCCGCCCTGTTCCATAATAATTTTGTCTGCGGCACATACCAGGCAGTAAAGATCCAAATCGGCGTTGTCAAAATACGCTATGATTTTTTTTCCGTTTGATTTGCAGGCTTCCAGGGCAGTCCGCAGTTCCCACAAATATTCACGGCTTGCTGCAAACCCGGAAGTATTGACGAATATTCCCTTAAGCTTTTTATCGCAGCCGGCCCGTCTGATTATCCGTAAAACTTCAAGTTCAGTATCCGGTTTAAAACGCTGCGGTGTAAACCTGTCAGCGCTGCCGCCGGAATTTCCAAGGTTAAGTTCAAGATACCGGACAACGCCGGCAGATTTTTTTTTCATAATATACCTCTTAATTTTAATGCCAATTTATTGGAAAAGGCAGCATTTGGAAAAACCCTAATCAAGGGCCCGGTAAAAACCGCATTTCAAATACAGTGATTCATCATACCCGACAAGAACAGGATGATCCGGCGCCTGGAACCTAAAGTCAAGCTGAGCAAGGCGCCTGCCGGCATCCGCGGCCGCTTCTGTGATCATGCGTTTGAAACGGGTTTCGTCCATTGCCTGGCTGCACGAGCAGGTAACAAGAATCCCGCCCGGATTAAGCAAAGATATTGCGCGCAGATTAATTTCTTTGTATCCGCGGACAGCATCGTCAAGGGACGATTTGCTTTTGGCAAAAGCCGGCGGATCCAGAATGATCATGTCAAAGTGTTCCTTCCTGCGATCAGCAAGCGGCAGGTATTCAAAAACATCGGCTTTTACTGTTTTAATAACCTGGCTTACCCCGTTAAGCTCCGCGTTTTTTTCCAGGGTTTCCAGGGCGGAAGCAGACACATCCACACAGGTAACGGCCCGCGCTCCGGCCCGCGCCGCGTGAAGGGCGAAGCCGCCTGTATAACAGCACGCGTCAAGAACAGTATAATCGCGGCCTCCGGCATCACCCAAATAAACAGAAGCCAGGCGGCGGTTCTCCTTTTGATCAAGGAAATGACCGGTTTTTTGGCCTTCTTCCAGATTGAGAATAAAAGGCAGATTATTTTCAAAAATAACAATGCCGCCCCGCGGTAAAGTTCCCCTCGCAATTCCTTCCCTAAGCGGCAATCCTTCAAGTTCGCGGACTTTTGAGCCTGATTTTTCAATTATACCCGCGGGTTTTCCCAAAGCTTCCATGCCTGGATCCAGCGGAGCTGCAAGCGTTTCTTCAAGCGCGTCAAGGATCATTTCCCTGCGTTCATCCGCGGCCCAGCAAAGGAACTGCACCGCAATCCACGATGCAGGCGGCCCCAGGGCCTGTTCGGTCTCATTAAATGCGAAGGGACGATTTTTGATTACGGCTTCAACCTTTTCAAGAGGCCAGCCGGCATAACGGTCAATGATCAGCGCCGGTAAAAAATCCGCCTCCGCGAAAACAAGCCTGGCGGATTCCGAGGTTAAGTCATATTTATTTTGGTTTCCCTGTCCGGCCGGCATGCGCCGCAATATTGCCGCACGGATTCTGTGTTTAAAGAAACCTTTGTCAACACCTTCTTTTGAAGGGCTGTAAATCCTGGCGGTAATTTTGGAATTGGGATTTACAAACGCGCGGCCCAGGTATTTTTTGTCCGAGCTCTCAACATCGGCAATTTCCCCGGGTACAAGAACGGCAGGTTTGACGCCGGCGGATTTTAATCCGACACCCTGGCTGTCAAGAACTGCGGCGATCTCGTTATCAAAAACCCAGGGATGACCCAGTAAAATCCTGCGTTCTTCGCCGGGCTTTAAAATTATGCGTTTCATTTATTAATCAAATGTCCGCTCGTACAGTTCCTTGTTAAAATCCGCGCGCCGGCCGACGCAGTTTTTGCGGCCGCACAGCGAGCAGTTTGTAAATTCGGTATCAGACTGATAGAGCAGGCCCGACGATGATTTGATCGGCAGCATCAGGAAGGAGTCTGTAAGGGTAACGCCGATTTCCTGCTTAACGTTTCCAATCATGGCGAACAGCCCTGCCTGCTGCGCGATCGGCCAGTTTTCCTTATTGCCGGAGCCTGGGTTGACCGCGGAAATCGTTTCAAACCCATAACCTTTTTTTAGGTAGTCCCTTAAAAATTTATTGGCATCCTGCAGGAAAAGCTGTTTGATCATGTCCAGCCACAATGAAACGATGTAGTCTTTTTCGCCGGCCGACCAGTCATCCACTTCCGTGCCGCAGGTACTTACGTAGGCAAAAACCCTGTGTACTTTTTTAAGGTTTGCAGCCAGCACATCGCTTTCAAAATCAACTCCATCTATGCGGACAGCTTTGCCGTTAATATTTTCTACATAACATTCACGGTACAGAGCCTTGGGTCTGGCTATATTTTTTGCGGTCTTAAAAAGGCCGCTCACCATGGCGACATCGTCTTCATCGTTTATTCTGAGTTTTTCAAGCGCCTGTTCCCAGGTTGTTGTTACAGGTATATTATCAAGTTTACGTATCATTCTTTTGGTTCCCGTTTAATGTTTCCAGTTCATTTCCACCCTGATCTCGTCAGTATCCTGTTCCATCAGGGCAAATGCCTTTTCAACGAATTCGTCAGCCTTCATCATATTGGGCGAAGTGACCATATTGCGCTTGCGGCGGCTTTCAAGATTAAGTTCCGACTCCACCATCGGCGGGATAAGCTCAATCACCCTGATTCCAAGCGGGGCAAGCTGAATGCGCTGCGTGACAGAAAACACGTGCAGTCCGGCTTTGACCGCGCAATAAACCGGCGCCCTTGACGCGTGTTCGGGCATAAAGGCCAGCCCGGACGAAACATTGACAATGGCGGCGTTTTCTTTTTTGGCAAGCAGGGGTGTGAACAGCGCAGAAAGATATACCGGCGCCGTTAGGTTGACGGCAATTTCATCTTCTCCGCTGCGCAAATCAACGATGCCGTTTGTCAGGTCAATGTCCCGCTGAATCCCCGCGTTATTAAACAGCATGTTAATGTCCACAAAATTTTTCTTTATATACTCAAACAGATCCTGGCGGCTCCCTTGATCCGCGACATCGCATTTTAAAGTATGAAGTCCGGGTATGGCTTTGGCGGCCTGTTCCAGCCTTTCCTGCCGGCGGCCGCAAATGATGATTTTATTTCCAAGCCGGCCAAAATATTTTGCCATGGCGAATCCGATTCCTGTGGCTCCGCCGGTAATCAAAATTGTATTGTTGTTCATTTTCATAATATGGATATACTACTATATAAATATGAAAACAAACACACCCGAAATGCAGTTTTCAACCCGCGCCGAATTCCGCAAATGGCTGGTAAAAAACGCCGGGACAAGCGGCGGCGTCTGGCTTGTATTCGGTAAAACCAAAGAAGTAATTACTCTGACGGCGAATGAAGCTCTGGAAGAAGCGCTTTGCTTCGGATGGATTGACGGGCAGATGCAGAGCATCGATAAAACAAAATATATCAAGTACTTCGCCAAACGGCGCGAAAAAAGCGTCTGGTCAGAAAAGAACAAAAAGACAGCGGAAACGCTGATTAAGGCCGGCCTGATGACGGAGGCCGGGCAAAATGCAGTTGATGACGCAAAGAAAAACGGTTCCTGGGACGCTCCCAAACGCGTGCCCATTACAGAAGAACAAATTAAAGCCTTTGCAAAGAAACTGACCGGTTTTTCACCGGCCTGCGGGAACTTTGCCACAATGTCCAAATCCGTGCAGACTACATATACGGGCAGATATCTTTCGTTCAAAACCGAAGAAGCCAGGCAGCGTGATTTTGAAAAAATCATTGACAGGCTGAACAAAAATTTAAAGCCAATGTAGCCGCTGCCCAAAAAAAATAATCCTGAAAAAAAAATATTGTAGACAGGAAAAAATTGAGGTATAATTACATAACCCATGGATAAAAACACTTTTGTATATCCATCGCTGGCGGGAAGGTTTCTGATGCTTTCCAGATGCAGAATGTTTCCCGATCCGCGCAGTATTCTTTCGCCGTATGTAACGGCCGGCATGACAGTAATTGATGCGGGCTGCGGACCTGGTTATTTTACAATTCCGTTATCCCAAATTACAGGTAAAAACGGTACTGTAATCGCAGTTGATTTACAGGAAAAAATGCTTGCAGGATTAAAAAAATACGCGCTTAAGGCAGGTACAGATAACATCATAACGCAGCAATGCTCACGGAATTCCCTTCAGGTTGAAAAATGG
Organism: Treponema sp.; assembly: GCA_009780855.1. Taxonomy (GTDB): domain Bacteria; phylum Spirochaetota; class Spirochaetia; order Treponematales; family Breznakiellaceae; genus WQZG01. The sequence continues at coordinate 74,431 of WQZG01000004.1, forward strand.
AACGGAACCGCGGATTTTGCTCTGGTTTTTTGGATGATGCATGAAGTGCCGGATCCGCAGCGTTTGATAAAGGAGCTTTATATGGTGTTGTCTCCGAAAGGAAAAATGCTTTTGGCGGAGCCTGCTATGCATGTAAGCGCTGCCGCATTTGAGAACAGTCTTAAAATCATATCGGAATCCGGTTTTGTAAAAACGGAATCACCCATAATCGCAAAGAGCCGCACCGCTCTGTTTACAAAATGAATATACTGGCAATATGCGGAGCCGCGAATAAAAACCGCAATACGGCGGCAATGTTAAAAAGCGCGTATGACGGAGCGATGAGCACCGCAGGCAAATCAGGAAGCGCAAAGGGTGAGATCATATATTTGTATGATCTCAATTACCGCGGATGTATCGGCTGCCATTCGTGCAAATTGCTGGACAAGTCCAAATTGGGTAAATGCGCCGAACAGGACGATTTATCGTCTGTACTTTTAAAAGCCATTGACGCCGATGTAGTACTTATCGGTTCACCGATATACTTTGGAAATGTAACAGGAGAAATCCGATCCTTTTTGGAACGGTATCTGTTCCCCGGCATTACCTATAACAGGGACCACAAACCGGTTTATGCCAAACGCGCCAAAGTAGGGTGGATTTTTACAATGAATGCGCCCGGAACCGCCTATACCGAATACGCAGAAAAACTTGCCGGATTGTCATCGCGCATAATCGGGGAGTCGGAGTTCGTAATGGCCTGCCAAACCCAGCAGATGGACGATTACTCAAAATACGCGGCTGACATGTTCGATGTTGAAATGGTAAAAAAACGGCATATTGAACAGTTCCCAAAGGATTGTGAAGCCGCTTTTGAAATGGGAAAAAGACTTGCCAAAAAAGCATTGCCGTAATGTGCATGACTGTAGATCAGGGGGATAAAAATGAAAGTAACGGACGGAATATTAAAGCTTGATTGTACCAAAGGCGGTTATGTTTACGCAATTATCTGCGGCGACGGAGTAACGCTTATCGATACCGGAATGCCGGGAAAGGGTGCGGCGATCCTGGCAGAACTTGCCGCCGCCGGAATCAAGCCGGACGATGTAAAAAAAATTCTCCTCACCCACCACGACGTGGACCATATCGGCAGCGCCGCTTTTCTCCAGGAAAAAACCGGCTGCAAAATCTACATCAGCGAACTTGACTATCCATATGTTATGGAAGGAAGGAAACGCGATGGACTTAAGGCGGTTTTCAGCGCCCTGATGAAACCCGTAAAACCAAAAGAAGTAATCAAAATAACAGGCGATAAAATTGATGAAATTTCTGTGCTGCCCACACCGGGCCATACCATGGGACATACCGCCTTTCGTTTTAAAAACGCAATATTCTGCGGCGACCTTATAAGAAGCTCTTCCGGGAAATTCAGAACATCGCCTGCCATTATGAACAAAGACAAAGCCGTCCAGCAAAATTCCATAAAAACCCTGCCTGTTGAGGGAGTCAAATGGTTCTGCATGGCTCACGGCGAACCGCTGGAAGCGGACGGCTGGGCAGCGTTTGTCAAAACCATGGGCACGGTTTAGGTTTGGGATACGGCAGATGTCAATCTTTTTGATGACTGCCGTATCATGGTTTTTAGTATTCCTTAATTAATATATGAAACTATTCGAATTCCTGCTGCTGCTTTTATTCGCAATATTCATATCAAATATAATCAACCGTTTTTTCCCGTGGGTATCTGTTACCATTTTACAAATAATACTCGGAGCGCTTATCGCGTTATTGCCGCTGCGCTTTCACCTGACCCTTGATCCAGAACTCTTCTTTGTACTTTTTATCGCCCCGCTTATCTTTGACAACAGCGTCCATATAGACAAGGACGCTTTCTGGAAACTAAAACTCCCTATTATCTCGCTGGCTTTTGGACTGCTTTTTGTCAGCACGATTATCGGCGGCTTTCTTGTGAACGTTTTTATTCCTGCAATTCCCGCTGCGGCAGGCTGTGCGCTCATCGCCTCCCTGGGTCCAACCGACGATGTAGCGGTTTTCTCACTTGCCAAACGAACAAAACTTCCAAACAAATTGATGAACATACTCCTGGGCGAGTCAGCCATCAATGACGCGGCAGGTATAGTAGGCTTCCAATTCTCCATCGGCGTCATAATGACAGGCGTATTTTCCCCTGTCTACGCGGTAATGGATTTGGTCTGGGTCTCAATCGGCGGAATAGCGGTAGGCCTTATATTAACCGCGTTTAAATATCTCCTTATGCGCTGGATACGATCGCTGGGACTGGAAAATGTTACACTGCACATATTGATGGAAATTCTTACGCCGTTTCTGGTTTTTCTTGCGGCGGATGCTCTGGGCCTTTCGGGTGTATTGGCCGCGTTTGCCGCCGGTGTTGTGCACTCCTTTGCCAGGGACCAGCTTACTCCCGATAATATCAAACTCAGAAGCGCGTCCGAGAGCGTGTGGGACATGCTTAGCTTTACGCTGAACGGGCTGGTGTTCCTGCTGATGGGCACTCAGCTTCCTGCCATTATAGAAATGATCGGAAACGGAGATATTTCCGTATCGGTTCCGCAGATTGTTTTTTATGTTGCCTTCATTATGCTGTTCCTTCTTGTTATGCGTTTTATCTGGTCGCTTTTTATACATAAAAAAACCTATACAGAAGCAAATATGAAAATCGGGAAAATTAAGGCCGGTATCATAGTCAGTCTTTCGGGAGCGCGCGGCGCCGTTACACTGGCCAGTATTTTATCCATTCCGCTGCTGCTCGGCAACGGAACCATTTTTCCCCAGCGTGATTTACTGGTTTTGATTTCAGCCAGTGTCATCTTGATTTCGCTTATACTGTCGGATTTTGTGCTTCCGCTTTTGTTGGGTCAGGGAAAATCAATGAGCAGCGCCGGTAAATTGATGGAAGAAAACAAGGCGTATATCGAAGTGCTGCAGACAGTGGCTGCCGCCCTGCAGGCGCAGGTGACTCCGGAAAACATTCACGCTGTTCAGATTGTCAGGCGGGATTACTTAAGGCGTATATATAATTTAAAACACAGACGCCATCCAGCCAATGATGAGCTCAAGGAAGAACACGAAATGAAACTTAAGACATTTGCCTGGGAAAAAGAAAATACCATGGCGCTGCTTGAACAGGGTGAAATTACCAAACAAATGGCGCATAGCTACCTAAATCAGATGAAGAACAATACCACACGCGAGAACTGGATGAGGATGGGAATAATTAACACATCAATCGCCTTCTTTGGTGGTTTGAGACGATTTATCCGTTCGAATATCAATCCGGATAGATCACAGCGAATCCGGGAAATGTACCATAAACTTAAAATCAGCAATGACCGTTATGTACTGGAAAAACTAAAAATTCTGAACTCCGCCGGCGATAATCCGGAAGTTAAAAAAGCGATATCAAATTACGAAGTATCGCTTAGCTTCGACGAAACCCTTAATAACAGCACAGGCGCACCCATCGCAGCCAGCGGATTTAACGGCTCAAATGAAGGTATGAACGACATAATGGCGCAGGCCTTCCAGATGGAACGCGACGGCATTTACAACATGTTTGAGCAGGGCCGCATCTCGCGCGAATCCGCCCGGGAAATGCGCAACAACATCGCGGTGCTGGAAATGGAATTGACAAAAGAATAAAGGGTATTAATACCCTTTTTTGACTTCGCTCATTCGGTCATGTCTGAACAAGTTCAGCCGCGACACTCATTTCGCTCGTCAATAAAGCACTGCCTAATCAAAATTCAAATGAATGAACTTCCTCAGCAGACAGGAGCCTTGTTTTATCCAGTTCTTCTCCCAATCCGGGACTCTCGTTAAGCGAAATGAAGCCTTCCGAATCAATGGGCCTGGATTTAAAGAAGGCGTTTTTTTGGTCCATAAAATTAAGGAGGTATTCGCAGTAAGGGCAGGTATCCGGAGGCATCGCGGCTACCACATGCAGGGCCGGCATAAGAGAATGGCCGTGCGGTATAAAGGTGACGCCGTACATTTCGCAAAGGTCGGCGATACGCAGGGCCTCGCTTATTCCTCCGCACCATACCGGATCTGACTGCATGACACTGAAGATGTTTTCTTTAAGGTAACCGTTGACTTCCATGCGGGTGTACAGATGCTCCCCCGCTGAAAGGGGGATATTAGTACAAGAACGGAGCTGACGATAAGCGTCCGCCATGTGCGGGCGGAGTACCTCCTCAATCCAAACAGGGCGAACCTTTTCCAGTTCATGGAAGATCTTTTGGGCATAATTTACGGTCCAGCCCATCCAGCAGTCAAACATGAGCTCGTAATTTTCTCCAAGAGTATCTCTTAGAGTAAAGGCTAAATCGAGATTCTTGCGTATACCGGCCGTTCCGTCGGACGGACCGTAACGGAAGAACCATTTTTGGGCTGTAATTCCCATGGCCTTTATTTCCAGGGCTTTTTTCTTTGCTGCCTCAGGCTCAACGGAAAAACTCAGGGTACTGATATAAGGTTTTATTTTTGAGCGTCCGCCTCCCAAAAGTTTATAAACCGGCTGGCCAAGGATCTTTCCCTTGAGATCCCAAAGCGCTATATCAAGGGCAGAAATGGCCATCATCATGATACTGCTGCGGCTGTGGCGATCAAAACGGCTCATTATGTCCCACAGCATCCTGTTTTCCATTGGGTCTCTGCCTATAATAAGGTCGGACAGACCATCCATTATGGTAAGCAGTTCCGGCCGGCTTTCAATGATACCGTACTCCCCGCTGATGCCTTCGTCAGTAGTGATCTCAACAAAGAACCCAGATTTTTTCCCTGTCTCACCTTTGGCTGCGCCTCTGCGTTCCTGTACAGAAAACTCCTCGTATGCATCCAGCGGCCCGACAGATCTGGTTTCGGATTTGTATTTGGGTTCAAACGCGCATGTCCGTCTTATAATTTTTACACTGTTTATTTCCATGACTATACTTCCTTTAACTGATTATAACATATTAACGGGAAACCGGAAACTATTATAGTTATATAATACTCTCTTAATTATGAAATTAAATTTCTTCATTTGGGTGGTTTCTATATTCTTCATGAGTTTTATATTTAGAATTTTCTCTATTTAGAACTGTTGTTACTTCTAAAGGCCAACCCAAATCAAAATACTTAAAATTACCAATTCTTAAATATTCACCTTTACGGCCTGCCCAATTCTCCAATGTTCCTTTCCAAATTTCTACACTGCAATATTGACGCAACAATTCACAAAAGAAATCAAAAGATATTATTGAATCGTTCCAATTATGCCGAACTACATATTGATGTGGCAATGTTGAATATTCTCCATCGGATTTTACAGTAATCCATTTTTGTATTTTAATTGATTCTTCCAATATATTTTTTATCTTTTGAGGCATTTTTAATTCGTCTCTTAAATCTAAATTTTCATATCTTTCTTTTTTTAATTTATCATAATATATTTTGTTCATTTTATATAAATTCTCGCGATTTAAACTTACATATTTATCACTTTTTTTATTAGTTAACTTATAGCTTTCCTCTGCTTCTGAAAGTGACAAATCAATCATTGCTGTATTTACTTCATTTTCTGGAATATCATATTTTTCTGCAAATTGTTTATAAATTTTTGCAGCTACATAGAATTTGTCCATCCCTGTATTTAGAAGTTCCAATGCCCTTGGAAAAACTTCGGGATAAATTGCTTCATATGCTAAACCCATATAATCTCCAATAATCCGAACCTCAATATTCATTTTTAAACATTACTTTTCACTTATATTATGGAATTATACTTGTTATTCCATTATTTGTCTATATTTTCACTATTTTCAAAAAAATGGTATATAACATTCAAGATTGATTACTTTCCAGCCTGGATAAAAGCTTTAGAAGAAAGAACAAGACTGGTAAAATGTGATGAAATGCGACTTGGGAACTAAGTGACCTAGCTGAACGGAACCCGAGGGCGCGAACAGTGTCAGAGCATTAATCGTTTATTATACGACGATTTATTTTTTAAATATTCTTAATATCTTCAATATTTATATTGCTTAAATATTTTTTATATTTTTTATCAGCATTTACTTGTAACCATTTATAAGTTTTTATTAACATTTCTTTTGTATTTACTTCATTGGTGTATAATTTTTTATACATTCGTAATACTTCATTTGAACAATCATCACCTCGAATATAATGTTTAAAATTTGCGACAAAGACTTTAATAATATGTGTATATTTATTAATATTCATAAAATTTTCTTTTCGTAATGTCATCATATGTGGATTTGCTATACATTTTATATCTAATATTAAAAAAGGATTATCTTCAGAAATTGGCATTGATACAATATATTGCTCTGGCATCAAACTGGGTGCATAATCATAAAATAATATTGGAAATTTATTATTTATAATTTCTGGAATCAATGTAATAAAAATACTGTTATCATTTCCAGAAACATCTACTTCTAAATCGATATCAGAATATTTATTTGTTTTACCTTTAGTAATACTTCCGAAAATTCTACAAAATTTAACTTTATTAACTGTTTCTATATATTCTTTAATTTCTACTGTGATTGCTATTAAAGTTTTTTCCATAAATCCTTCTAAATACTTGAAAATTAATATTATATAATAATAAAATTTAGTCAATATTTTATTATTAACACTTAGCAAAATGACATATAACATTTAAGCTAAACGAAGGTTTGATAGTTCGAATACAAAAATGCGCTGCGTTTGCAGGGCTGGCAAACTTTGATGTAGTAAAATACCGTAGAGGGTATTCAAGCGCCAAACCCAAACCAGAACGGTGTTTTGTGGAACCCGAGGTTACCAACAGCACCCGAAGCGTTTATTGTGTGTTTTGTGCTTGTTTACATTTATATATTCTCTATAATTCATTTATGTTTTTTACACCTAATTCTTAATTCTTATTTTCTTCAATCCTATTCATCCAATATGTTGATATAATTTCACTATATTTTTTTGACTTTTTATTTTCTCCAACATTCATATGTCCTCCTCCAATAACATAACAATCAGGCTTTTCAAGGATCATATGTTTTGGAAAAATATAATGGTCCTCTGATGTTTTAAAGTTATCCATATACATCATTGCTAATTTAAACCATTCAGATTTTTGTGCGGTTTTAAAATGTGATAAAATAAAACATAAAAATAGCAGTCCTCCCAAATCACTATTTTCAAAAGTTAATTGTTTAAAGTTTAAAAGATTTATTTTAAAAATGATTGCTTTAACATTATAAGAGCCACCTGGAACATAAAAATATCCATATCTACAATTAATTAAGTTCAAATATCTATCATCAAATATCCAATTTACAATTTTTTCTACTTTGCTTCTGCTTTTTTCGTCAAGTTTTTTATATATACCAGCAAAAAGAATAAAGTCATGTATTGTTGGAAGTGCGATGTTTCCATCAGAATATAGTTTTGGATCTATTATGTATTCCTGCCATTCCTTTTTTATACCTTTATACTCAGAAGCATTTACATAAATATTATACCTTTCTTGTTTAACAAAACTATACAATATATCTATTCTTTTATCTACAATATATCTGATGGACGCTTCATCGGCAAAGCCAAGCATAGGCAAAAAACAAGACAATACTGTTTCATAATCACGATATGAATATATTTTCCCAAAGGATAAACTTTCTTCTTGTCGCTTTTTAATATGTTTATTTAAGAAATTAATTATGAATTTTATATACTCTGAAAACAATGGCATTTCTTTTGATAATCCTAAGATAGAGCATTTTCCCAATATATTTTCCATGCGGTAATCATGGCTGCCGTGTATATTTCCAATTTCATTATATTCCGATCTTTGTTTTATATTTGTAATCCAATACTGAACTTCATTATTTTCTAATAGATTTTCCCAATATTTTTTATCTTTTGTTAATATATATTTTATTGGAAAATCTGCATTATCTAACAACCAATTTTTGTTCATTTATTATTCCCAATTATTACTAGCTTTAAAATAAATTATACATAAATATTTTATATTTTTCAATGGCTTTTCTAACATTTTTGCCAAAACTTACACCTAACGACATTAAAGGTAAATGACGGTTTGACAGCCCGAATAAGCGCTTGCGCAGCAAGACCAGGGCTGGCAAAATGTGGTGGAGTAAAACCATGCAGAGGGTGTAGCCCGAACACGATTTTACGAAACCCGAGGGCGCGAATAGCACCTCAGCGCTATTCGTGTGGTATGGCGCTGGTTTGTCTCTCTTTTAATATTTTATAGAATATATTTTTACCTTCATTTTTTGCTATTCCTGACACTTGACCATCACCAAGTTCTATAATACTAAATTTTCCATTAACATCTTTTGCAATATCCATTGTAAAAAAATTACTTTCTACTGTTTTTGCAATATTTTCAAAAAAGTTTATATTTGGTTTCATTTTATTATATTCCCCTTCTTCCCAATAATCAAAAATATTTAATAGTTTATTTTTGTAAAAAAAGAGTCTATATTCTTCAGATAATGGCATAGAACTTTTTGAATGCTTTATTAATTTATTCAATTCAAGATATTCCCTTATTACGATACCTTCATTAAAACAATTATCCTTTAATTCTATTAGATTTTTTATTGTTTTATATAATTTATTTTTATCATTAGAATTTGCTACAAAACAAGCAGTATCCCAATAATGTTTTTCAGATTTTACATAATCCTTTATAATTACTGCATTCCCATTGAATGTTTTAGCCATATCAATTAATACATTTATATCATTTTCGTTATTAATTTTTTTATATATTGTCTTTGGTGTATAATTTTCGATATATTTTAAACTATCAGGTAAATAATGGCAATTTTGATATTCTGTAGGATTATTTATTAATTTATAATTTTTTGAATATAATTCATTATACAATTCAATATATTCAAATGGATTTAACATCCACCCTCTATAAATTAATTCTTCAATTTCATTATTTTTATATTTTGTTTTTAAATTTTTATCATTGAAATCATATAATAAAACTTCAAAACCACTATCTTTTGCAATATTATATTCATCTAAAAAAGCTTCATCCACAGTATTTGGTTTTAATAAATTTTCACAAAATAATAATTTCATTTATACACCCAATTTAATTTATAAAATATTCTCTTTATTCTGTCAACGTTGCTCAACTTCGGTAATAATTGATGATACAATATAATTGGTGAATTATTAATGGAGTAAGCAATGATATTATTACTTATCAACGGCCCAAAAACAGCGGAAGTCAAATAGTATTATAATATTTTATGAAATGAACACCAATTATGGAGTAAAGAGTTATAAACTTTAAAAACGTTAAACTTTATTCATCATAAAATATCCTGTTACTGTTTTACATACAATTCCATTATATCATCGGGTATATATACTGCATATGTGCATTTCAGGTCACCTTTTAATGCCGATGTCAGAACTTCTCCGTCAAGTTCCCTGTCAAAAACGGCTTCCCAAAAATTTTTGATATGTCCAAGGCTGCAGTTGCACAATGTTGATGAAACAACCTTTTCTGTTAATATTGATTCCTTTGCGAAGGGACAATGGCATGCATAATAACGTTTCATTTTGGGATCATCTGTGTTTAAATATTTGTGCATTTGCGCAGGGAAAGCTGTAAAATGAAGTTTATTACCTGCCCTGATTCCAATCAGTGTGGATGGACTGGATTTTAAATATTCAAGTACCTGCCCGGTAATAATATCACCATAAAAATCCTTGTTTTCATTATGCAGTTTTTCAAATTTTAAAATTTCTTCATCAAGACTTTGCTTCATAAATTCGTCAAGATTACCGATTTTAAGGAATTTTTCTCTTGCCCATGCACTTTGGGAAGGCTTTAAACCATGGCGTACTCTGGATAATATTTTTTTTGCAGTATCTTTATCAACAATATTATCGAATCTCTCCATAAATTTTATCATATTGACGCATTTGCATTTTGATTCAGCAGTAATATTCGGAATAATATTGTCCAAAGTAAGTTCATCCCAAATCTTTTCGCCAAGCTCTTTAATAATTTCATCTTTAAATGTATCAAAATCAAATTTTTTATAAACAATGCTGGTATCTGACATAAATACTCCTATAAAAAGTCAACCAACGAATACCCTTTAGCCGACTTTTTTTATCATTTTCCTGGCAACGCCAGTTTTTTTCTTACTCTTCCCCAGTATCTTTTTTGATACAGGTTGATTTTGTTTCT
>WQZG01000005.1 GCA_009780855.1 Treponema sp.
TAATCCCCGACCAGCAGGTGGAGCGGTTTCTCGTCTTCGGTAATATCGGGGAACCGGCCTGCCGGTTTGTAAAAAAAGTTATCGTTATGGTCGTCGTTGACCATGGAGACTTCTCCAAGCAGCAGGCAGTTTCCGTGAGTTATGTCTGCCCAGAATTCGTGGAATACGCCGCGGAACAATGTAATGCTCTCGCCCTGGGAAAGCCTGACAATACTGCCGGCCGGTACAGTATAATTTCTGCCGTCAACCGCGACCGGGACAGGGGATTTTTCATCAAACTTATGGGGCCCCTCTGATGCGTAAAGCCTGACGGCAAGACAGCCGTCTCCGCCCCGCACAATTATGTCTTCCATCTTGTTTTGATGATAATGAAAAGGCGTTACCTGGTTCTGCATGCAGATCATAAGTTTTTCTGCGTATGTTTTTTGATTTTTTGGATTATTATAATTGCCGTTGCGGATTGTAAATAATAATAATCCGATTTTTTCATAATTACCGCTTCCAAAATCGGTCAGGTCCCAGCCCAGCTGGTTTTCCGCTATTTCGCTGTATTCGGCGCCTTTTGTTTTCCATTCCTCCGGGCTCCAGAATGCGAAGGGCGGTAATTTGAACCTGCTGGATTGAATAAAACTTTTTGCATTACGGATATAACTGTTTATTTCTGAACGTTTCATTTTTACTCCTATTAATGTAATTCCTGTTAATGTAGTTCCTGAACCTGGATTAACGCCTTTTCCCAAATTTTTAAAAACGGCTCTATTTCCATCCTAACACGTTTTAAAAACCCCAGATCCGAGGCCGGCGGGCGTCTGCCTTCCGCGGCGGCACATTCGGGAAAATGGGCCCATAAATAATCGCATGTGTCGAGTATTTCGTCCAAATCGACAACCAGCACAGGTATTTGTCCTGTCAAAAAAGCGCGAAGTTTTAAAAGGTTCTGCATTTCGTTTTTGATAAAACCAGAAATTGCAGCTTTTTTTTCCCCAGCCTTGTTTTCTCCGTGTAAATATTTATGCCCGGCATACAAACCTGCCGCGTCAGTGTGTGTCTTTGCCATTGACGCGCCGGCTGCCGGCGGATGCGGGGAAGTCAGCAGCCGCAAAGCGTCCGCAGCGTCAAGTTCCTTTACTCCCAGCGCAAGCCCGGGGCCTTTTATTTGGAAAATCCGGTCTGTACCGGAAAATTCTGCCTCAAACAAATCGCGGTAGCCGCGCATGGCCGGGTCGCTGCGGACATTTTCCCCGGACTCCGACTGCAGCGTAAAAGTTCCTTCCCTATAGGCGGTTTCCGCGTTAAGCAGGGATTTGAACCGGTTTGCGGAAGCCAGCCGGGCCAGGTGTCCGGGGCTTGAGCGGGCATGGTAAGAGTCAACGGTAAAAGCGAAATCCAGGCCGGCTGTAATTACCGGGCCGCATCCGATACTGCGCGCAAGTTCAACAGCGGTCAATCCTACCGAGCCAAGGGGGAGGAGACCGGGAGGCAGCAGCCCCAGTTTTTGTAGGCGGTCAAACAGCCGCAGTTTTGTCCACGGGGTCCAAAAAAAATAATTTTTGCCGTCCAGAACCCGGGTTGAAGCCGGCAGCGCCGAAAGATCAACGGCGGCCGGTATTTTTTGCCCGCGGGTATTTATAAAGTCCCGCAGGTTCCAGAACTGGCTTTCCAGTATTACGGCCAGATCCGGTTTTATATTGCGTTCTTTTAGCGAAGTCATGCAGGTGTCGGCGCAGATAATTCTGAAGGGCCTGTTCTGCGGCACGCTTAATTGCGCCGGAATTTTATCAAGCATTACATCCATACCGGGACCGGCGCCCAATACCAGAACCGGATTCTCGCCGTAATCAAGCTGCGAAATATCTCCGGACTCCGGCAAAAGCGCCAGATTCCTTACCGCGTTTTTGGCATAGAGGCGGCCCAGCTTTATCAAGGTCATGGCGTTGCCCCAGACAGTCGCAATATCTTTTTGCAGCGCGGTGACCAGACAGTTGTAGTGATCCGGATATAATTGCCAGCCTCCGGTAAGCCGTATCATTTCGATTCTGCGAAAACTTCTGCCTCCCCAGATTTTTTTTACTGCTTCGCAGAGATACGCGGCGGTATACGGACCGGCTTCTGTTTTTAATAATACAATGCGGTTTTTTTTTGCACCAATTTTTACGTCAAGCAGGGATTTCATTTTTTGCAGGGAAAATTCATAAAGAAGATTGTCTGCTTCAATGCAGAGTATGGCGCTGTTGTTTTTTAAATTATCCAGTAAAAAATTAAGCCCGTAACCGTATAACGGAGACGGGCATAAGTAAAGGGTTCCTTCAGCGGTATGTACGTTTTGTATTATTCGTTCAGACTGACCGATTGGATCTATTTTTGACAGGAGGGTCTTGCCCCTGTAACCAATGCTGAATCCGTTTCCCGCGGCAAGTTCATGCGGCAGTTCCTGGCTGTTAACAGGGTGCATAAACCGCCCGGGTCCTGTGTTATTGCTGAATGGTATTACTGTTGTTCAGGAACAGCCGGCTAAAAGTATCCCAGAACTTGTCGCTCAGTTTTCCGTTACTAAGGAAGTAGCTCCTGATGTCCTGATCATCGGCCTGGTTAAGCCAGTACGAATAATACATCCTGATAAAACTTGTTTCCTGTTCATCGGCTGTGATTTCTTCCGTGGGATAAATGACGATTACGTTATCGCCCAATACTATGGGGTTGGAAGGCAGTTTTAGCGGTGTGTTAAAGCAGGCTTTCCAGAATGTATCGTTCGATCCCGCTCCGTTCAGTTCGGGAACCTGTGATGATGATACCGATGTAAAGAAACTAACGTCCCCGTAGTTCAGCGGCAGCGGTCCAAAAGTCTGCTTGGTCAATGCCCATTGGGTTACAGCGCTGTCAAAATCATTGGAAACAACGCTTGCCATAAATTCATTCGCCTTACCGATTAACCAGTCTTCCGCGCGGCCGCGTTCGTATGTCATTGTATAATTGCGGATCCTGTCCATTATAACAGCATCGTTGGTGTCGGCCGGCCTGGCTGTTTCCTCGGCCCGGAAGAACGCCCATGAACTGTCGGAGATTTTAACTACATCGCTGATTTCACCTTTTGGCAGACTTATAATCTGCTCGCGGATCTGCTCATCCGGAATTTCTGTCAAAAGTTCAAAAACCATTTTGCTGCCCATGTCTCCGGAGTTCTCGGCGTAGGAGTCAACAGACTTGTTTTTTGCCGCGTCTTCAAAAGTCTCGCTCCCGGCTTTGACCGATGCGAGTATTTGCCTTGCTTCCCGTTCGCTGGCTACCGAAATTTTTGAAAAATGGGTTATTCGGAACAGGCTGGGATTGGCCGTTACCCATGAAGCGATTTCCGAGTCCGGGTATGAGCTGATGGGAAATGCCACCATATCAAAGGACCTCTGCGGAGTAGCCATATTGCTGATAAAATCGCCTTCGCCGGCCGGCGCTTTGAGCCCGGTTATGTCGGTGTAAAACATGTTTGTCGTAATGCTGTCCCGGATTTGACGCCAGAGGGCCATTCTTTTGTTGTTGTCCATGGCTCTGTATTTTACCGACGAGAATCTTCCGTTTTCCTGGAAATCCGGCAGCGAAGCCACTGTCCTGTCCACAACATCCTGCGGCGCTATATACCCGGAATTTTTCATTTCATCGAGGATAGCTGTCTGCACAACGGTCTGTTCAAAAGCCTCCCTCCATATCTGGTAAAGGGTGATTTGATAATTGGAATCATCCATATTGGTTTGGTATTGTCTGGCCAGGGACTGCTGCACCTGGTAAAAATAATTGCCGTCCACGTAACTGATAGGCACGTTGTTATATGAGCCGAAACTCAGGTCGACGCCCCGCCTTGCCTGCGGAACTATGGCCGGTACTAAAACAAAAGCTACAATTACTATGATCAGAATTACAATTGTTCCGACAAAAATAAATGGATTTTGTTTAAATCTCCTAATAAAATCAGCTTTTGTGGAATCGTCCTGTTTATCCGGATACGAACCCGAAGACTTGCGGACTTGTTTTTTGGGCGCGGTTTTGGTTGTTTCCGGCTTTTCTTTTTTTGCTGCCATGTTTCACTCCAATAGGTTAAAAGAATACCAATAATCCCGGAAATCGTCAACGTGATTTTTTGGGACATGAGGTAATTTGAAGCAATTCGAGTACTTGACATTTTCGGTTCTTACCGATATTCTGGAAACGATTCTGGGGGTGTAGTGAAGCTGGTTTATCACGCTGGCCTGTCAAGCCGGAAATCGCGGGTTCAAGTCCCGTCGCTCCCGTCGCCAAAAATGCCGCAGGTATTTTTGGCGTTGCAGTTTTGACATAGTCAAAACTACACTCGCTATGAGGGGACGGAGGCGGCCTGGAGGGAGCAAACAGGAGGTTTGTGACCGGAAGGAAGTCCCGTCGCCGGGAATGTGAATTTACCGTCCATTGGGGCGGTTTTTTTGTCAAAAGAATGAATGGGGCAACGCTGCGCGTTGGCTCTTTTAGGGAATGGAATATATGCTCCCTGGCGGGGGCGACGGGTCGTAGCGCAGTTGGTAGCGCGCTTGGTTCGGGACCAAGAGGTCGCCGGTTCAAATCCGGCCGGCCCGATTGTTCATTTTTTTGGAGGCGGCGGAGGCGGAACCGGCATCGGAGGCGGTACAGGCCTTGGTTTATCGCGACTGTCATGTAAAAATTTAGAAAAATTAAATATTCCAAACATATAAAACTTTCTTATTGAATTATAAAACTAATCTATAAAATAAAACTATTCTATGGCCGAAAGTGCATATCCATAATGTTATGGTTTTGCTTATTTGGCTGCTTTTTCATATATTTTCTTATCTTATTTTGCTTGACATGTTAGTATACTTGTTTTAAAGTATATAACAATGCAACTAAGGAGGATTTTATGAAGAAGACAATGTTATTGTTTATTGGTCTTACGGTCGCGGCTGCGTTTGTATTCGCAAACGGTTCCGGTCAGACGGCCAGGCCGGCAGCTACGGGGAAAACGGTTGAATGGGCAACAGGGACTACTACCAATGTAACTCCCAAGCCATTGGCTGTTAGTCCGCAGGCGGGAACTGATATTGAATTTCCGCAGCCTGCGACTTCGTATACCACAAATACCAAATATCCCAATCAACCGGCTGTTTCCAATTTAAACGGTTTCCCGATTGTGCAGCAGACGGTTAACATGAGCGTCGCGACTCCGACCATTACGACGATTTCCGATTATGTTAACAATGACGCGACCATTTATATGGAAAAATTGACCAATGTCCATGTAAACTTTATTATGCTTCCGACAGAGAACTTCCTGGAAAGGGTCAATCTGATGGTAGCGTCGGGGGAAAAACTCCCGGACGTATTCGCCTGCGTCATGTTCGGCGCGTCAGATCAGATCACCCTTGGACAGAGCGGTTCTTTTCTCCCGTTAAACGATTTGATTGAAAGGCACGGGTATAACTTTCAGAGGCTTATGAAGGATCATGAGGAAGTTCGGCCTTCCATAACTACCGCTGATGGCAATATTTATTCCCTGCCGCATTACGAAATCAATGAGGCGGACAGGGTAGCCCATCGTTTCTGGATCAACCAGCTTTTCCTTAATAATCTTGGAATGAAGATGCCCACCACTACCGAGGAATTTTATCAGTATCTGGTGGCCGTCCGGGACAAGGATCCCAACAAGAACGGTATCAAAGACGAAGTTCCCCTAATGAGCTCCAGAAACGCGTGGAATTCCGGGATTGAAAGTTTCCTTATGAACTCTTTTATTTTCGATGATCAGGCAGGTTACGGTACCGGCGCCCGCCGTATGTTTATTGACTCCCAGGGAAAGATACAGGTAAATTATAACAAACCTGAATTCCGCCAGGGCCTGGAATATTTCTACAGACTTGGTTCGGAGGGCCTTTTGGACCCCCTGTCGTTTACACAAACTTCCAATGAACTGGTCGCTTTTGTTGAACAGGCCAATGTACCCAACAGACTGGGTGCTGTAAGCGCAGGCGCTCCCAACGGTTTTACTGAATTAAACGGCGAAAGGCGTAAAGATTTTAGCCCGGTTACTCCGCTTAAAGGTCCCAACGGCCGCCAGGCTGTATATTATGATCGGTTCAGACCTGTCATGGGCGGACGTTTCTCCATTACCAAAGATTGCCAGATCCCCGATGTCGCTATGAAGTGGGCGGACGCTTGTTATACTACTGATTGGTGGACCAGGAACCGTTTCGGCGTTCTGGGCAGAGACTGGATTATACCGCCGGCCGGAACAGTCGCTGTTGACGGCGGTCCCGCAAAGTACCAGGAAGTACTCAAATGGGGCGAAACAACCAGTGCTTATTGGGCAACCAATAACTTCTCGGTAGCAGGATGGGCTTCATATAATCAGGCAAAATCCCTGACAGATCCTTTTGAATTTGAAGCTGTCCTCTGGCAGGCACGCAACCAGCTTTGGCCTTACCGTGATATGAACATTATGCCCGGCGCATTGCCGTATACCCTGGCAGAAGCGCGGGAAGTTAACCAGCTTAATCCTCTGCTGTGCGAGCGCGTTAATACTTTATTCGCACAGGCCGCGACAGGGAAGCTCCAGATAACCGACGCTGTATGGAACAGCTATGTGGCTGAGCTTGACAAGATGGGACTCCCCAGACTTTTGGAAATTGTTCAGGGCGCATTTGACCGCGGATGGGCCCAATCTTTAGGTTATAAAAAGTAATATGATACTTTCCCGCCGTGCATGCTTTGCAGACGTTGTATGTTTTACATACGATGCATCGCAGACGGCGGGAAATCATTACCCGGATAGGCAGAACTAATTCCAAAGTGGTATCAAATGGATAAAGCAAGAATAAAGCTTATAAAGAAGAACTGGCGTTTATACACCTTGTTTGCGATTCCTTTGGCTTGGTTCGTCATCTTTAGATACTGGCCCATGTTGGGTGTTCAGATCGCCTTTAAAGATTTTATGATGGGCGATACAATTTTTAATGCCCCGTGGGTCGGTTTTTCCAACTTTCTAAGGTTTTTTAAATATTATAATTTTTGGCAGATAATACGTAATACGCTTTCAATCTCAATTTACCAGTTAATTGCGGGATTCCCCATCCCGATCATATTCGCTCTTGCCATTAACGCGACCAATCGTATGGGGCTTAAAAAAGCTACCCAGTACATTACCTATATGCCTTACTTTATTTCCACCGTAGTAGTAGTTGGTCTGATGATGCAGCTATTTAATCCCAGAGTCGGAATAATCAGTCTGGCGCTTCAGGCTCTTGGAGGTTCCAGGGATGATTATTTCTCGGTTCCCCAACTGTTCAGTTCTCTTTATGTCTGGTCCGGTATTTGGCAGCATTTTGGATGGAACAGTATTATTTACATAGCCGCACTTTCAGGAATTTCCCCGGAACTGCACGAGTCCGCCATGATTGACGGCGCCAGCCGTTTCAAGCGTATTCTGTACATAGACATTCCCGGAATACTGCCCACAATGATTATTTTATTAATAATGAACTGCGGATCTGTAATGACTGTAGGATTTGAAAAAGTATTCCTTATGCAGAATAATCTTAACTTAACGCGTTCGCAGGTCATTTCCACTTATGTGTATACTGTAGGTCTGCGCACCATGCCGCCGGAATTCTCCTACGGTTCGGCGATTGACTTATTTAACTCGATCATAAATTTAATAATGATATTGGCAGTCAATAAACTGGCGCAGAGGTTCAGTGAAACAAGTCTCTGGTAACAGGAGCATTTATGTCGGATGAATCAATGGATCCAAAGAGAAAAAATTTGGGGTTAAGGGAAAGGATTCTTGCATCAAAAAGAAAGAACTCACTCATTACCTCGGGAGAAAAAAGGTTCTATTTTTTTACTGACGCATTGCTTGTATTTTTTCTGCTTCTGGTAGCCTATCCCATTATTTATGTTTTTAGCGCGTCCTTCAGCAACCCAAGCGCGATAGTAGCAGGCAAGGTAAAACTGTGGCCGGTGGGGTTGAGTTTAAGCGGTTATGCAGCGGTATTCAGGGAACCCAGCGTATGGATGGGATATCGGAATACCCTTTTTTATACAGTATTCGGTACCATAATTTCTCTGGTGCTGACTATCCTGTGCGCCTATCCCCTCTCCAGGAAGGATTTTGTCGGGCGCAATCTCTTTATGTTCATTGTTACTTTTACGATGATTTTCTCCGGCGGTATGCTCCCTACATACATAGTGGTCAAGTCATTGGGGATTCTGAATACCAGGTGGGCCATGCTGCTTCCCGGAGCTGTAGGAGCCTGGAACGTTATTGTTACCAGAACTTATTATCAGACCAATGTTTCTGACGAACTCCTGGATGCTGCCTATATTGACGGATGTAATGATTACAGATTCCTGGCCCAAATAGTAATTCCTTTGACAGCGCCCATCACGGCGGTAATGGTTCTGTTCTACGCCGTGGGAAACTGGAATGCTTATTTCAGCGCGTTTTTATATTTAACAAACCGCAGCCTTTTCCCTTTGCAATTATTCCTGCGGGAAATCTTGATTTTAAACCAGATTAATCAGGATTTGATTCTTGACCCGGCATTAATGGCGGCAAGGCAGGGAATGGCCGACCTTTTAAAGTTTTCGCTTATCATAGTAGCAAGCCTCCCGATTTGGTGCGCCTATCCCTTTGTCCAGAAATATTTTGTAAAAGGAATAATGGTAGGAGCAATCAAAGGCTGAATTTTTATTAAAGGCTGATTTGCCAAAAGGCTGATTTACCATTTACAGAATTTTCTCAAACATCTATAATACCAATTATTATATTTTATAGTATTCAACAATAATTAATTCCGGAGGACAAAATGGGCGTTTCTGAAAATTTTATAGGTCTTATTCAAAGGACCAGCGAAAGTTTTATCCGTGATAATATTTACATGCTGGACAAATCCCTTATCGCAAAAGCGTTAAAAAATATCGCTCCCCAGTACCAGGAAAAGGTACTTAAAAATATGGGCAGCGAAGGATCCGCGGAAGTCAAACGGTTAATGGCAAGTTTGGGAGAGGTCAGCGCCGAAACTGTTGAGTCTGCCCAGCAGGAAATTATTTCCCTTGCGTCCCAGATGATGTAATTGAATTATATACTTTTTTTCCCGGACGAGATGCGGGCCGAAACGCTTAGCGTGTACGGTCACGCATCTGTAAAAACGCCCAATTATGACCGCCTTGCCCGCGGGGGCGTTACTTTTGAGCAGTGTCATGTCCAAAACACGGTCTGTTCTCCTTCCCGCTGCAGTCTGATTACAGGCCAGTATGTACACAGCATGGGCCACCGGACCCTGTGGAACCTTATTAAGCCGTACGAACATAATTTATTCGGTTATCTTAGGGAAGCCGGTTACGATGTACGTATTTACGGCAAAAACGACATGCTTGCCGCGGAATCAATACCTCTGTTTACCGATGAGTTTCACCAGATGCGTCCTGCGGTTAGGGCAAACCATGAGAGCGTGCAGCCCCTGCAGGAGTGCAATGATTTTCTTTTTAAACCAATAAACGGTAATTACCGGGAACACGGCGATTATGCAAATTTAAAGGCCGGAATGGATTTTATCCGCAGCCGTAAGAGCGGCGATAAACCTTTTATGCTTTTTTTGCCGCTTACATTCCCGCACTGTCCATATACGGCGCACGAGCCTTTTTATTCCATGTATGATGAAAACTGCATTGCTCCGTTAAGGCCTGTCTGCGGCAAAAAACCGGATTACCACGGACTGATCCGCAGTTACCGTAATCTGGAAAAATCCAACCTTAAAAAAATACAGGCTGTCTATATGGGAATGATTTCCTTTACAGACGCGCTGCTGGGCGAACTTATGGATTGTATCGGAGAATCCGGTATAGCCGATGATACAATGCTTTTTGTCAGTTCGGATCACGGAGATTATGCCGGCGATTACGGTCTGGTGGAAAAATGGCCTTCCGGCTGCGAGGACGTTCTGACCAGGGTGCCGCTTCTGGTCTCCGGGCCCGGCTGTCGGAAAGGCTGCAGATCGAACGAACAGGTTGAGCTTTTTGACATAATGCCTACCATTCTGGAAAACGCCGGGATTAAAACAAGACATACCCACTACGCGCGTTCGCTCGCGCCCCAGCTCGCCGGCAAGCCTGGTGATCCGGAACGGGCGGTCTTTTGCGAGGGCGGTTACAATAATAACGAATTCCATTGTAACGAAGGCTGTGACCGTGAATCCCGCGGATTCATGAAAGGCCCCACAAACGTTTATTACCCCAAAGGCATGCAGCAGCGCGAACACCGGGATAGCGTCGGCCGCGCGTCAATGATACGTACGCTTACAAAAAAGTTAGTACTTAGAACTTACGGCGGCAATGAGCTCTACGATCTCCGCGAAGATCCCCTGGAACTGAACAATGTGTACGGGGAAAAAAGTTACTCCGGGATACAGGCCGGACTGGAGAGGCGTATGCTGGACTGGTACATAGCTACTTCTGACAGTGTACCGGAAGAAGAAGATCCCAGGGGCCTGCCTGATTAACATTCCTGCCGGATTAACCTTCTGTTTCCGGCGCAGTTGTTTCCATATTCTTTTTAAGTTCCGCAAGCACTGCCAGGGCCGCAGGAAAGTTATAATCTTCCATTTGTTTTATCAGTTCGGCGCATCCGGGCAGACCCCTTATTGTGTTTATCATTTTTAGGGACTCCGGGTTGCCGGATCCCAGCATCGGTTCCAGTATTTCGATCAACTCATCCGTCCCGGAAATCCTGTAATCGTTATTTACAAGCAGGGACGGATTAATATCTGCGGTCACGTAAGCACTTAGATCTTCCAAAGTATCTGCCAATTCTTTTTGCAGAACCGCCATCAGCAGCCTGATTTTTTCCGGCAGATCGCCCGCTTGCAGCAGATCGTCCTCTGCAAATAATTTTTCTGATCCTTTAAGCGCGGTTTCGGTTTCCAGGGCGGCTTTCTGCAGTGCGGTCCGGCCTATAAGCGCCGCGTTGCTTTTTAAGGTGTGTACCAGTCTGTACGCGGTTTTAATATCTTTGCTGTCAAGCGCATTCTGGATTTCGCGGAATTTATTTTGATTGGTTCTTTTAAATTCAATTTTTAATTCCGTCTGCAATTTAATATCCAGTTCATCATCTTCATTCTCCATAACCGGCGGATCAATGCTGTTAACCGGTTCCATGTGGCGCAGAAGGCATAACCATAATTCATGCGCAAGGAAAGGTTTGCCCAGATAGTCGGCCATACCTGCTACCTTGTAATGATCCCTGTCATCCATCATTATGTTCGCGGTCATCGCTACTATTGGAGTTTTTGTTCCGGTTTCCCGGATTTTCGCAGTAGCTTCGATCCCGTCCATTGCAGGCATGTGTATATCCATCAGTATAAGGTCAAAAGGTTTTTCGCCCCTTGCCGCGCGCGAGCATATTATTTCCAGGCCCTTTTTGCCGTTCTCCGCAATTACGCAGCCCAGTCCCACTTTTGCCAGGTGTTCGGTAATTACTTTCTGGTTCATCTGGTTGTCTTCGCATACCAATATTTCACCTTTAAAATAAGGCTTTGCGATCTTTTTTACCGGCTGGGGTTTTTTTACAATAGTTTCCTGGACTTCTGTTTTTTCTGTAAGATCAAATGTCAGATCAAAAGATGCCGCGGTTCCTTCTCCCGGCGTACTTCTGATGTTGAGTTTGCTGTTCATCAGGCCCAGGATATTTTTCGTTATGGTAAGTCCCAGCCCCGTACCTCCGTATTTGCGGGTTGTACTTATGTCGGCCTGCATAAACGGCTCGAATACTTTTTTAATCTGGCCTTCGTCCATGCCGATGCCGGAATCTTCAACCATAAACCTAAGTGTAACAGTGTCTTTGGTTTGGTCGCTTATTATTACTGAAAGTTTGACGCCGCCGAATTCGGTAAATTTTACCGCGTTGGAAAGCAGATTAAGCAAAACCTGCCGCAGCTTGGTCGGGTCGCCCACCAGTATTTTGTTTATTACGGACTCGGCGTATAACTGCAGGTATATATTTTTTTTGACTGCTTTGGGCATGATTATATTTTTGCATGATTCCAGCAGCTTGCGCAGATCAAACGGAATGGCTTCAATATTAAACGCGCCGGATTCGACTTTAGACAAATCAAGAATATCATTGATGATGTCCAGCAGCCCCCTGGCGTTTTCTTTTATCATTTCCAGGTATTCTCTTACCCTGGGAGTTACCTGGCTGTCCAGCGACAGTTCAGAAAACCCGATTATGCTGTTCATCGGAGTTCTTATCTCATGGCTCATGTTTGCCAAAAAAGCCGACTTCGCCCTTGACGCGGATTCCGCTTCCTTCTGTTTAACAGCAAGAATTTTTGCGAATACGATAAGCCCGGCTATAATCAGCAGCAATAATACCGCCGCCGCAATGGACAGCCTAAACTCAAGCGGATTTGATTCCCAAACGGGCAGCATGCGGTTGATGATAATATGGCCGGATGGCAAAGAAGTTTCCCTTATGCCGAATTTTTTAACAGCGTCATAATCAAACTGCCATTGATTAAACGATGCCGATTCGAAAACCGCGGGTAACTGCGAAACCGGTTTTCCCTTAAGAATTTCCGAAGCCATAAAAGCGGCCAGTTTAATTTTTACTTTTGGATCAATGACGAGTCCGCCCAGGGTTCCGTGCCCGATATACGGCGCGCATATGCTGAATACGGGGTTGGCGGAAGCGGCGGTGACAAACTTTGTCAGATCTTTTTCCGTATAAAAAGTGTCATCGCAGCTCTTCATATAACTGCCTATCAGAACAAGCGTGTCATTCATACCGCGTATATCTTCCAGGATTTCCGGAAGCGGTTTATCTTCGCTGAAAATAAATTCTACAGGCAGGCTGCTGGATTCAATGCTGCTGCTGATTATCCTCTGCAGATTTTTGTTTCTTGGCAGGTGGTAGCCGTTGAGGATATAAATCCTGCGCGCCTGAGGCTGCAGGCGCAGCATCCAGGTTACTGTTTCTTCAAATGAAATTGTTTCGGAGATACCTGTGATAAATTCATCAAATCCGTACAGAATGGATTCATCAAGTCCCATGGTTCCAAAAAAAACAACCGGCGTCCCTGGAAACAAAATATAGTAATTGTTAAGTACAAATTCCAGCGCCTCATTGCCTGACGCGATTATCAAATCCGGATAATGGGCGATATAATCCGTGCGTATTATTCCGGAAATCAGCGCGTTAAAGCTGGCCTGGCTGTGGAGTTCATTTGAATTCAAATCGATGCTGCGGTATTCAAATTCAGAATCAAGCCGGATATATTTTTTTATGGATTCCATATCATTGTGTTCCCATTCAATTTGCGCATCGTAAGAATTTATATGAAGGATTGTTTTTTTGGTTTTTAACGGCTCCCGGCTTTTATAAATCAAATTTATCGTACCGTCAGAGTGCATATCTTCGTAAGCTTTCTGCAGCAGGGGCGCAAGATGAGCGTACCTCTTGTTTACATATGAGTAACATGGCTGGGTCTCAAGCACACCGGCTTTCCTTATTCCCTGTGGGTATTTGTGATCGAAATTTTTATTCGCCGGAAGTATGACTACATCGGTCTCGTTATCAAGCAAAGTCCTCCATAGTTCATCGAATGTGGTTACTTCGGTAATTTCGGAAATCCCTGTTTTTATAAGACTGTTTATTACATATTCATTCTGCCAGCGGCAGCCAATCCGTAACCCTGTTAAATTTTCCCAGCCGCGGAATGTTATTGAATCGCCGCTCCTGGTATATGCGATAAATTCCACATCAATTATGGCCACAGGCACCTGCATCAGGTTCCCGTAGCTTGATTCCCAGCCGTTGGTCTGGATCGCCAGTACCGCGGATTCGCCGTAATTTACATCGGCGATTGCGGTGCGCATTCCCGTTACCTGCGGAACCATCTGATATCCGGAACGCTTTAGGGCCTCATACAAAATACGGTGAATTATTATTGACTGGTCATCGGTTAACGCGACTTTAACCGCGGGTAAATCCAGAACGTCGGCCGTTAGAAGGCCTGTATGGGATAAATTCAGAATAACAAACAATAAGCCAAAAAAGATTATGGCAAATTTTTTCAAAATCAACCCCTTTTTTGAATTAAAAATTTGCGCGGACTGTAACCAGCCGGATTCCGCGGCAGATCTTATTCATAAATATATTAAGAAATTATTAAAAAAGCATTGAATTTTTGAAGAATTTTTTAAATTTTTTATGTGATAGCGGCGGGGAAGCGGCGGGCTCCGGGCAGCCCGCAGTATGCAGGCTTGCCCGGCGGTATCTAAATACTTTATCCGGGGAATTTTGGAAGGCTGAATTTATCTCCGGTGGAATCTATCCATTTCTGAAGCCTTGCGTTGAGCTCCCTCATTTTTGGCCAGTAGCGGCCGTAATGGCAAAGGTTTACCTGTTCGTAAGGATCGTCGTTGAGGTTGTACATTATCCATTCGTGGTTCTCAAAACAGGCGTATTTCCAGCCGTCTTTTGTAAGAATACCGCGCCAGGGCTTGTCCACAGTTTCCGTCTGCATGGCCGAGACTACCTGCTGCAGATAAGCGCTGTCTGGTTCTTCGTACGCCGGATTGTCCCTTAATCTGTAATGCGAATAATCGGTCCCTTCCATCCAGGCCGGAGCCTTTATCCCGCACAGGCCGAGGGTCGTCGGCGCAATATCCACATGATTTACCGGAACGTGCGCAAGCTTTCCGCAGCCGCGGTGATCGTAGCCCATTGGCTGTTCTCCCGCAATGATAAAAGGAATTTTTACAGATTCCTCAAGAGGAGAAGTTTTTCTGAAGTACCCGTGGGAGCCGTGCATGTCGCCGTGGTCGGAGAAAAAAATGATGTGGGTATCAAACAGCAAATCGTTTTTGCGGAGCGCTTCCCAGATGCGGCCCACGTTTTCGTCAATGTTTTCGATCATCGCGTAATAGCCTGACAGCTCCGCCGAGGCCTGATCCCTGACCCATTTAACATCCGGAACATTGGGCCTGAATTTTATGGAACCTGCGTTGTGATTTTTGAGATTCCTCTCCGGCGCCATGCAGGGATTGTGCGGCGGCTGTACGGACAGCACTGCGAAAAATGGCTCGTCATCGCCCCTGCGCTTCTTATCGCCCTGCCTGCCGATATATTCGATCATCATGTCCGTAAGTACATCGGTTTCGTAACCGTCAAGCCTGTACTGGAAGGGAGGCCTGCTTTCACCGCCGTTGATATCGCCGCCCCCGTGAATCCAGGTATCCCACTGGCTGTTGTTGTTCTCGTAGCCGATCCAGGTTTTAAAACCGCCGCGCGCTTCCGGCGGAACAATGTGTTTTGTCGCTCTGCCGGCGCTGCCTTCCTTGTACCCGTCAAGATGCCATTTCCCCAGATAAAAGGTATCGTACCCGTTATCGTTGAATACATTGGCTATTGTTTTATGGGACGGGTCCATGCGGTATTGATGCCCCGGAACGCATTTATGCGGGTAAAAGCTGGTAAGCATTGAACCCCGGAAGGGACAGCAAAGCGGGAAACCGCCGACCGCGTCGGTAAAGAGCAGGCCGGAGCGCGACATATTATCAAGATTGGGTGTGTACACATTGGGATCACCGTTAATTCCCAGGGCCTGGGCCCTCTGCTGGTCAGTCATTATCCAGAGTACATTTTTTCTTTTTTGGCTCATGGTTCGCTCCCTTGTGTTTATTCTTTTAATGAACCCAGCATGACTCCCTGTGTAAAATGCTTTTGAAAGAAAGGATATACACAGAGAATTGGCAGACATGCGGCGACAATGCAGGCGTATTTTAACTGATCTCCCAAAAATAATCTGTCCAGTCCCATTTCCATTGATCCTAGTAATTGGGGATCATTATTTATCAGGATTTTAACCAGGAACATCTGTAACGGATGTAAATTGGAATTGGGCAGATAAAGCAGGGCAGGCAAGTAACTGTTCCACAAATCAACTGAATAAAATATCGCAAGTGTTGCCAGTATGGCTTTTGAAATTGGGATTATGATCTTGAAGAGAATTGTAAAATCATTGGCGCCGTCAATCTTGGCAGATTCCACCAGTGAATCGGGCAGGGACGCAAAAAAGGTTCTTGTTATAATGGCGTAATATACTGAAATAGCGCCCGGCAGCAGTATTGACCATATTGTATTATAAAGTCCAAGTTTATTGATTATTATATATGTAGGGATCATGCCGCCGCTAAATAGCATTGTGAAAATAGCAAAACCTGCAATGGGATTTCTGCCGCCAAATGTTTTTCTTGAAATTGGATATGCAAGAAGAACTGTCATAATGATCCTGATTGCAGTTCCAAATACTGTATAAAAAACCGTATTGCCGTAATACCGCCATATTGAGGGATTCTCAAACAACAATGCCATTGCCTTTAGTGAAAAACCTCTGGGCAGAAGCAATACCGGATTAACCGCTATTTTTACTGAATCGCTGATGGACATGCTAAGTACATAAAGCATCGGATATGCGCATGCTACAGCAATAATAGTTAACAGAAATAAAACAACTGCCTGGAATACAAGATCACCCTGCGAATATTTTACCATATTAATACCCTACCAAAGACTTGTTTCAGAAATTTTACTGCTTAAAGCATTGAATGTAACAAGCAGCACCGTATTAATGACAGAATTAAATAATCCCACGGCTGTCCCGAACCCAAAATTCGCTTCCAGTAAACCTCTTCTGTATACATAGGTTGAAATAACGTCCGACACATCATAAATACCGGGACCGTACATCAGATTGATTTTTTCAAAACCAATGGACATA
This sequence comes from Treponema sp., assembly GCA_009780855.1. Lineage (GTDB taxonomy): Bacteria > Spirochaetota > Spirochaetia > Treponematales > Breznakiellaceae > WQZG01. The sequence continues at coordinate 16,812 of WQZG01000005.1, forward strand.
AGCGATCCCATTCTGATAATGAACATGATAACAATAATGGGTATTAACTGCGGCAGGGTAATCCTGAACAAAATTTTTAACCTTGAAGCGCCGTCAATAATGGCGGCTTCATAAAGCTGCGGATCAAAAGACGATATTGATGATAAATAAATTATCGAGGTCCATCCCGCAAACTGCCAAATGTTCGAGACTACGTATAAGGGTCTGAACCAGGCGCTTTCGCCCATAAAATTGATCGGCGTACCGCCGGACATTTTGATAAAAGTATTGACAACGCCGGTTGTGGGATTAAAAAAGTTTACCATCATTCCGACAATAACTACTACAGAAATAAAGTTCGGCATGTACGATATAGTTTGTACAACCTTTTTATACCTTCTTAAATCGCATTCATTCAGTAATAGGGCTATGATGATGGGAGCAGGAAATCCGAATATTAATGTAAGCAAACTCAAATAGAAAGTATTAAAAATAATTCTTGAAAAATTGGGGTTGTTAAAAAATTGAATAAAATATTTAAGGCCGACAAACTGACTGTTCAGGACTCCTTTTATGGGATTATAGTTCTGGAACGCCATTATCAGACCAAACATGGGCGCATACTGAAATATTAAAAAATACAGAATGGGAATGACCAGCATCAACCAAAGCAGTTTGTCTCTCCGGAATGCTTTACTGATTGTATTATTTGTATTCAAATTATTACTCCTGACCATAATATTATCAAAGGCTTCTCTGTAAAAAATTATAATTCTCATAATCTCATTTTGTCAATGATGAAATTGCCATTGGCCCAATCAAACACAGGCTTAAACAAATACAATTGACAAGCATTCATAATATTTTTAAGATTTTATACAATCTGATAATTTTTGAGGTTTACATGAAATATGTTGATTTTCCTGCCATCCAAAAAAATTTTGAATATTTCTGGAATCATGAATACTTTGGCCGCTGTGCGCTGCGGTTAACTGCCCCAATAAAACCAGTGAGTTCACTGATAATCAATAATTACGAGGATATGATTAAGGAATGGTGTGACGGAGAAACCAGGCTTAAGAGAAATCGTACGCTATCTGAAAATACTTATTATCTTGGTGAAGCATTTCCGCTTTTTTTTATTAACCTTGGAGCAGCAGGCAATGCAGGATATTTTAAAAATATTAAATATGAGTTTACAAAAGATACATTATGGTTTTTCCCGATAAATAACAATGATGAATTAATTTTTTCCAAAGATTCTTTTTTATATAAGTCTACGATTGACTTGGCAAAATATTTTGCTGATAACGCAAACGGAGAATTTATTTTAGGCATGCCGGGCTGTTCCAGCAATATTGACGCACTTGCCCATTTGCGCGGGACCGAACAATTATTAATGAATTTAATAGACAATCCGGAAAAGGTAAAAGAAGATTTAAAAGCCGTTCAAAAATCATGGTTTGAAATAGTAAATGATGTTTACAGGATAATCAGCAAAAATTATTACGGCGGTTCGGCTACATGGCTGGGCACATACGCAAAAGGGTTCCATTCACAGCTGCAATCTGACATATCGGTTATGCTGTCTCCGGATCAATTCGATGATTTTGTTCTTGAAGATTTGCAATTACAGTCGGAAATTCTGGAATATCCCTGTTACCATCTTGACGGCCAGGAGCAAATTCTGCATCTTGATAAATTACTTTCGATTAAAAACCTGAGGTTAATTCAATATACATTTTGCGCGGGCCAGCCAACTCCAGCAGAACAGATTCCGGTTTTAAAAAGAATTCAAAAAAGCGGAAAATTACTTTTGCTATTTTTGGAACCAAAGTATGTAAAACCCATTCTGGAAAATTTGTCGGCAAAAAATTTATTTATTAATACATCCTGCCGTAATCCGGACGAAGCTGATCAGATTTTTAAAATAGTCCAGGATTACAGCAAAGAAAGATGAATGAACGATGTCCAGGCAAGTTGGGAAACTTGTCCGGACACCTTTCACAGGGAACTATTATAAAGATTTTTGATATCTTTCGTACATTCCCTGATACAGTGCTGTCAGTTTATCTATTCCCATGTCTCTGAGTTTATTCCGGAAGGCATTGAAATTGGAAAGAGGTTCATTCCCCTTGATAAATCTGATTGTCATTTCATCGATGTATGTTTTTATATCCGGCCAATATTCCATTATGGCCGATTGTTCGCTTTCTGTGGGAATAAGCGCCGGAATAGCTGCAATATATTGATCCGGATTGGCGGCTATAAGATCAATTCCCGCTTTATATTGTCCAACGCCTCTTGCAATATTGAACTCGCCGTTTTGGATATCAAGATAATGGAAAGCGCCTATCAGACGGAGCTGGGTAATAATATTGTATTGAGGATTGTTGATCATATTATCCGTAAACTGTATTTTACCGTTCACGATATTATAATGAATACCTTCAATTCCGCAGAGGGACAGACGTGTACCTTCCGGGTTTGCATACACATAATTGAGGAATTCCATTGCCAAAGCGGGGTTTTTGCAGTCTCTTGTAATACCCTGATATGTATCTCCGCGGGCTGTCGGAAGCGGTACCCAGCGGCCTTTCCCGTCAGGTCCTACCGGTGTAAATGTCCATACAAACAAAGGATCGCCGCCTATGGCTCCCTTAACCTGGTTAATATAGTTATCGCAGTCTCCGGGATTTGCCGCTGTTGTCGGAACAAGACCTTTAGTCAGCAGATCATTGATGTTTGTTGCGCCGGTTCCGTACATGGGATCAAGCATTCCTTCAGTGCTGAGCTTGTTCATAAATGTCAAATAATCCCTGAATTCATCACGCATGGCATCGTAAATGATTTTATTGTTTGAATCCGGATAAAAATAAGCATTCTCCGGCTGCTGTACCGGAATTCCAAAACCGCTTTTAAAGAATCTGACATTCCCGCCGTACGGTACAATGTCCGAGGTCGGAGTAATCAAATTTGTGGTTTTCAATGTACTTAAGACTTTATACCAGTCATCAATGGTCTTTGGTATTTGCAGTCCAAGCTTATCAAGAAGATCTTTGCGGACTACCATACCCTGCCCGTTGGGAACATCCAATAGATAATTGGTAAAGAAATATATGTTCCCGTCCGGATCAGTCATGCCGGCTGCCAAATCCGGATTTTTTTTGAAAAGATTTACTATATCCGGACCATTTGAATTAATCAGGTCATTCAGTTTAATCAATATGCCCTGCTGCGCGTATTTCATTACATCGGTTACAGAAGTTGTAGGCAGCTGGATGATATCCGGGAGATTTATGCCTGCCGCCAGACGGGCCTGGGCGCTGGTATTATACTGCGCGGGCGGTAATACTTCCCAATTGATTTTTAGATTTAAACGTTTTTGTACTTCATTCCATACCGGCAAATTATCATTGAATGAAACCGGAGTTGCTGTACCGGCGATATCCGGTTTGCATATAGTCAGTTCCCGTGCTCCGGAGGCGGCAGCGGAACTTTGAGTTCCCCCTCCTGCGGATAGATTCATTGTTAAAATAATTGCCAGTATCATTAGCAATGACCACTTAAAAACTCTGCTTCTTTTCATAAAAATTCCTCCGAGCAAAAATTTATTATCATTACAAGTGGCATTGTAATATATTATTTCCGGGAAATCAAGTTTTAAAAATAAGTATTGCCAATAATTATTTTTTCAGTATAAAGTAATAAACATCTCAGGTAGGTTTATAATGAAAAAAACAAATATAGTCTTCATCCTGGTTGATGATATGGGATATGGCGATCTTGGTATATTCGGCGATGGTTCATCCAAAACGCCGTGTCTTGACAAGCTGGTTAGTGAGGGTGTTTGTCTGTCCCACTACTATACGCCCTCTCCGGTTTGCGCGCCTGCCCGCGCCGGAATTATCACTGGCAGATATCCGCACCGCACGGGCGCAATCGACACTTATGAGGCGTACGGCGTTGACAGGATGTCGCTCAAGGAAACAACGCTTGCCGATATTTTTAAAAAGAACGGTTACAGAACCGGGCTGGTAGGCAAGTGGCATCTGGGCGCTTTTGGAGATGAATACGCTCCCCGGGGCAGGGGATTTGAGGAGGCTGTCTGTTTCCGCGGCGGCTGGAGCGATTATTTTGAATTCAAGCTGGATGATAACGGAAAAAAACGCATCGGCAAAGGCGAATATCTGACCGAGGTATTTACCGCAGAAGCAATTAAGTACATCAGTAACCATAAGAACGAACCTTTCTTCCTTCATGTAACCTATAATGCGCCGCATTTTCCGTTCCAGTGCCCGGATGAATATATGAAGCAGTTCCGCGAGACCGGTAAATTCAACGACACACTGGCCACGCTTTACGGCATGATTAACTGCATGGATAAAGGCGTCGGCGAGATTCTTGATTGCATTAAAAAATGCGGAATCGAAGACGATACCATCGTTGTATTCGCAAGCGACAACGGCCCGCAGCTTTTCGACAAGGTTGACAGGTATAACTGCCATCTGCACGGGTGTAAGTGCACTGCCTATGACGGCGGTCTTAGGGTGCCTGCCATAGTCAAATGGCCGGGGAAGATTCCGGCGGATGTACGCGTACACGATTTTATTCACGGCTGCGACTGGTTCCCGACCCTGCTTGAGGCATGCGGTTTGCCGGTCCCGGCAGAGTTAAAGCTTGACGGCCGCAGCGTGCTTGGCGCGCTTACGCGGCATCCGGATGAATACGGCAGACAGCGCTGCTGGCAGTGGAACCGTCTTACACCGGTTTCCAAATGCAACGCCGCCATACGGGACGGTAAATGGAAACTCCTCTGGCCAATAATAAACGAGGCCATGCAGGTACCGGCCGACGCAGATATTCTGGACAGAAAAATGAAACAGGTTGAAGGTTACCCGGCAGAGCTTGTACCGTACGATGAATCGTTCCGCAAGATTCCGGATCCGTTTCCTGCGGAGCTTTACAATATGGAAGATGATCCGCTTGAACGGAACAACCTGGCGGGCAAGTATCCGGATTTGGTAAAGCAGCTTACCGTTGATTTTGAGAGCTGGTTTGAAGAAGTAGAAGCAGAGCGCCGCTCCATTACACGCTAAATCTTACGGAGGAATTCGATGAAAGCCATAATGATGATGTTTGATTCGCTTAACCGGAATTTTTTATCGGCCTACGGCTGTGACTGGACAAAGACGCCCAACTTTAAACGCCTGGCGGACAAGGCCGTTGTTTTTGACAATTGTTGGGCCGGCAGCCTTCCGTGCATGCCCGCGCGGCGTGAACTGCACACGGGCCGGTACAATTTCCTCCACCGCAGCTGGGGGCCTGTTGAGCCTTTTGATGATTCAATGCCGGAGATATTACAGAGGGCAGGTGTTTATACCCGCCTTATAAGCGATCATCAGCATTACTGGGAAGACGGCGGCGCAACTTACCACCACCGTTACAATACCTGGGAGACTGTCAGAGGCCAGGAAGCCGATCAATGGAAAGGCCAGGTCCGCAAGCCGGTGATCCCGCCGCATCTGGGACAGCTTGGACCCCAGGAAGTAATTAACCGTTCATACATGACAAAAGAAGAAGACCAGCCCCAGGCCAATGTCTTTAGATTGGGCCTGGAATTCCTGGAGCAAAACAAAAATGAAGATAACTGGTTTCTCCACCTTGAGACTTTTGATCCGCACGAGCCGTTCTACTCCATGCAGAAGTACAAGGACCTTTATCCCCACGAGTATAACGGCCCGCAGTTTGACTGGCCTCCCTACAGCAAAGTAACCGAAGGTAAGGAAGCGGTGCAGCATGTGCGTTACGAATACGCGGCTCTGCTTTCAATGTGCGACGCCTGGCTGGGCCGGCTTTTGGACTTTATGGACGCCAACGATATGTGGAAGGATACACTTCTAATCGTAAATACCGACCACGGTTTTTTACTGGGCGAACATGACTGTTGGGCAAAATGTTTCCATCCCTTCTATAACGAAATCGCCCATACTCCGTTTTTTGTCTGGGATCCCCGGACCGGTATAAAGGGCCAGAGAAGACAATCTTTGGTGCAGACCATTGATATCGCGCCGACCCTTCTCGATTATTTTAATGTTGGAGTCCCTCCGGATATGCAGGGCAGGCCGTTAAAGGATGTAATTAAGTCGGATAAACCGATCCGCGAAGGCGCCCTGTACGGGCTGTTCGGCGCCCAGATTAATGTAACCGACGGCCGCTATGTTTATATGCGCGATCCTGTCCCGTCAAACAAACCGCTTTATGAATATACCCATATGCCGACCCACATGCGTACATTTTTCTCCTTAAAGGAAATGGGTACCATGGCAATCGCACCGCCCTTTGCTTTTACCAAGGGCGTTCCTGTAATGAAGATTGAAGCTCTGGCCGGTTTCCTTTCCGGGACCGCGGCGCCGCAGTTCGGGACAAAACTTTTTGATCTTCAAAATGATCCGGGGCAGGAAAATCCGATCAACGATAAAGCCGCCGAGGAACGTATGATCCGCCTGATGGTAAAGTTAATGAAGGAAAACGACTGCCCGCCGGAACAGTTTGAACGGATGGGGCTGCGGGATTCTTAACCGGAGTTAAGCGGGAATTAAAATAGAAGATTTTACCAGGTGGAACAGCGAAAGCAGCATTACGCTTATCAGTATTACCCTGAATAATTTATCTACCTGGCTATTGTTCATGTCCTGGTAAACAGCCGATCCCATAAGGCCGCCGATTACCCCGCCAGAGGCCATTGTTATCAATATTGCAATGGGTACCTGCGGAACACTTTTGGTAACTATGGAAATTAACAGGCTGGCAAGCTGCGACAGGCAAATAACATAAATCGAATACAGGCTGGTTGTTTTGCTTTCCATCCCCAAAAAATATGAAATTATCATTATGTTAATCGGGCCGCCGCCTATCCCCAGGAACGCGGATACCATTCCCATAAAAAGACCCAGCAAAAAACAAACAATAATATTGCGGACAGTAAGCGGAGTTATTTTGTTTTTGTTGAGCATGTAAAAAAAAGCGGCGGCGCAGAGCAGTATCAGTATTCCCGACTGAATAATCCCGACCAGATTCCGCGCGGCCATTGATATGGCGGCGTTGAACGCGAACTTGCCTGTTACGCCGCCCAAAACCCCGCCCAGTGCCAGAACGATTCCGCGGCGGTCAGTGAGTCTGTTGTTTTTAATCCGGTTCTGGAGCATGGTAACAAAGCTCATGGTCAGGACTGTAGCGCCGGCTAAAAAATTTATTTCTTCAGCCTTTAACGAGAAAAAAGTATCCAGTATCGGTTTGATTATTATGCCGCCGCCGATACCGCTGATGGCGCCCATAACCGAAGGAATCAGGGCCGTAAAAAAGAAAACGAGAAATTGTTCCAGTGATATCAAGAGAAATACCGCCTTACGGTGTGTCCCAGAGGTTCAAGGCATTTATCCAAAAATTGCTTATAACCGCAGACAGATCCGTACGAAGGGCTGCCGGGAGCGCCGAAGTAAACTACCCTGTTCATTCTTTTACAGCCGCCGTTGCAGTATTTTAGGTATTTGCAGGTATTGCACAGGGGTGGTAATTTGCGCTCCTCGCTTACAAAAGCCTGCATTACCGGACTGTCAAAAATTTCGCGCAGGGTGATTTGGGCAAGATTGCCGGAGTTGTATTTATCCAGCACATAGAAGTCGCAGGGGTAAACACTGCCGTCTGCTTCCACAACATACTGGGCATGGCAGCGGCCGTTGATTCCGCAGGATGACGGGACTCCCCTTAAAAAATAATTGGCCGTATCGTCAAACAGTTTAACGCTGTAATAGGTTCCCTTTTCCAGTTCCTTCATCCACCAATAATAAAGCCTGCTGTAAAATGACGCAAACCGGGCCGGCTTTAGCGGGTAGGGGGAAGATTCGCTTTCATCAAAACTTTCCAGGCAGGGAATAAACTGGATATACATTATTTTTTCGCCAGTTATAAAATTCCATACCTTGTCCGGCATGTCGGCAAGTTCGTTGGTCAGTACGCAGAGGATGTTGTATTCAGCCTTGTGTTCGTCCATTATTGCTTTGGCCTTCATGCAGGCTTCAAAGGAACCTTCGCCGTTTGCCTTGACTCTTATGCTGTTGTGGAGTCCGGCGTTAGCGTCGATTGACAGGCCTGTCAGAAAATTGTGCTTCTTTAAAAATCCAGCCCAGCCATCGTCAATCAGCAGGCCGTTGGTCTGCAGGGCCCAATTGGTTTTAATCTTTTTTTGCGATTTAAATGTATCAACAAAATATTCGAACCAGGGAAGACCCGCAAGCGTCGGTTCCCCGCCCTGGAAGGCAATTGTGATTTCGTCTCCTTCGTCCAGGTCTTTTTGAATGTTGGCGATGATTTTTTCCGCGGTTTCTTTTTGCATGATCCCGTAGGACGGATTTTCGCGGTGCTCGCCTACATCGTGGTAGAAGCAGTATTTGCAGCGCATGTTGCAAAGCGAAGAAGCGGGTTTAATAAGCAGGGAAAGGCGTTTCATTTAGTTTGTTCTCCTGCTGGTTTCTTAAGCATAATTTTCCCTAAAATGGCTGCGACAGACTGCTGGAATACTATTCCCAAAACCGCGGGCAGGGCAGCAGCCGGCGGGAAAAATTGAATGCCCAGCGTCATTGCGGCGCTGATATTGCGAAGCCCCGATGTAAAAAACAGCGAAACCTGTTTGCTCTCGGCCGGATTACCCAGCAGGCCCAGGCGCGCTCCCAAAAGCCCTGTGAATTTGCCGCACGCAAAACCCAGTACCGTAAAGCAGATGCACATTGTTCCTATTATCCAAATCCGCGGGTTGCCGATATTTACCTGCGAAGCCACGGGAGCGACATTTGCCGATATTACCAAAAACAGACAGAGTTTGGAAATAGGGCCAAAATACGGACTTACAGCTTTGGGAACCGATCCCCGGCTTGTCTCGTTTACAGCGACGCCGATGATTGTAGGTATTACAACCATGTAAATAAGAGACAATGCCATGCCGCTCATGTCCAGGGCTATTTTTGTACCGAGCAAAAGCCTGACGGTGCCCGGCACCACAAACGGCGCCAGTATTGTATCAATTAGTATGAGCGCCAGCGTAAGGGCCGGATCGCCTTTGTATATTGAAACCCAGATAAAACTGGAAACCGCTGTCGGGACCGAATAGACCAATATGTAACCGGATACCGTGTCAGGGCTGCCGCCAAACACCAGGCTGCTTATCAGCATGGTCATAACCGGCATAAGGACATGGGCGCTTATAAAGAAAAAAATTATCGGCAGCGGGTTTTTAATTGCCTGGACAAGGTCCCGTATTCTGAGTTTAAGCGCTCCGGAAAGTGTCATCGCGCCGAACAGCCAGGGGATTAGGGGTTTTAATTTTATATAATATACCGAAAAAATTACTCCCAGGATTATTCCTGTAGGAGTCAGGGCAGGCATCATGTGTTCCATAACGCCGTTGATTTTATTTGCCGTTTCCGAAAATTTAAAAGTGTTTCCGGGTTTTTTGCCGTCGCTGCCGGTGTTCATTATTTTTTTATTATATCACCCGGTAAAATATTGACTACCGGGAGGAGCTCTTATAATATTATTGATATGGCAAAAGAAAACTACAAAAATAATGATGTCGAACTTGTCATTATAGGAGCAGGTCCGGCCGGTTTGACAGCGGCCCAATACGGCGCGCGCGCCGGCCTGCATGTTGTCGTATTCGAGCAGCTTGCGCCGGGCGGCCAGGTCCTGCTAATAAATGAACTTGAAAATTATCCCGGCATTGCTCCCCATAAAAACGGTTATGATTTTTCCCAGGAATTGCGCAAACAGGCCCAGGATTTTGGCGCGATTTTTGTTATGGAAAGAGTCACCCTGGTAAGGAAGGAAGATTACGGTTTTTATCTGGAGCTTGGATCGGGCGCCCATTTAAGCGCGACTGCGCTGATTTATGCTACAGGCGCCAAACACCGCAAACTGGAAATTCCGGGAGAAGAACGCTTCTTTGGCAGGGGAGTTTCCTATTGCGCGACCTGCGACGGGCCATTTTTTAAAGAGAAAAAAATTTTTGTCGCCGGCGGAGGGGACGCGGCCTGCGATGAAGCGCAGTACCTTTCCAATTTGACGCCCAAAGTAGTTCTTGTCCACCGCCGGGACAAGTTCCGCGCGCAAAAGTCCCTTGCGGACAGAGTCCTGTCCAATCCCAATATTGAAGTACGCTTCAACACCGTCTTAAAAGAAATAAAAGGCGCCCAAAAAGTCACCTCTGTTGTTCTGGAAACTACCGGCCAGGCTCCCAAAGAAGAAGAAGCCGACGCCGTATTTGTAAGTGTCGGGTCGGTGCCGCAGACTTCGCTGATTCCTGACGCAAAAAAGGATGAAGCCGGTTATATTATCACCGATCAGAACATGGCTGCTTCGGTTCCGGGCATTTTTACCGCCGGTGATGTAAGGGCTTCTTCCTTTAGGCAGGTAGTTGTTGCGGCAGGCGAAGGCGCTGTCGCGGCTCACAGTGCTTCTGTTTATATTGATATGTTAAAAGGCCAGGCATATTGAAATTTAAAAAAAATCTTTTTTTCCTCGGTTTATTAATTCTTGTCTGTACGGGCGGAGTGTTTGCGGTCTCTTTTTTTGATGATTCGGGTTCTTTTGATTCTTCGAAAGCAGAAAACTCGCTGGCGCAGAACATTGTCTCGCAGATGACCGATGAACAGGCCCTTGCCCAGACTTTTATGCTGGGCTGGGTCGGCGCTGAACCTTCGCCGCTCATAGTCAACTGGATCCGCGACAGAAATATCGGCGGGGTAAAAATCTTCGGCTGGAATACCGGTGATACTTTGCTTCTCGCGCAGACCATAGGCCAATTGCAGGATTACGCTCTTAATACACAATTTGCCATACCGCTCTTTGTCGCAACGGATCAGGAAGGCGGGCTGGTGCGCCATGTTAAAGGTTCGACCAGCGAAACCCCGGGTAACATGGCAATAGGCGCGTCCGGGTATCCCATTGATTCATATTTGTCCGGTTATTACATAGGGCGTGAGCTTTCAATACTGGGCGTTAACATGAATTTCGCGCCGACCGTTGATCTTTTTACCAAACAGGATTCGGTATTAATCGGGCCCAGATCCTTTGGAGATGACCCTGTCCGCACCGGAATCCTTGGCGCAGCTTTTGTCAAAGGTCTGCAGGCATCCGGAGTTATACCAACCGCCAAACATTTTCCCGGGCACGGAGATACAGACCTTGATTCCCACGGAGTACTGCCCAGAATAGATATTCCGTTTGATACACTTTGGGACCGGGAACTTATCCCATACAGGCTGATGGTCAGGGAAGGGCTGCCTGCGGTAATGAGCGGACACCTGGCGTTTCCGCAGACTCCCGCGGGCGGTACTCCTGCCAGCCTCTCATCATGGTTTTTAAAGGACATACTCCGGGATCGGCTTGGCTTTGACGGACTTATAATTACCGACGATCTGATGATGAACGGCGCCGCTGTTTTTGCCGGCAGTGTTTCCAAAGCCGCAAAAGCCGCCCTTCTTGCCGGCAACGACATTATTATGTTTTCCAAAACCCCCAATCTTTTTGATCCGATTTGGACCGGCCTTGTCCAGGCCATGAAGGATGATCCGGTTTTACGGGAACAGGTAAGAAAGTCCGCCGTCCGCATCCTTGAAGTAAAATTAAAGTATTTAAAGGGAGACAATGCCGTTCCGTTTGTCCCGGATTTAAACAAAGTAAACGAAGGCCTCCCCGATCCGGAAGGCACGGCCTTTTTCCTGGACCTGGCGGCCAGGAGCGTTACCGTTATCAAGGGCCAGGATACTGTTTTCCCGATGAGTCCGGAAAAATCCGGCAAAGTACTTTTGGCGGGCCGCTACCAGGATTTTTTTACTGCCGGTGAAAAAGCATTCCCGGATGCGGAATTTTTCCGCTTTCCCAACCGCACCGGCGCCGAACTCGCCCGGCTGGCCAGGGGCGCTGACACAATAATACTTTGTCTGTCGGATTCCGACGATTTGGTTTTTCTGCGTTCCCTAAAAGATCTTGGCAAGCGGGTAATAATTTTTTCTGTTTTAAGTCCCTTTTATGTTGAAGAAGCCCTGTGGGCCGATGCCGCCATCGCGGTTTACAGTTACGCTCCCGAATCCTTTATCGCAGGTTTCTCGGTAATGCTGGGCCGCATACCGGCGGAAGGAAAACTGCCCTTCCCGCTTAGAAACGGATGACCGGTAAAACACCTTCCTGGCATTTGATTCCCAAAACCGGATACCGGGAAATCGAATCTTTTTTAAGGGAAAGGGAACCTGTCTGCGTGGGCGCCTGTTCCAGATTCATTTCCGGCAATACCAATGTCTGGACGATTAAAGCAGACAGTACAACCGCTGCTTATGGCGGAAGCGGCGGCAGTTCAATCGCAGGATTATTACTCCACAGCCGCAATTCCCTTTACCCGATATTTACAGGCAGCGGCGAAATACCACTCCCCAAATTCCTGACCCGTTTTCTGCGCAGGGCCAGCATACATTCGGTGCAGGGCCTTTGCAGTGACACCGAGAAACTAGAACAGGGAATGGAAAGCCGCGGATATAAAATTTCGGACCGGATCGACTACGACCTTATGACATTGGACAGCGAACCTTTGCCGGGCAGCTTTAAAGCCGGTCCTGTTGGCCTTGTGCTAAGAAAACCTGCTGAATCCGATACAGAGGCGCTGTTCCGGCTCCATTCTGCCTATGAACAGGAAGAAGTAATTCCTGCAGGCGGTTATTTTAACCCCGACAACAGCCTTAAAACTCTAAAAAAGATCCTGTACCAGGAACAGATTCTTATCGCCTGCCTTGACGGCGAAATTGCCGGTAAAATCAACACCAACGCAAAATCATTTACCAGAGCCCAGATTGGCGGCGTCTATGTCCGCCCTGAATTCCGCGGCCTGGGCATTGCCGCCAGGATGTCGGCCGAATTTATGAAGCAGCTCTTTGCCGATTACAAAGGAATTTCGCTTTACGTTAAAAAACGCAATGCAGCCGCAAAAAGCGTGTACAGGCGGCTGGGTTTTACTGTAAGCGGCGATTTTAGGATAAGTTATTACTAAAAGAGCCAACAGCGCAGCTGTTGACCCGTCGGACGCGCCGGTTCGCAGAGCCGGGCGTCCATTTAATTCATTCCTTAAAAGAGCCAACAGCGCAGCTGTTGACATTTCCAAACTGTTATTTACAATTAATTTATGGAAAATAATACCATTCAGCGAAAAAAAATCCTGCCGTTATCCCTTATATGGATAGCTTCAACTGTTATTTTTTGTGCGATTTTTATTCTTGTCTCAATTCCAAAGGTCCAGGCACAGAGCCGCCAGCAGGAAGATGATACAAGCCAGTACATTTCGATCATCAGAAGCGTTTTTGATTTTATTCAGCGTCATTACGTGGAAGAAGTCGATCCCAAAGTAATTTTCGAAGGGGCCATGAACGGTATGTTCAATTCGCTTGGGGATCCGTATTCGGTATACCTTTCCGAAATGGATATGTCCGACATGAACGATACCACGCAGGGAAGTTTTGGCGGAGTCGGCCTTTATATTTCCAAACAGGTCAGCACGGACGGGAAACCCGCCTTTGTAGAGGTGGCTGCCCCGATTGAAGATACACCCGGCTGGCGTTCAGGAATTAACCCCGGAGACCTTATTGTCGAGATAAACGGCGAATCCACCGGACCGCTTACGTCGGACGAAGTTCTTGCCAGGCTGCGGGGAACACCGGGAGAACCGGTTACTCTTCTTATCAGGCGCGGCGAAAAACTGGAATTCCCGGTTACCATTGTACGGGCCGTCATTGAAGTACCGACCGTAAAATCCGCCATGATAGACGATATAGGATACCTCAAGCTCCTTACCTTTACTCCGATGTCAACGGACAGGGCAAGGGAAGCCCTCAACGATTTTGCCTCAAAAGGCTATAAGTCGGTGATACTGGATTTAAGAAATAATTACGGAGGCCTGCTGAATTCCGCAGTCGGAATTACCAATCTCTTTGTTGAAGGCGGAGTTGTTGTTTCCACCAAATCCCGCATAACTTCGGAAAACATCGTTTACTACGCAAGGGCCAAAGCGGTCGCGGGCCCGGATATTCCGATGATAGTATTAATCAACCGCGGTTCCGCTTCCGCGTCAGAGATTGTTGCCGGCGCCCTCAAGGATCGGGGCCGCGCTTACCTGGTCGGCGAAAGATCTTACGGGAAAGGTTCGGTTCAGCAGGTATATCCTCTTTCTGCCGCCGGTACAAGTTTAAAATCCGTAGGTTTTAAGATCACCACCGCAAGATACTATACTCCCAGCGATGTTAACATCGACAAGATAGGCATTCCGCCGGACAGGGAAGTTTTGTTCCCGGAATTCAGCTCTGATGACGCCGTTAAACTGAACGAACTGCTTAACGCCAACGAAATCTCCGATTATGTAGCCGCCAATCCGGACGCTTCCGACGCCCAGGTTGAAACTTTTGCCAGGGATTTAAGTTCGCGTTACGATTTGGACGTGCCGCTCCTTAAGCGTTTGATCCGCAATGAGCAGAACCGGACAACCATAGCCCCGGTTTACGATTTGGAATACGATGTTCAGCTTCAGGAAGCCGTTAATATTCTGCGGGAGGGAAATTTCCAGTCATTGATGCAGACTTCAAAAACCTTAAAGGAACTGCAGGACGAAGCTGCGCAGGATGATGAATTTGCCCAGGCCTCTTGAAAAAATTCATTCTGAATTCATCCCCTGATTCCCGGGGGAATGTTATATTAAGCGGGAAGGATTTTCACTATCTTATCCATGTCCGGCGCATGCAGCCCGGATCGGTAATTGATGCGATCCTTCCCGGCGGCGCGCAGGCGCAGCTTTGCGTTAAGTCAATAACCGGTAATACTGTTACCGCCTCCTGCGGGCTGTCAGCAGAGCTGTCAGCGGATACGCCGTCTGAAGCAGCGCTCAATACTGCTGCCGGCAATTACCCGGCGCCGGAATGTTTATCATTGCCTCCCGTTTATCTTTTCCAGGCCCTTCCCAAAGGGACTAAAATGGACCTGATAGTCAGACAGGCCGCGGAAGCCGGGGTAAGCGTAATCGTTCCTTTTGTTTCTGAATTTTCACAGGTTAAAATCAAAGGCGGCAGCATCGGCAGCTTGCCTGGCGCCGTTTCCGGGGAAAAACAAAACCGGTGGGAGCGTATAATCAGGGAAGCCAGACAGCAATCGGGTTCAGATATTCCTACTATTATAAAAAAACCATTGGACTTTGATGGTTTAATGGAATATTGGCAGGAGCTGCAGGCGCGGTTTCCCGGAGGAACCGGAATTCTTTTTCATCAGACCCCACTTGAACCGGGTACATTACATGATTATCTTGTTAATAGTTTAAAATTTATTGTTTTGGCAGTTGGTCCGGAAGGAGGATTCTCTGCAGCCGAGGCCGCAAGGTTTCTGTCGGCGGGGTTTAAACCCATAGTTTTGGGTAAAACAGTTTTAAGAACCGAAACTGCAGCCCTTTACGCGGCTGCCGCGGTATTTACCATATTATCGGAGCGTACATCTTGGCTGTCGAAAAAGAACCTTCCCCAGTAACCCGCGGCCGCATCAGCCTGCTCAGGGTACCCATTGATATTATCCCTCCCGATGATTTGCAGGAGATAGTCTGCAGACAATTTTTTGACACCCAGGGCAGGGAAAACGAAGATCGGCAGGGATTCAATATTGTACTCATGTCGATCTGGGATCTTTTAAAAGCCAGAAGGGCAGGGGAATACCGGGACTTTATCATGAAGGCATCCATGATTATTCCCATTTCGAAAAGCCAGATAACAGGCGCCCGTTTTTTAAAAAAATCAACTCCTGTCAGGTACATGCCCTTTCATTTTATTATTAACCTCCTTAGTATTCTTGAAACCCATGAATTTACTGTATACCTAATGGGAGGCAATGAAAAAATTCTGCGCAGGGTCGAAAATAATATTCACCAGACTTTTCCCAGGCTCCGGATTGTCGGCCGTTGCAAACCTTCTTTTGGCAGGCAGGAGGAACCGGTTATTGTTGAGGCAATCCGCAAAGCGGCGCCTCACCTGTTCCTTGGCGGGCGCGGCATACGCGGCGGTGAATTATGGATTGCCAGGAATGACACCGGTCTTAACCGCGGGATAAGACTCTGGTGCAGCGATATTTTTGATGTTTTTGCGGAAAAACGGAGCCGCCCCGGCGAAAAAATTTTTAATCTGGGGCTGGAAGCTTTTTATTATTGTCTTAAAAATCCCCTTCGATTTTTTAGGGTCTTTTCGTATATCCGTTATAAATTCCTGCTTCTGTTTTACAGATTGTTCAACAAAGACTGAGCCTGGCGGCTTTTGCCATATTGTCGATCAAATATTCCGCTTCCCGTTCCGTAAGTCCGGCCCTTGCAAAAAGATCCCTGTAAAAGCGTTCCTGTTCTTCCCTGCCCGGCTTTTTATAAAAACCCAAATCCTTGAGCCTGTCGGTGAGGCGTTTAACATGTAAATTGATATTTTCCTGGTCCATGGGAACCCATTGGCCCTTTGCGCTGAATTTTTCCGCGCCTGCCATTGCAAGGTATAATTCATAAGCGTAAACCATTACGGCATGGGATAAATTTAATGAAGGAAAAAGATCGTCGGCCGGAATATGGGAAGCCATGTTGCAGATTTCCAGTTCCTCATCTTCCAGCCCTGTCCTCTCATTGCCAAAAACTATGGCCGCCTGTCCCTGACTGTCGGCTAACAAGGCCGCGGTTTCGGCAGGCGTCATGCTGACATGTTTGCGGCGGCGCCCCCTGCGGCGTGTAGTGCCTATTACCAGGGAAAAATCCCTGACTGCCTCCTGCAGCGAACCAAAGGTTTCGGCCTTTTCCCAAACATCTGCCGCGTGAATGGCCCTGGCCCTGATAACCGCCAGATTCCCGCCGTACTCAAATCCGGCCTCTGTCATAATACCGCCCGCAGACGTATCGTCCGCGGACGGGACATCTACCGAGAACTCTGGCGCGACCAGGCGCAGCCGCGAGAGTCCCATGTTCTTCATGGCCCTGCAAACCGCTCCTACATTTCCGGCTTCCGCCGGCCGGGAAAGGATTATAACCACATCATTCAGGTTCATGCAGAGATTTTAATCGCAAACAGCTACTTAAAAAACCCCGTTATTTCCTTTAAGATATTTTTAAAGTATTCCTGACAGGGGCGTTGGAATACATAATGACGCATATGGAATAAATCTTTTATGGAAAAAACTTTTTATGGTAAGAAGGCTCTTGTTGTCGGCGGAACCGGCGGTATCGGTAAGGCCGCTGCGATTGATTTGGCAAAAAGGGGCGCGGACCTGACTATACACGGAGGATCTTCGCAGGAGCGGCTTGAGAATACATTAAAAATAATCCGGGAAAATAACGGAACAGCGGAAGGCTTCCTTTTACCGATTAAGGGCCCGCAGGCAGCGGAAGAAATTTTTAAATCCTGCAAACAGCCGGATATTTTGGTCTGCGCGTGGGGGCCTTTTGGAAGGCGTTCCCTGGAAAATGCAGATTCAAGTTTTTGGCAGTCCATGGTTGAGGGTAACCTGATAATTCCGGGAATTCTGGTATCGCTTGCATTACCCGGAATGTTAAAAAAAAATTGGGGCAGAATTCTGCTTTTTGGCGGCACAAATACCGATACTATAAGGGGATATTCTACAAGCGCGGCTTATTCGGCGGCAAAAACAGCCCTTGGGGTACTGGCCAAAAGTGTTGTAAAAAATGTAGCCGGATACGCGGAACAGGCTGCCTGTAATAGTTATCCTGATATTACATGCAATGTAATCTGTCCGGGATTGACAGATACAGAATATCTGGACAATGATTTACGGCAATATAACCGGGAAAAAAGCCCCGGCGGCAAGCCTTTGGATGTATTTGAAGTATCAAAAGTTTGCATGGATATTTTGGAGAATTCCGGAGTAACCGGTGCAATTATCCCTGTTGACAGGGGAATTAGTATTTGACAAAGTGTTAATAAAAATGTAAAATACGGTAAAGCAGATAAAGGGTTATTGACATGGGTGAAGGAAGCGTCATGACAAACAATGAGATTGTTAACGGATTTGATGACGAAAAAGACGAGAGCCTCAAAATAAAATTGCAAAAAGTTAATGAAGTAGAAGGCTGTCTTGTTCTCTATTTAACCGGATATATCGATACCTATAATTCCAATTATTTCCAAAAAAGGGTCGCAAAAGCCATTGAGTCTGGTTTTATAAGACTGGTATTCCAGTGCGGCGGTCTTAACTATGTGTCATCGACGGGAATCGGTTCTTTTACCGCTTTTTTAAAATCCGTTAAACCCAGGGGCGGAGATCTGGTACTGCTGGAAATACAACCTAAAGTTTACGAAGTTTTTCAGCTTCTTGGATTTTCACAATTTTTTAATATTAAAGATAATCTGGACGATTCAATCAATTTTTTCCGCACCGGCAACACCACAGAAACTGTGGCAATTTTCCCCAAGGTTTTTGCCTGCCCCATCTGTTCCAAAAAGCTTAAGGCACTTAAACCAGGCCGGTTCCGCTGTTCGGAATGCAAAACTATTCTGGCAATAGACAACGCCGGACAGGTTTTCCTTGGTTGATACGGTAATTTAAGATGGCTGCCAATAAGATCGAACAATACCTGATTGATTTAATGTACACTTACCGTGAAGTGGAACCTAACTTCTGGATTATTGATGATCCGGATCACGGACTTGAAGGGTTGGCCGTTATTTATGCCGAACCGCTTGTAATTATCCGGATTCAGTTAATGGACGCGCCCAAAAGTAAACGCCTCGAATTTTTTACTAAACTTCTCGAACTTAACGCCGGGGATCTGGTTCACGGAGCTTACGGTCTTGATAACGAAAAAGTAGTCCTTATAGATACCTTACAGTACGAAACCGTGGATTATTCGCAATTCCGTGCTGTTCTGGACGCTTTTAGTCTGGCCTTAACTCAGCATTATCCTATTCTCTCGGCTTACCGGGGCGTTTAAGAAGGTTTATATGGGAATTTTTTCACGTTTAAAAACCCTGGTCTCATCCAATGTCAATGATATGATTAGCAAGGCCGAAAAGCCGGAAAAAATGCTCAATCAGCTTTTAATTGACATGAATGAACAGCTTATTGAATCCAAAAAAGCCGTGGCAATGGCCATTGCCGACGAAAAAAAGCTTGAAAGGGAGACCGCCAACCAAACCGCATCGGCCCAGGAATGGGAAAGAAAAGCCATGCTTGCGGTAAACGCCGGCAAGGATGATCTTGCAAAGGAAGCCCTTTTACGCAAACAGGAATACGACAGGGCGGCCGCGGAATACCAAAAACAGTGGCAGGCGCAAAAAACTTCGGTTGATTCGCTTAAAGAATCGCTGCGGGAGCTTCAAAACAAGATAGAAGAAGCCCAGCGCAAGAAAAATCTTCTGGTCGCAAGGGCAAAACGCGCGGAGGCCCAGCAAAAAATACAAACAACCATATCAAGTGTCTCCGGAAACCGCAGCGCCTTTGATGCTTTTGACCGGATGGCCACAAAAGTTGACCAAATGGAAGCCCAGGCCGACGCGGAAAAGGAACTGGAAGACTTTAGCGCCAATTCAAGCCTGGATAAGCGTTTTGCGGAACTGGAAAAATCAGATTCCAGCGCGGATATGCTGTTAATCGAACTTAAAGAAAAAATGAAGGCCCTGCCGGAAAAAACCCAGTAACTTTTTGGTTTGGAAATTGTGCATAACTTGTTAATTATTGCAGAATATTGACCCGCGGACAATTGCGCGGGTTCTTTGATTTTTTATCATGTAAACACACCTGTTATTAATTGCATTTAATTCTTTATATTATAAAGAATTACGCTACTTATTTATTATAATTATCATAATTTTGCCGGTTTATGGTTTATTTTCTTTGGAGATTTTGGCCTTTCGTATTATTTTGGATTGTTGATAACTTGTTCATGAATTTAAGCCCAGTGTTATATCTTGCGCTGGCAGGATTCAAGTGATAGTCTGTATTTACGGTATTATAATGAAAAATTTGGCCCGGCTGATTATTTTTTTCAGTCTTGCTTTTGTTATCCTGTTTATTTGCTCCGGTTTCTTTAGATTTCTCTCTTCCTGGATAGATTCGGTCCGTGTTATTTCCAATGATACCGAACGCGGGGGAATGCTGCTTTCTTCTTTTTCGGCCGCTCTTCCAATAAGTCTTTTTATTGGAATTTTACTTGCCCTAAGCTACTCTGTTAGACGGAAGATTCCTGCTGTTTCCAGCATAATTACGGTTTTTTTGCTCTCGGTTATTTTTTGTTATGGAATTTTTTTTGGTATCGAAAGAATTCGGGTTTATGATCCCGGTTTCCTGGTTAATTCCGGTCCCCAAAAAAGGTCCGGTCTTATTTTATCCCAGCAGGATACAAGAGTTGTTCTCTTGGGAGATAGCAATACCCCGGCCGGTTACCCAAGGGTCCTGGCGTTTCCGGAAAGACCTCTTGTTTACCAGGAATCCGCTCTGGGGCCTGTTTCGGCAACAATTACCCTGCCCATAGAAAAAAATGCCCCCTGGTTTATCCAAAGTATATTAATTGATTTTTCACTTACCGCAAGGGAATTTGACACCCGGTACGCCGGTGATCCGCTGTCTTTTTTGGCTTATGTGTGCTCCCTTCTTTTATTTCTTGCCTGCCTGCGTTTCCTTTTTGGGCTAAGTTCATGGCCCATGGCCAATCTTTTGTTCGGGTTTCTGGTATTCCGCCTTGTCCTAAGCCTGGTGGTATTTTTAAATTCAACGGAAGTCCAGACTTTTTTAATAACTTTTGCCAATAAACGTATACCGGATTATTTAACAGTACCGTTTGTTTTTTTGGTGTTAAGCGCGGCTGTTATACTTTATACTTTTTTGGCGTTTCTGGCGCGGCGGAAAAGTATTCATAATGACAGTAGTCATTTTGACAGAGGTCATTCATGAAAAAATTTGACCCTCAAAAGCTCCTATCCCCGCATTCGTTGTTTTTGCTTTATTTAATATTGTCTTCCGCTGCGATCATGGGATTTAAGATGATTTTTCCCGGCAGTATCCCGCTTCCGTTTTTTTCTGCATCCTGGCGTTTAATTACCGGAGGGGAAACCTTGATCCAGCTATTCCCCGCATTGGCCCTGTCCGCGCTTGTAATCCCGTTTGGCGTTCATTTTAATCCGCAGGAAAAATATAGTTCATTTTCGCCTAAATTCCTCAATGATCTTGGCCCGTTTATTTTTAACGCGATTTTTTCTGCAGCCATATACGCCCTGGCTTCTCTTTTGATACTGCCGCTTACATTGAATTATAAAACCGATCTGGAAGCAAAGGCACGGCTTTTTTATCTTTCCGAAGAAAGGGCCCGCGTCCACGCCGGCCAGGGTGAATGGCAGGAGGCGGCGCAGTTTCTGGATATTTGTAACAGGATTTGGCCGGACGCTCCCGAACTTGCCGGCCTCCGTACGGAAACTTCAATACGGCTGGATGAGATTAGCCATAAACAGGAACCTCTTCCAAAAGGGACGCTTACTACCAGGTATGATTTAACCACTCCAAAGCCTGTTAACGCGGCGCAGGCTCTGGCCCTGGCAGATGCGGCAATGAAGGAAGAAAGATATTTTGACGCGCATTGGCTTGCTACATTGGCCGGTGATCTTGCCGGTCCCGGCAGCTCCGAATCGGCCGCTTCCGCAGCGCTGGCAAGCCGGGCCTGGAACGCTGTATCTTCACTTGAACCAAATGCCCGCCAGAGCGAGGCGTACAGGATTTACTACCTCAAGCGGGACGCCTACAGGGCCCTTGTCTCAAACGAATGGATACAGGCTTATTATCTTTTCCGCGATCTTTTGTCGGCGGCTCCCGGCGATCCTGACGGTCAATATTTTCTGAGCCTAAGCGAACAGGGCCTTATCCGCATGGCTTTTTTTATTGACGAGATCGAACTTAGGGACAGCCCTGACGGAGCCCTTCTTTCTGTTCCGTACAATGACGGCGGCTCAGCAGGCGGCCGGCTCGTTATTCGTTTTAAATCCCTCTCAATGTACCCGGATGTTGCCTACGGAATCGGTGCAGAGATCCTGGCCTTTGATTATTCCGGCAGGCAGCTCTGGCGTATTGACGCGCCCTATGCCAAAATAGTCCCCCTGTCTATTCGACAGGACTTGTCTATTGGACAGGACTTATCTAACGGGCAGCAAAATACCGGGCCACGGATTTCCATCCTTATGCATGCCCTGGACAGAATGGACGCAAACCTGAGCTGGAAACCAACCGCCGTCAGCTTTGCCGGCGTTGCTCCGGTAAACACCCAGATATCCCTTGATTTAAACTGGGATGACTTTGTACTGCTTTCCGGCATCAGCCGGGGTTATGATAACCTGAATCCCGCTCAACTGATAGCCGCCGCCGGTCTTGGTCCGGACTACGGTTATCTGCCGCAGATTTTCCAGGCGCAGGCGATCAGCAGGTTTACGGAACCTGTATTGTTCCTGCCGCTTTTAATATTGATTCTGGCTGCTGCCTGGCGTTTCAGGGCCCCGGTCAGGCCGCGTTACATGTGGCTTCCCATGCTTGGAATTCTGCCAGTGGTTTTTAACGGCGTATTTATGCTTTACCGTTACCTTACAGACAATCTGACCATCTGGACAGTGATCGGTCTTGGTTTTTCGATGGTTGTCTTTTTGTTTTCTGCCGGGGTTCTTGTTCTGTTTATTCTTTCGCTTATTATCCTTGCGGCCCAGCGCGGCTGATCCGCAAATGAAATTTAAAAAATTTTTTTTCCGTCTGCCGGGGAAACTGCGGCTGATCGCCGGAGTGCTTCTTGGCGGATTGATTGGCCTTATCGGCGGGCTTGCCGGATTAATTATCGGTATGGTTTTGGGTTACCTTGTTCAGGAGCTGCTGGGCCAGTTTGCCGTTAACAGTGAAGTCCGCCTATATTATGACAATCCCGGCGCGTTTAGTTTTTACGAAGGCGAACCTGGTCTTGCCGCTTTCTGCGGGCTTGGCATCCTTATAATCGCAAAATCCGCTCTTGGCCAGATAAACACGGAAGTCGCGATCGCGGAAACTGTCCGCAAGGCAAAGCTGTGTTTCCCCGGCGCTGCCGCCGATCATGGAATGATCGAAAATTTTTGCCGGCTCGCATGGTCACGGCGGGGGAGCCTTAACCCGGACCTGCTTGCCGAGAGCCTTGTCTGCGGGCGCAGACATTCAGACGGCGGAGATAACCTTCATCATATGGGAGCTGTTCTATACAATCTGGCTTCCACGGATACTGCCCGCAGGTTTGCGCAGGATATCTGGCATACCCTTGATCCGCAGTTCGAACCGGCGCCCGTTCCCGATGATCCCTGGAAGATCCTCGACATTTCCCCGCAGACGCCCCTCTCCGAGGTTAAGGCTCATTACCGCATGCTTGCGGCCCAGTTCCATCCTGATGTGCTGCAGGGCCTGGACGAGGAACACCGGCAGACAGCGGCCCATGCCTTTATCGCGATTCAAAAAGCCTACGATCAAATTTTGCAAATCATGGGCCGCCTGTAATTGCAATTGCTGTTATTGGTTATGTATTATTTAGCCAGAATGGAGGAAAAACAATGACCATAAGGCGCCAGTTGTTTTTTTCAAATGTCCGCATTCTTTTGCTTTCATTTGCGACTCTTGTTTTTATCGGCAATATTTCGGCGTTCATCATATTCAGAACCGGGAGACCGTACAGTGAATCCCTTATGGAATTTATAAGACCCTACAGGAATGACATGAGGTTAATCTGGATTTTGGGGATAGCCTTTTTTATTATTCTTATAAGCGTAGTTAATAATTATTATACCCACCGCATGTCAAAGCGGATAATCAAGCCGCTTGAGCCGTTAAGCGAGGGAGTTCACCAGATTAATGAAAGTAATTTTTCTTACCGCATAAATTACCGCAACGATGATGAATTTCGGCCCATTTGCGACGCCTTTAACGAGATGGCCGCCAAACTTGAAACTTCCGCGGTGCGGCGCCAAAAGGAAGAAGCAAACCGCCGGGAGCTAATCGCCGGTATTTCCCATGATCTGCGCACTCCCCTTACATCGATAAAAGGCTGTCTTGAAGGAATTGAAACCGGCGTCGCCTCCACCCCGGAAATGAAGGACCGGTATCTAAAGTTCATGAAAAATAAAACCGCTGATTTGGAACACATAATCGAACAGCTCTTCCTTTTTTCAAAACTGGATATGGACGAATTCCCGCTTTCATTAAGGCGCACCGACATTACCGCGGCTGTCTGTGACATGATTGAAAATTCGCGGGCCGAGTACAGTTCAAGAGGCATGGATATCAAAATCACCGGAATGCCGGAGAACGTTTATGTCAATGCCGATGTTATAATGCTGCGGAACGTGATCATAAATATTTTTGAGAACAGCGTAAAGTATAAAACCAAAAAGACAGTACAGATGAAGGTAAGCGCCGCAGCCGAAAACAATGACGTTCTCCTTAGTCTGGCGGATAACGGCCCCGGCGTGCAGGCGGATTTTGTATCCAAACTTTTTAACGCGTTCTACCGCACCGATCCTTCGCGCAGCAGACAGGGTTCCGGACTAGGTCTTACCATATGCGGAAAAATTATTGAAAGGATGGGCGGGAGCATAAACGCCGAACTGCCGGAGACCGGCGGACTTACCATTATTATAAGACTCCCGCTGATTCAGGAGAACGGCAATGCCTGATATAAAAGCAAAAATTCTGATTATAGAAGATGACCGGGAAATTGCGGCCATTGAAAAGGACTTTTTGGATATTAACGGTTTTGAGGCAGTCATAGAAAATGACGGCATCGAAGGTCAAAAACTCGCACTTTCCGGTAAATTTTCACTTATTATTCTTGATCTCATGCTGCCCGGCAAAGACGGAATGGCAATCTGCAGGGATATAAGGGATAAAATTGACATCCCTATTTTAATTGTAACAGCCAGGACAGAGGATAATGAAATAATACGGGGCCTTGGACTGGGCGCCGACGATTATATCATTAAGCCTTTTTCTCCGACAGAACTGGTTGCGCGTGTCAAATCACACATTGCCAGGTACAAACGGCTGACCAGGAATACATTAAATCCGCAAAAAACCGATGATTTCGATTTTGGCTGGCTAAGAATAAACAAGGGGACCCGCAGTGTTTTTATAAATGAGAACGAAATTTTTTTAACCAACATTGAATATGAAATGCTGTTGTTTTTTATTGCCAATGCCGGAATGGTTTTTAGCAAAGAACAGCTGTACAGCAGAATTTGGGGAGAAGACATGTACGGCGATCTAAAAACGGTAGCGGTGCATATAAACCGGCTGCGCGAAAAGATAGAAAAGGTCCCTTCCGATCCGGTTCACCTTCAGACTGTATGGGGAGCCGGTTACCGTTTTATGTCTTAATTTCAAACCTCAGTTTACCAAAATTTTACTTTTAGTTTATCTTTTGTTTACATTTGTGTGTTTTACTGTATTTTATCAGGAGACAAAAAAATGGAAGACACAGTATATTATATCTCCAGAAACAAAGAAGGCGACAATAGTAAAGTTGATCATGTCGCCAATGTCGCCGGCGCCATTGCAGCCGGCTCCCAGGCATCTTCAAACGCGATCGGCAAACACACGTTCGTAGCCGGCGCGAATATCCTTTTTACGGGATGCGAAGTAAAGGGCGGGAAAATTCCCGGTTCCTTCAGCAAAATGCTTAAGGGCCTCGACCCGGCCGAAGTAAAAACAGTAGCGTTGTTTTCCGTTATCAAGGGCGGAAGCGCGACGGCGATGGCGGCAGCCAAAGCCATTCTTGATCCAAAGGGCGTTAAAATTTGCGCCGAGGAATTTTCCTGTTTTGAAGCAACCGCATTTAAGAACAAGGGCTGCCCCACGGAAGATGACTTTAAAAAAGCCAGGGAATTCGGGGCGATGATAAAGTCCAAATACCGGAATTCGTCTTCATCTTCCAAATAACCAGGCAGCCGGGCCGTAAACAGATTACGACCTGCTGATCCTTGCGCCAAGTGATGTAAGCCTGGCGGCGAGGTCTTCGTAGCCCCTGTCTATTTGGTAAATATTGTCTATTACGCTTTTGCCCTGTGCGCACAGGGCAGCAATTACCATTGCCATACCGGCCCTTATATCCGGACTTGCCAGCTGTGAGCCGGTAAGCCGTGTGGGGCCGGATATGACCGCGCGGTGCGGATCACAGAGTACTATCCTTGCTCCCATCGCTATAAGCTTGTCTGTAAAATACAGCCTGGATTCAAACATTTTCTCGTGAATCAACACCGTACCTTTTACCTGGGTCGCGACTACTGTTGTAATGCTTGTCAGATCGGGCGGGAATCCAGGCCATGGAGCGTCGTCTATCTTTGGAATCATGCCGTCAAGATCACAGTTTACTTCCATGGTTTGTTCCGGCGGGACCCTAATCGTATTCCCCTCGTGCTCCCAGACAATGCCCAGTTTACCAAAAGCAATTTTTGCCGGCCGCAATTCCATGGGTTTAATGCCCTCAATCAAAAGTTCTCCCTTTGTAGCGGCGGCCAGTCCGATCAGGGAACCTGCTTCCATAAAATCTGCGCCGATTTCTGCCTCGCAGCCTGTAAGTTTTTTAACGCCCCTTATGGTCAAAACATTGGAACCGATGCCGCTGATTTTGGCGCCCATGGAAACCAGCATTCCGCAAAGATCCTGAACATGGGGTTCGCAGGCTGCATTTGTAAGGATGGTTTTACCTCTGGCGGTAACAGCGGCCATAATCGCATTCTCCGTAGCTGTGACCGAAGCTTCATCCAGATAAATATCCGCGCCGGCCAGACCTGATGCCGCGAATTCAAACGTGGAATTTATATTTATATTGGCTCCAAGCTCTGTCAGGGCCTGGAGGTGGGTGTCCAGCCTGCGCCTGCCGATCACATCTCCTCCCGGGGGCGGCAGAACAGCTTTCCCCGATCTGGCCAGCAGGGGGCCTGCAAACAAAATCGAAGCCCGTATTTTATGCGCGAGTTCCGCCGGTATCTCGGAAGTCTTGATGTTGCGCAGTACAAGCTGCCAGGTATTGGCGCCTTTTCTTTTGGCCTCGCCGCCAAGGGAACGGTATATTTCCAGCATTACCTGGACATCTTCGATATCAGGAATATTTTTTAAAACAACAGGTTCATCGGTCAATAAAGCCGCGGCAATACACGGCAGGGCAGCGTTCTTGTTGCCGCTGACTTTTATTTTCCCGCTGATCGGATATCCGCCTTCGATAAGGTATTGATTCATGTTTTACTTATATCAATACTGGCCGCTTAAAACAAGATTGCCGGAGAAGTTATTATAGAAGTTATTACTGGCCTGTTATTTCCACGCCTGTCCTTAATATTTCCTTAACAAAAGGATTATCATTGTATAGCTCAGAAGTCGGGAATGCGTTAGGTTCCAGCAGTAAATCCTTGTCGTATTTTATTTTTAAATAAAATAGATCGGTTAAAATATCCAATTTGCGCTTTGATTCAAAAGCATGTGAAAAAAAGCAAATATCTACATCGCTGTTTTCTTTTTGTTCTCCCTTTGCCCAGGACCCATACAAATATACCTTATCAATAGGCATTGCTTTTTTTACATCGGCTATGTATTGATTGGCAATTTCTGTTATGGTTTCAAGGTCTGCAGCCATGTAAATGCCTCCCTGGTTTTTTCTCATGAATCCGGGGAATATTATCATCAATGAATACCAGATACAGTCCCTTGCATAGTTTTTCTATTGCCTACTGACACATGAAAACAACATAAAGCCAGCGTCCTGCAATGAACATTGCCTCTGCGGTTTCGAGATCGTACCTGGAAATATCCAGCCAATATTCAAATTTTGCTTGTGAATCCATATTGTTTCTTTACCAAACATAACATAGATCACTTGGTTTTTCAATATGGAATCTAAATCTTTAATTTTTTATGTTATGTATTACTGATTCTATATTAATTTTTCTTGCTTTTATCAATATGTCATGTTAAACTTGAATATGCATTTTGTACTTAGGAGTTGAAATGAACCTAATTACAATTTTAATAGACAGCCTAAACCGCCACTGCATTGGGCCTTACGGTAATCGTTTTGTCAAAACACCCAACCTTGACAGGTTTGCACAAAAAGCAGCTGTATTTGACAGTCATTTTGTCGGATCACTTCCGTGTATGCCGGCGAGACGGGAACTAATGAGCGGCCGGAAAGAATTTTTTTGGCGGGGCTGGGGTCCGCTTGAGCCTTTTGACAAACCAATTGCTATTGAAGCAGAGAAACTGGGAGCCGCTACTGCGATTGTGACCGACCATTACCATTACTGGGAATACGCGGCCCATGGTTATCTTGAGCATTTCAACAGTGTAAAAATGATCCGCGGCCATGAACTTAATATGTATAACACAGAGCCTCTTGACAGAATACCTGCCTGGGCGCAGGCAATGATTAAATGGCGGTCTAAACAGGGTGAAATTTATTATAATAATGTAAAGGACTTTAAAAGCGAAGAAGATTTTTTTTCTCCCAGGACCTTGTGTGAAGCTTCGGACTGGCTGGAAAAAAACCATACCCATAAAAAATTTTTTTTATGGACAGAATGTTTTGATATACATGAACCTTTCCATGTACCGGAACCTTACCGGTCAATGTACACAGATAAACTCTCAGATGATTTTACAGTTTGGCCTCCGTATCAGGATGGGTATCACGGACATACGCAGAATTTCTGGCAAAATGTTTCCAAAGATGAAATAGAATTTATCCGCGGTCAGTATTACGGCAAGATAACTATGACCGACAAGTGGCTTGGGAAATTGTTTGGCGTAATGGATAAAAATAATCTCTGGGATAACACTGCTGTGATCATTACAGCAGATCACGGCCATGAGCTGGGTGAAAAACAGCGTTTTGGGAAGCAGCCGCCTCATTATGACCTGCATGCCAATATACCGCTGATGATCTGGATCCCGGGAATGACGAATCAGAAACGGATCAATGCTTTTACAACCGCTGTAGATCTGTACCCTACAATGCTGGGACTTCTCGGAGAAAAAAATCCCGTTGCTCCTCACGGACGTTCATTGTTACCGTTAATAAACGGAGTGACCGACAAGCACCGTGAAGCGGTAGTGTACGGAACCTATGCAGCCGGCGCCACTGTTACCAATAAAAATTATACTTACCACAGTACCTGGGATCCTCAGTCTGAAATCAATAAATATTCTGCGATAATGTTCAGACCTTCGCCGGAGGCAGTCAGCGGAAAATTTATTCCGGGAGTGGATTGTCCGGTATGGAAAATACCGGACAGGAATCAGGCGCCTGTACCAGAACTGCTGTTCGATCGTAAAAACGATACGCTGCAGGAACATGATATAAGCAGAACGGACCGGAAGGCTGTCAATGAAATGCGTGGGATTCTGAAGAAGTTGATGGATGATGAAGGAGTACCTCCGGAACAGTATAAACGGCTGGGGTTTTAGTTTAAATAAACAAAACTCGGCGGATTGGAGTATGAAATGATAAAATTTAAAAATCCAAAAACGCTATACAGTAAAAGAATGTTCAGACAAATTATACGTCATTGGGAATATTATCTGATGCTACTGCCGGTATTGGCATATTTTGCAATTTTTTGTTATCAGCCCATGTATGGTGTACAAATTGCATTCCGTGATTTCAGAGCCTCACGCGGGATTATAGGGAGCCCGTTTGTCGGCCTGAAACATTTTATCCGTTTTTTTGAATCTTTTTATTTCAGCAGGTTAATCATTAATACGGTGAGCATATCGGTATTAACCATATTGGTTTCTTTTCCGGCTCCAATATTGCTCGCATTAATGATGAATGAACTGCGCAGTAATAAATTCAAGCGCATAATTCAGACATTTACATACGCACCGCATTTTATCTCGACAGTCGTACTTGTCGGAATGCTGCAGATATTCCTGTCCAAAAGTTATGGATCAATAAACGGCTTAATAAAACTAATTGGCCTGGAACCTGTTGATTTTATGGCCTCTGCGCCGTGGTTCAGGCCTGTCTACGTACTTTCTGGTGTGTGGCAGAGCGCGGGATGGGGCTCAATCATTTACATGGCTTCCCTTACCAGCATTGATCCGCAGCTTATTGAAGCAGCCCGTATGGATGGCGCAGGTAGGCTTCGTGTAATCTGGCATATTAATATTCCGGGTATTCTGCCTACAGTAATTATTTTGCTGATTTTAAATGTCGGCTCCATTATGAGTATTGGTTTTGAAAAGGCGTTCCTGATGCAAAATGATCGTAACATAGCGGCATCGGAGATCATATCGACATATGTCTATAAACAGGGGCTTTTGAATGCGCAATTTAGTTTTGCAGCCGCAGTGGGATTATTCAACTCAGTTATAAATCTGATACTTCTGTTTACAGTTAACACTGTAGTAAAACATATTTCACCTGATCATTCGTTATTTTAAGAGGATATGTGAATGTCAAAAAATGCACGATCAATCGGAAACCTAATTTTTGATATTATAAATGTTTTACTGCTTTGCATAATTCTTTTAATTGTACTTTACCCGCTGTATTTTGTTGTAATTGCTTCATTCAGCGATCCTTATCAAGTAATCAGCGGAAAATTGACAATATTGCCCAGGGGAATTAATGTATTAGGTTATCAGAGAATATTTCAAAATGCTGAATTGTGGAATGGTTATTTAAATACAATACAGTACACAATAGCAGGACTTGCCATTAATATGACGCTCACAACTCTTGGCGGATTTGCACTTTCACGCCGCACACTGCCTGGCCGGAAAGCTATTATGCTGCTTATCACATTCACCATGTACTTCAGCGGCGGAATGATTCCTTCATATCTGCTGATTAAAAACCTTCATATGATAAATACGTTATGGGCAATGGTACTTCCCGGCGCTGTTTCAGTTTTTAATTTAATTATTATGCGGACTTTCTTTATGCAGTTTTCAGAGGAGCTGCTTGATGCAGCTTCAATAGACGGATGTTCCGCTTTCAGGACACTGTTCAGGATTGTATTGCCGCTTTCCGGTCCGGTCATGTCTGTTATTCTGCTTTACTACGGTGTTGGACACTGGAATGAATTTTTTAAGGGAATTTTATATCTCACAGACAGAAGCAAATATCCTTTGCAGCTTGTACTCAGAAATATATTAATTCAGAATGTAATTACTGATATTTATGATGATACTGCAGTGACTCAATTATTGTTGGTGGAAAGCATTAAATATGGAGTAATCATAGTATCCACACTTCCTGTCATGATGCTTTACCCTTTCCTGCAAAAATATTTTGTTAAAGGTGCAATGATAGGAGCGATTAAAGGTTGATTCCATACAGGTAACTGGCGGCTCTGCCGCTTAAAAAATATTACCAAGGAGAGAAGAATGATAAAAAAGAGTTTAATTGTGTTTTCTTTTTGTGCAGCAATGCTGCTGGTTTTTGCGGCCTGTTCAAAACCCGCTGTAACAGCAACAGCGCCTGTAAAATCAACTGCCGCTGTAAATGCTGCTTTGCCTGCTGTGACTCCTGTGACGTTAAAAATTATGCAATCCTACAACTCTGTAACACGGCCGTACTCGGAAATAGAATTATGGCAGCGTTATGAAAAACGCACAAATGTTATTATTAACTGGATAAGTGTTACTGATACCGAACGAAACGAAAAACGTAATCTTTCAATTGCATCCGGTGATTTACCTGATGCATATTACCGCTGCGGTTTTACAAACGCAGACCTACTTTCTTACGGAATGGATGGTATTTTTATTAACCTCATGCCGCTTATTCCGGATTACGCTCCGAATTTTAAGGCAATGATGGACTCAGATCGTGCAGTAAGCAAAGGTATTACACAGGCTGACGGTAATATATATTCGCTGCCCTTCCTTTGTGATTTCCTTTCTGCAAATTACGGAACCAAAATTTTCTATAACAGCAAATGGCTGGATGCAGTAAAACTGACCGAACCTGCAACAATAACGGAATTTACAAATCTTCTGAGAGCATTCAAGAATGCAAATCCGGGCGGAGGTGAAAAATGCATTCCCCTTGAATGCAATGATCTTCCGGGGATCGTTCTTTATCTGCAGGGAATGTTCGGACTTCAGAACCGCGGTTCCGCCACCAATTGGGTTGATATGGATCCAAATACAAACAAACTTCGATTTTACCCTGCCGCTGACGAATATCGCAGCGTAATGGATTATACACATCAGCTTTTTGCTGAAAAACTAATAAATCCCGATATATTTACCAACAATCTGAATTTGGCCGGAGCTAATCTGCAAAATCAGTTTGTCGGCGCTTATATTGCAGTTAACCCGGTTGCAGCCGGACAATATTCAGCTGATTATATTGGCGGAGGCGTGATGGCCGGGCCGACCGGTATCAGGCTTGCCAATGGAATTAATCCTAAAATGCGCGATCCGGGTGCATTTACAATCACCAAAGTCAATCAATATCCGGAATTAACAATGAGATGGGAAGATTATTTTTATTCTGAAGATGGCATCAGGGAATTTTTTATGGGATGGGAAGGCGAGACATATACGATAGATAACGGTGTTTATAATTATGTGCCTTATATAACAAACAATCCAAACGGCCTGACGCTTGATCAGGCTGCAAGCCAGTTTGTTCCATGGCCCGGCGCCGGTCAGCCAACATTGCAAACTGAAATGTATTCCAAGGGCGGCGCTTCAATGCCGGAAGCAGTAGCTGCTACCCGTAAATCAGAACCGTATTTCCCAAAGGAAATATGGGCGCCATTTACCCATACGGCAGCAGAGAGTGACAGGATCAATGCATTACAGGCTGATCTGAATAATTGTATTGGTGAAGCGAGAGCCAATTTTGTCACAAACGGTGTAACAGATGCCACCTGGAACAAATATCTAAGTGATCTTAAATCCATTGGTTTGGATGAATTCATGCAAATTGAACAGGCAGCCTATGACAGATATATAAAATGATAAACCGGAGAATAGTTTGAAGAATAGACAGCCCTGGGAATAACATCAGGGCTGTTTTTCTTGGAGATAAAATTATTCTCAATGTGGATTCATTGGCTGTGGATTTTCAGGCTTGCATTTATTCTTTTTTTATGTGAATATTTTTGGATAATTTTGATCTATTTTATTTTTTTTGAATTTTAAGGATAAATAATGAATTTATCATTATTAAGATATAAATTTTTTCATATAAAATTTAATTTAGACAGAAGAAAAAAAATATTTTTAATATTATCATTTATTTCATTATTAACAGGTATTTTATGCTATTTGTTTTTTAGACCTTCTTTTATTTTCCACATTAATATTTTCAAAATGGAAAAATTTGATAAATTGGTGTTTTTTAATTTTTTAAGATATAATCTGCCCGATGGATTATGGTTAATTTCCGGAATTTTTTTATTACGGGCAATATGGATCAGGAATTATTTGATTTCTCAGGTTTACATTGGTACTTTAATAATTTTTTCGCTGCTCTTTGAAATATTACAGTACTTTAATATAACACCTGGTACTTTCGATGCAATAGACCTTATTTTTATGGGTATAATTGCTCTTGTTGAGCAAATAATTTATTTTTTATTTTTAAAGGAGTAATTTTTTATGAAGAGGAATTTATTAAAACATGGCGGTGCATTATTTGTAATTATTTTATTTGTTGCATTGGCTTTTGGAAGTGCTACACAAGTCTCAAGCGTTCAAAAAGATTCAAGTGATCAAATAGTTATAAGCAGTGAAACACAATCGACAGGGATTGTACATGATATGCAAGATCCTATGTTTAATGGAAATATGGAATATTCCAAAATGAAACCTTATACTACTCTGGGCATGGTGTTTGCGACTTCAACTACTAATTATGATGAAAATGGTCATGAATTTGCCAGTCAGGAAAGTGTATTAATTTTATTATTAAAAGAGGCATTTAAACTCGGAGCTGATGACATAGTAAATCTGCGTACATCCGTTAATACTACTTGGTACCAAGTGTTGTTAGATAATGCTTCCCAGCAAAATACTGCTAATACTTCAACCACACCAACAAAAATTATGAAAAAAACAGTTATGATTTCCGGAAGTGCATTGGCAATAAAATATATTAATTAGTGTCAGTCCATAATGTAGACACATTATGGACTGACTACCTTGAGTACTGTATTTTAGCAGCCTTTAGGCGAGAAAATACAATGTTTGTCTGCAAAGTAACCGACTTTGTAGACAAACATTAATTAGTTGATTTGTCAATCATCAATCATCAGACCTAAAATCGCTTGACACACGATATATTGATAAAATTCCTGTAATCATGTAAAAAAAGGTAGATATAAAATGAATTTCAACTTAAAAAAATTACAAATCCTGGCCGCTCTTCTGGTTTTATTGTGCTTGAGTGTCTATGCTCAAACTTCCGGCCAGGAGGAAGTCGATTACCTGCTTTTTTTGCCCAACAGCAGTTCCGGTTTTGTGGATGCGGCCCAGGCAAATATTCAGCTTGATAACCTTTCAAAATACCTGACAGGAAAAAACCTGGCTCCAGGTCAAATTTGTATTTACGGTTACGCAGCTGAAGCTTCAAATAATATCGATCCTGTAATCCTGTCCGGGGACAGGGCCTCTTTTGTTATAAATGAATTGGTCAAACGCGGTGTTAAAAAAGAATTGTTCGCGGACGCGGTCGGTTACGGTTCAGTAGACCTTTGGGGCAGCAATACTTCTGAATCTACCATGATGCTCAACAGGCGTGTAAGAATCGTAATTGACGGCAATGTTGTTACTCCGGCCGAAGTCAAAACTGCCGAGGTAAAACCTGACGCAGTTCAACCTGACGTAGTCAAACCCGTACAAACACCGCCTGTATCCATTGCACAGCCGCTTCCTGTTCCGCCCGCCGAGACAAAGGCAGCTTTCCCCTGGTGGTTATTACTCCTATTGCTGCTTGCCGTGTTGTTACTGATTTTTATTTTGGCTGCGTCAAAGAAAAAGAAGCCGGCAGGGCAGTCTGCTGACAAACCTGCGGCCGTTACTGCGGTTTCTGCTGCACGTGATGAAGCTTCCGCAGCGCCGGTAATTGCAGCTGCTTCGGTTTTACACGAAGCAGAGCCTGCCGCTGCACCTGTGATAGTACCGGCCGCTGCTTCCGCCGCGGTAAAAGAAATTACTGTCAATATTGAAGAAGAAATCCGCATCAGAGCATACGAATTATATTTGCTGCGCGGCGGTCAAAACGGTAACGCGGAGACTGACTGGTATACAGCACTGCCGGAGGTTTGCGCCAGGTATACAACGCGCGGTTACAGGACTTACGCGGAGAACGGTACTTGGTGGGCCGGCATAACCGAGGCAGTCCGGTACACAGATTAAAGTGCTTTCATTTTAGAGCGCTTTTATCAGCTCCGGCACAATCTGGAAAACATCGCCTGTTACCGTGATATCGGCCATCTGCATAAGCGGTGTGTCAGGTTTTTTATCTATGGCAACTATGGTTTCGCAGGTCTGCATTCCTACCAGGTGCTGGATTTGTCCGGAAATTCCGCAGGCAATGTACAGCTTAACCTGAACGGTCTGCCCGGTCTGCCCGATTTGGTGGGCATAGGGAATCCATCCCGCGTCAACAGCGGCCCTGCTCGCGCCTACCGCTCCGTTAAGTTTTGCCGCAAGTTCGCGCAGCATGTCAAAACCTGCCGGACCTTTCATCGCGCGGCCGCCGGAGACAATGATTTTTGCTTCGCTTAAATTTACGTTGCCTTCGGTATTCCGCACCAGTTCCAGTATTTTTTTGATATTCCCGTTTTCGCCTGGAACAGGATTTTCGGCGATCAATTTACCGGTGCGCCCTTCTTCGCGCTGCAGAGGTTTCATTACCTGGGGCCGTACTGTTGCCATCTGCGGACGGTGATTTGATGTGCGTATCGTGGCCATGATGTTCCCGCCGAAGGCCGGACGGGTCTGCAGCAGGTCGCCGTTTTCCGGATCAATTTCCAGTTGGGTGCAGTCGGCGGTAAGACCGCAGACGCTGCGTACGGCGATACGCGGGATCAGCGCGCGTCCGCGTGCGGTGGCCGCGCCCAGCATTATCTCCGGCCTGTATTTGCGGATAAGGCGGTCTGCAATACGGCATTCAAGTTCGTCGTTAAATCCGTAAAGTTCCGGAGAGTCCGCAACAATTACCGTGTCTGCGCCGTATTCAAACAGGGCAGATGCCTGGCCTGTTACTCCCTTTCCGATCAACAGGGCGCATACATTCCCGCCGCGAATATCGGCCAGACGCCTGGCCGCGCCCAGCAGTTCGTAAGTTACCGGTTCCACACGGCCGAACAATACTTCAGCCAAAATCCAGACATCCCTGTATTGGGTCCTGTCGGTTTCGTTAATGATGATCATGCTCTGCCTCCCTCGATAAGTCCCCGCTGCCGTAATGAGGCAATCAGCTGGCCGGCGCATTCGGACGAACTGCCGTTTATACTTTGGGTAACGCTGCCGCGGGGAAGCGGAGGCTGGGTTTTGACGACTCTGGTCGGCGACGGCTCCAGGCCTATCCTGTCAAGATCAGCGCCGATATCGGCCGGTTTCCAGATCTTGATTTCGCAGGCATTGGCCGCGAGCACTCCCTTAAGTGTGGGAACTCTGGGCTGATTGATTCCCTTGACTACAGTTAATACCGCGGGCAGGCGCAGTTCGCAGAGGTCGGAGCCGTTTTCGTTCATCCGCACAGCAGTTATGCAGCCGCTGTTATAATTTTTTATTTCGATAACATAGGTTGCCTGCTGCCAGTCAAGATGGGCCGCAATGCCGGGGCCAATCTGCGCCGTATCGCCGTCCATGGCCTGCTTGCCGCAGATTACCAGATCAACGCCGCCAATTGTCTCAATGGCTCGATACAGCGCGTAACTTGTAGCCCAGGTGTCAGAACCTCCGAAGGCCCTGTCACTGAGAAGTACACCGCTGTCTGCTCCGATTGCAATCGCTTCGCGCAGTGAGTTGACGGCCTTCTCCGGACCCATGGAAAGCGCGATTACCTCGCCGCCAAAACGCTCGCGCATTCGTATTCCTTCTTCAATTGCATAAAGGTCAAAGGGATTCAGTATTGATTTAATGCCTTCCCGTACAATGCGTTTTGTTACCGGATCAATGCTGGCGTTATCGGTGCCCGGCACCTGTTTGATGCAAACGATTATCTTCATACCGCGCCTTCCTTTGCCACCCGGTTCCAGAGACCTTCGACAATGTGGTATTGGGTCTTGAAACCCAGCAGTGAAAGATAGACGCCGCACTGCGGGAACCACCGGTGAAGTTTTTCCAGGGTAGCCAGCGGATCAAACTCTGCGTTCTCCGGAATTTTATATCCCACAACATCCGACAGCAGATGCAGTTTCTTGGTCATCCACGCCTCGACAATAACCGGTATCTGCGAATATTTTTCCAGCAGTTCGGTAACAATTTTATTTTGTTCAATAATGGGCTGAGTAATGATGAATGAAGCGCCGGCGGCCAGTTTCCGATCCAGTTTGGCGAATTCCTCCTCGGCCGGCTCATAGGGGTTGAACGCGACTCCCAGTACAAATTCCGGATATTGCCTGTGTATGTAGGCGAGCAGTTCTACCGAAGTTATTGCGGCTGTGCCGGCAATACCCAAATCTGCGGCCGAAAGTTTTGGCAGGCGGTTTGAACCGTCGCCGCTTACAATTAAAAAATATTTAAAGCCCATTACTTTACTCTGCCGCAGCATAAGATCGAGATCGCGTTTGCTGTGGAAAGTATTCAGGTGCAGCATAACCTGTTCGGGCAGGACGCGAAGCTTTAAGTGTTCAATAACTTCATGACCCTGGAAAGCCAGCAGACCCATCGCGTTGTCGGTGATACAGGCGCAGAATCCTGAATCCATTACGCGGTTGAATTTTTCTGCAAATGATTGCAGGTCGGCCTGTAGTTTTTCTGTGTCCTGTTTGGGAGGCAGGATTTCAACATGGTAAACATGGTTCTTAATATGCTCGCGCATTCAAACCGCCTTTAACAGCAAGAATTTATGGTTATGTAGGATGATACGTATGTAAACATACTGTTATTGGCAGCGCTCGTCAATTAGTCAGTTAAAAAAAATGGAACCAGAAACAGGGGGGATTCTGTTTCCGGTTCCGGTGTGTTAATTAAGATGCTGTACGGGCAGGATTAATTTTTTGAAATCTGGATGACCTTCTTTTGCGCCTCTGCCTGCTTGCCGATCTCTACTGAAAGGACTCCGTTTTTGTATGAGGCCGCAATTGATTCCTTGTCTGCCATCTCGGGCAGGGTAAAGGAGCGGCAGAAGGAAGACTGGCGCCTTTCCTGTACCATGTAGCCGTCCTTTTCTTCTTTCTTGTCCTCTTCTTTTTTGGATTCGATGGTAAGTGTATTGTTGTCCAGATGGATTTCAATATCCTTTTCATCAAAGCCCGGCAAATCCGCTTCCAGAATATAAGCTTTTTCGGTCTCCCTTATGTCTACGGCCGGAAGGCGGTTAAAAATCCTGTCTGACGGACTAAGGAACGAATCCCCGAACAGTGAATCCATATACCGGTCAAAACCGGTAAGCGCGTTCTCAAATACCCTTGGACGATAAAGTGTTACTGCTTTCATAACTTATCTCCTCTTGTTTGTCTGGCAGGATTTTCTTCAGCCCGGATCCTGAGTTACAGTTTTTAACTAAGTAACTGAGGAGCTGACAGCTCCAATTGGCATCCGGGTTCTGGTTCTCTCTGCCAACATTAATATATTAGCAATAACCATGCCAAGTTTTTTATAAAATAATTAATATACAGAATTTTATCTTTTTTAAGGCAATTATTTGATAATTATTATGGAATATTTTT
This sequence comes from Treponema sp., assembly GCA_009780855.1. GTDB lineage: Bacteria > Spirochaetota > Spirochaetia > Treponematales > Breznakiellaceae > WQZG01. Next base: position 55,736 of record WQZG01000005.1, read on the forward strand.
GTGTTTATAGACGAAATTCATCTATTTCCCCCCTAAAGCCCCCATAAACGAAGTTTTTTTAATCATAAACTATACCAATAAGCTGTGTTTTTGGCCTTTTTTTCACTTGTAAAATTTTTGTTTTTATTAATTGCGTAATTATGACCCTATTTATAAAAAACGTCTTTTAATTGAATTGTTTTGACCCGTTTTTTATTTTTTAACTTTTTAATGGGTATATTTTTAACCGGATTTTGTTATAATCCGTTTAATGTCCGTTCATCCAATAAATAATAACCGCATATGCAGGGATTATATTTTATGTGAATGTAAAAATTCCTTCATGCTTAATGATGAAATAGCCGTCCTTGAATTTTTTTGGCCGGGCCATGTTCCGGGGAGCGGTCAATTTTTTCTTGTAAGGCCGCTGACCTCGTCTGTTTTTTTGGGCAGACCTCTTGGCGCGGCCGGGTTTTTACCCGGCGGATTTGGCGGTCCGGGAGTTGTCCGTTTTTTACTGGCTGTCAGGGGCACAGGCACGCAGGAGCTTGCAGCGATTAGGCCCGGAGAAAAAGCTTTCCTTACCGGCCCTCTTGGCAGGGGATGGAACGAAGTTTCAGCGGAGGCAGGATTTGGTCTGGCCCGCCATGGCGCTGTTGCCCTGGTAAGCGGCGGCACCGGCATTGCTCCCCTTGGTTTTTTGGCTGCTGAGCTGCAATCTGCCGGGATTCTATCTGCCGAACCCCAGTCTGCTGGCCTTCAGTTTGATTTTTACGCTGGTTTTAAAAGCAAAGCCTTTGGATTTCAAGATTTAAAACCGCGAAAACTTGTAATAACAAGCGAGCACGTACCCAATGGGTACGACGCATTCGAAGGATACGATATATCCGCCGGTCTTGTGACTGACCATTTTTCCCCGGATTCATATGACGCTGTTTACGCCTGCGGTCCGGAACCTATGATTAAGGCTGCGGCAGATAAATGTTTAAAGGCGGGCGTACCGTGTTTTGTCAGCATGGAACGGCGCATGGCCTGCGGCGCCGGAGCCTGTCTCGGGTGTACAGTCAGGACGAAGGCCGGCAACAGACGCTGCTGCGCGGACGGTCCTGTATTTAACGCGGAGGATATAATTTTTGAATGATACATTTATCGAACCGGATCTGTCGGTTGTAATAGCCGGTATCCGTTTAAGGAATCCTGTTATAGCGGCTTCCGGTACGTTCGGCTACGGAAAAGAATACCGGGGGCTGCTGGACATCGGCGCGCTAGGCGGCATCTGTACCAAGGGGCTCACCTTAAACCCCAGACCCGGGAATGAAGGCCGGCGGATCCATGAAACTCCCTCCGGGCTTATGAATTCCATCGGCCTTGAAAATCCGGGGATTCCCGCTTTTATCGAAAATGAACTCCCCGAACTCCGTAAACTCGGACCCGCGGTTATCGCCAATCTCTCCGGTTCCACGGCAGAGGAGTATGAACAGGGCGCGGCTCTTTTGGACAAAACCTCAATAGACATGATTGAACTGAATATTTCCTGCCCGAATGTAAAGGCAGGCGGAATGGCTTTTGGCCTTGATCCCTGCGCCGCGGCGCCTGTAGTAAAAGCCGTACGCAAAGCAGCTGCTTCAAAACCGCTAATTGTAAAACTAAGTCCCAACGCTCCAGATCTTGCCGCTGTAGCACAGGCCTGTGAGGAAGCAGGAGCGGACGCGTTTTCTCTGGTCAATACCTTCAAGGCAATGGCAATTGACATAAACAGCAGGAAACCGGTTTTTAATAATATCAGCGCGGGTTTGTCCGGCCCGGCAATCAGACCAATTGCCCTGCGTATGGTCTGGGAGCTGTGGGAGACTGTCAATGTTCCGCTCATAGGTATAGGCGGAATAGCGGACGCAGCGGACGCACTGGAATTTATGATGGCCGGAGCAGCCGCGGTGCAGGTCGGTTCGGTAACTTTTACCCATCCGCCGGCAATGAACGAAATCGTCAGCGGAATTCAGGATTTTATGAAAAACAACCATTACGCAAAAACCGCGCAATTGTGTATAAGAAAACGCGCATGAAATAACACGTAAAAAAAAACCATAAAGAAAATCATAAAGAAAACCATTAAAGCTGTTTTTAGGCATATCTTTTTATTCAGCTTCATGTTAATTTTATCCCATGAAAAATATTTTGCCGCTTTTAAAGGAATCCGGCGCCATGCTGGAGGGGCATTTTTTGCTGTCGTCCGGCCGTCATTCAGATCGTTATTTCCAGTGCGCCAGACTTCTGCAGTATCCGGACAAGGCCGCGGCAGCCCTTGAAGATGTCGCGCAGCAAATCAAAGCGGACATCGCCTGCGGAAAACTAAAGATTGATATTGTCGCGGGGCCTGCCATGGGCGGTATTATCGCAGCCTATGAGCTTGGCCGTCAGCTTGGGTTGCCGGCCATTTTTACCGAACGCGATGAAACCGGTGTAATGCGTCTGCGGCGTTTTGAAATTAAACCCGGCGCCCGTGTTCTGATTGCAGAAGACGCGGTTACTACCGGAAAATCATGCGGGGAATGCGCGGCTGCGCTGGAAGCAGCGGGAGCCGCAGTCACGGCCCTGGCCTGCATCGTAGACCGCCGGCTGCCGGGCCAGGAAATCAAATGGCCTTTTTATCCGGCTGTAAAAGTCGATGCCGGCAACTGGGAAGCTGCTGATTGCCAATTGTGCAAAAGCGGTATTCCCGCGGTCAAACCCGGCTCAAGGAAACAATAATTCAGGGAAAATTATTTAGTAAAATATTTTAAAAAGGAAACTATAAATGAAAGAATATAATCCGTACGAAAATGTAATTTCGGTCATCCGCGACGCGGCCGGCAAACTCGGGCTTGCGGAAGCGGATTATATAGCTACCATGTACTGTGAGCGGGAATTAAAAGTTACGTTTCCTGTCCGCATGGACGACGGTTCTGTCCGGATGTTTGAAGGTTACAGGGTTCAGCATTCCAGTTCGCGCGGGCCCTGCAAGGGCGGTATACGTTATCACCCCAACATCGACGAGAACGAAGTAAAGGCGCTCGCGGCCTGGATGACTTTTAAGTGCGCAGTTGTCGGCCTTCCCTACGGCGGCGCAAAGGGCGCTGTCAAGGTTGACCCTGCAGCCATTTCCCACGCCGAACTTGAACGCATGACCAGGCGGTTTACCGCGATGATTGCCCCTCTTTTGGGCCCCGAGCGGGATATTCCGGCGCCTGACATAAATACCAACGCAGAAATAATGGCCTGGATTATGGATACCTACAGTATGCTAAAGGGCTACGCTGTTCCCGGAGTCGTTACCGGCAAACCTCTGGACATCGGGGGCTCACTTGGCCGCCCGGAAGCCACCGGCCGCGGGGTTATGATCACGGCCAGGGAAATTTTGAAAAAACTGGGCAGGCCCGCTAAAAATATCCGCGCCGTAATTCAGGGCATGGGCAATGTAGGCAGCGTGTCCGCCAAACTGCTTGACGGGCTGGGCGCCTGTGTAATCGGCGTCAGCGATGTTTCCGGCGGCATATACAGGGAATCCGGACTGGATATTCCGGACATACTGCGCTTTCTTGCCGTTAAAGGCAATCTATTAAAAGATTATAAAGGTGAAGGTGTTACCTGCATTTCCAACGCAGAGCTTCTTGTCCTTAAAACCGATTTACTAATACCGGCTGCGCTTGAGAACCAAATCAACGAAGACAACGCGGCGGATATCAAGGCATCCGTGATCATTGAGGCGGCCAACGGTCCCACAACTGTGGAAGCAGACAGGATCCTTGATGAACGCGGTGTCATTGTAGTGCCGGACATACTGGCCAACGCTGGCGGAGTTGTGGTTTCATATTTTGAATGGGTGCAGAACATCCAGTCCCTTATGTGGGACGAAGATGAAATAAATAAAACCCTTGACCGCATTATGTGCAAGGCAATCGATACGGTCTGGGATACCCATAATGAAAAAAATGTAAGCCTAAGAACCAGCGCTTACATGCTCGCCCTCAAGAAACTGGTTGCCGCCAAAAAAACCCGCGGGATTTTCCCGTGATTTAAGCAATGATACTTTAGTCTTTATTGTTTGAATAATTTAAATACTCTGACACACTGCTGTCCTGCTTGTTCTGGCTCCGCGAACCCTAAGCTACTTTATTGACTCGGTATACGGCAGCGGCCCCGTTGCCTTTATCGTCAGGCAGGTTCTAAATTTTATGGAAACTTCGCGGGTAAATCATTAAGCCGGATTATTCTCTGACTGCTTGCGTTGGGGCCGTGATTATCGCGCGGGTTGCCGCCATAATGTACTGCGCGTTTTATTCAGAAAAAAAGATATTTTGGCCGCGGCAGGGTGGTTAATGGTGTTTCCTTTGAAGCTGCGTTCGTAAACGCGGCAGAGCAGGCCATACAAATGCAACCCGTACTTTAGTACCGTGCTTTAGCGCCGTAAAGTACGGGCGCTCCCTATACCCTATACGCCAAAAATGTTTATAATTACGGCATGAAGCGTTTTTTGGTTATTATAAATATTCTTTTGCTTTTCCCCGTGAATTTTATTTTTTCGCAGGATAATCAGACTCCGGATACTTATCCTCCCAAAGCCATTTTAAATGCGGCCTATATCGGCGATGTTGATCTTCTTCAGAAGATCCTTGCTACAAATCCGGACAGGGACGTACGTGATTCCCTGGGAGGCACGGCTCTCCATGTGGCTGTTTTACAGAACAATCTGGACATTATTAAAATCCTTATTGAAAACGGTTTTGATGTAAACGCGACAGTTCCGGTGACAGGTTACCAGATGGTGCGCGGTTATACGCCTCTGCATTATTGCGTGTGGACCAATAACGTTGACGCGGCAAGGCTGCTATTACAGTACAAGGCAGATAAAAATATCAAGGCATTGGACGGCATGACGCCTGTTGAGAAAGCGACCAAAGAGGGCAAGCGCGATTTGCTTCTTCTTTTTGCCAAATATTAATTAAAAATTTCTACCGGTAAATTTGGCGCGGTTTTTTCCAGAGCCTTTTTTAGGGCCCTTGCCCTGTTCTCCAGAAGTTCCGGTTCAGCCTGCTGCGCCGCCGGGTCCGACGGGCCGGAGCGCGCCTTGCCGTAAATCTGCACTGATTTTAAATTACCCGCGGCCGCAAACCCGGTTACCAAATTGCTCCAGGCTTCTTCTTCGTTCGCCGGCGGCGGCAAACCGTTAATTTTACAAACCATGGTTTGTACCGTAAAAGGAGCCTTAAGCGAAAACTCCTTTACACGTTCGTTTAATTTTCCAAATTCTATACCGCAGGGGCTGTTGATTTTTTTAAACCATTCTTCTGTACCCGCGTCAACCTTTAGCCAAATACATAAACCTTCATTGGCTTTTTTGGAAAGCAAATCGAAAATTTTGTTTTTTAAAAGTCCTGTTCCGTTTGTTATAAGGACAACCTGGGTCCCGGAGACAAGCTCGTCCCGGATATTAATTGTCCTTTCAAGCATTTGTTCAAAATCCGCTGACATGGTCGGTTCGCCGTTTCCGGAAAAACACAGATCCATTATTGGGATTTTTTCTTCCAGGGCAGTCTTTACCGCTTCCCGCAGATCCGCATCTGCCTGTACAGAGGAGAAAGCCGCTCTCTCCGGAAAGGGAAAAACCTCACAATAAGGACAATTGTAATTGCAGGTTTTTTTATCGGGGAAAAGGTTGATGCCGATTGAAAGCCCTTTGGAGCGGCGGGAGTAAACGGGATAAATCAATGAGCCTTTTTCGCGTCCCCTGTGATTTTCGATTGCTCCCGCTTTCAATTCCTGTTCACTTCCGCCTTTACTTCCTTAAAACCAGGTTCGCCAGCGCGGCCGCCGTGTAACCCATGTGCTCCGCGACTTTGGCGGTGGGGCCGGATTCACCGAATCTGTCTATGGAAAAAATGTCTTCAGGTTTGGCCCAGCGTTCCCAGCCCATACGGACTCCGGCTTCGCAGCAGATCACACGGGCGCCCTGCGGAACAATTGCGTTCCGGATGACTTCGCTTTGTTTTTCAAAAAGCTCCCTGCTTATCATGGAAACAACCTGTACTTTTTTACCCTGTTTTGCCGCGATATCTGCCGCTTCCATTGCCGTGTTTACTTCGGATCCTGTGGCGATTATGACCGTATCGGCAGCAGCGGATTTTTTTGCGATGTAGGCGCCGGTCCGGATGGTATTCTTCCATTCGGGATCGTCCTTGGCAAAAACAACAGTGTTCTGCCGCGTCAATGCCAGAACGGTCGGGCCGTTTTTATTTTCCATGGCCATGATCCAGGCTTCGCCGGTTTCTTCCGCGTCGGCAGGCCGCAGCACAAGTACATTGGGCATGGCGCGCAGGCTGGCGATATGTTCAATTGGCTGGTGGGTGGGGCCGTCTTCGCCAATCAGTATGGAGTCGTGGGTCAGGACATAAATTACAGGCTGCTTCATTATGGCGGAGAGCCTTAACGCAGGCCGCAGATAATCGGAGAATACCATGAAGGTGGCGCAGAACGGACGCAGGCCGCCGTGAAGCGCAATGCCGTTGGAAATGGCCGCCATCGCAAATTCCCTGATCCCAAAATGAATGTATCTGCCGGTTCTGTCAGCGGATGTAAACGCCTTCTCCGGCAGCGCGACCGCGTTGGGTGTTCTCAAATCTGCCGATCCTCCGACCAGGGCCTTGTTGGCCGCCGCAATTGCCGCCAGTGTTTTGTTGGCGGCTGTCCTGGTCGCGATTTTTTCGCTCGGCTGGTAAACCGGCATTGCCGCCTTAAAAATCCTGCCCGCGTAAAAATCATCCCATTCGGTTTTTAGGCCGGGATTTTCCGCTGCCCAGGCATTAAAGTTTTCCTGCCACGCCAGTCTTGTTTTTTTCCATTCAGCTTTTTTAATCTCAAAATACGCGGCCGCTTCCGGGGCCACATAAAAATCGCCTTCAATTCCAAGGGCCTTTCTGGCGGCCGCTATTTCTTCCGCGCCCAGCGGAGCGCCGTGTATATCGGAGGTGCCCTGTTTTGTCGGCGCTCCCTTGCCGATGATTGATTTTAAAATAATAAGGCTCGGTTTTTTTGTCTCCGCCTTTGCCCGGCTTACCAGATTGTTGATTCCTTCAAAATCGTACATCGAACCGGACTGAACCTTCCAGCCGTACGCTTCATAGCGTTTTGCAACATCTTCTGTAAAAGCCAGATCGGTGCTGCCGTCTATCGTAATATTGTTTGAATCGTAAAAAACTATAAGTTTTCCAAGGCCCAAATGGCCGGCCAGGGAAGACGCCTCTGATGTTACTCCTTCCATAAAACATCCGTCGCCGGATAAAACATATGTGTAATGATCCACAATTTTATGCTTGGGCGTATTGAATCTGGCCGCCAGCATTTCCTCCGCTATGGCCATTCCCACGGCTGACGCGAATCCCTGACCCAGCGGGCCGGTAGTCATTTCAATTCCTTCGGCAAGGCCGTATTCCGGATGGCCTGCCGCAGCGGAGCCGATTTGCCTGAAATTTTTTATTGAATCCAGGGTAATGGTTTTATACCCGGAAAGATAAAGCAGCGAATACAGAAACATGGAGCCGTGTCCCGCTGATAAAATAAAACGGTCGCGGTCCGGCCATTTTGAGTCTGACGGATCGTGGCGCAGCAGTTCGCCGTAAAGAATTGCTCCAAGTTCTGCCGCTCCCATGCAGACACCCGGATGTCCGGAGTTTGCCTTCTGAACCGCGTCCATGGAAAGGGCCCTTACGGAGACGGCAATTTTTTCCAGCGCCTTGATATTTAATTTATCACTGTACATATTATTTTCTCCTTTTTCTTCCGGTTTTTTCCAGTTTTTTATTTCCAGTTTTTTTCGGTGTTTTTTATATAGTCGATTATTTTTGAGCCTTCAGCTTTTTCATTGAGCAATTTGTTGAATTCATCCTGCTGGCAAAAAAAACTTACAATGGAAAGCGTCTTTAGATGGTACTGCGCCGATGCCGAGACCAGCAATATTAATGAATTAACCGGTTTCCCGTCCAGGGCTTTCCAGTCCGCGCTGTGTTCCAAAAAACCAATGGCCGCAAACTGCTCTTCCGGGGCTGTAATTACCGGATTTCTGGGATGGGGAACAGCTATTCCGTTGCCTATGCCGGTGGTCATCAGGGCTTCCCTTTCCATCACGGCTTTGAGTAAAATTCTCGAGGTTATCGAATCCGGAATCCGGATTGTATTTATAAAGGTCTCAAGAATTTTTTGCACCGGACCTCCCGGCAGCCCGTAGTAAATTCCGCCGCGTTCCAGAAGTTCACCAAAACCCGATCCTGTCTCAATTTTCACTGTTATCTATCCTTTTTTTCTTAAAATTCGTCCCTTCAGCCAATCCGGAATTCAGATTCCTGTTACATTGATCTAGATCAAATGCATCAGGTTTAAAATTCTGGCCCAGTTCCCATCCGGCTCTTTTGCTTTCCTGGCTGTCCGCCGCGGACAGCGCCGATATAAACCGTTTAAAACGCAGCGGGCCTCCTATGGCTTCCGGAGGGGACGCGCCTGCTCCTGCCGCGCAGCGTATGGGGGATTCCCCTGTTGCCGCATTCTTTGAAAGCAAAATTATTTTTACTGTCCATTTGGTTCCATATTCATATAAAAATTCCGTAAGGCCGCTGCTGTCAAGTTCCTTTATGGAAGTCCGGCCGTCCAGAATTTTTTCCGCGCTGAACTGGTAGATTTGGGAATTTTTCCATAAAAAAACATTCTGAATAAACCGGTGGAGTTCATCAAGACTGGTCTGCTCGGGTATGATTATCCTTCTCCAGACATCGGTTCCGCCTATGCCCAGCTGAATCAGCCATTCATAGTCTTTTTCGGAATTCCTGCGGACAAGCGAAAATCTTTTTTTACGGTAATTAATCAAAGCTTCTTCTATGGCTTCTTTTGTATCTTCATAGGTTTCGATCATGCTGTCGATTGAATTGTCAATGGCGTCAAGTTCGCCGTTAATAAATTCTTCGCCGGAATCAAGTTCTTCCATAATGCCGGCGGCATGGCTTTGAATCTGCGATAATATGATGTAGGTCTGTTTTGGCAGCCAGGCGATGTCGAATTTTTCCTTGTCCAGCCTGGCCGACAGCGTAATTACGGCGGTATGGAGTTCCCCGACCCGCTGGCGTATGGGTCCGATTAATTTATTGGTGAACTGAGAATGAACCGGCCGCAGTCCACGCAGTTCATTTTCTATATAATTTGCCAGCATTTTATGTTCATCCGGTTCTGTAGGAATTAACGGCGGTATTATCCTCTCTATCAGGGCCGAGGTATCAATTTCTCCCCTGAAGATAAAATCCTGAATATACGCCTGCAGCACAAATTCAGATATCGGGATTTTCTTTTCGCCTAATAATTTTTCGATCGCTGTTCCGTCAGTACTGTACTGGGTTCCGTCAAGCGTTTTAAGATCCGGTATTTCCCTGCCCGCATACCAAAACCTGGTTTCAATTCCGTAGGGGGCGGTTTCTATGCGTTCGGTTTTTTCATAAATAAATTCTTCCAGTGAATAGGCCGGAATCTGCCTCATCTGTTTTTGTCCGTACCAATAAGCGTAGGCGATTTGTTCTTCTGTGGCGGAACCCGGCCCCAGATTATAGAAAGAATCTTCAAACCCCGCCTCGGCCGCTTCCAGCCATGTATACAAATCCGCCTGTTCCCATTCGCCGGCGCCGGCCCTTTCAAGTGTATAGACGCCCTTAATCCAGTTTTTTGTATTTACAATAAAACGATCGCCGGGCACAAAAGAAGTTTCCCTGTAAATGTTGCGCATATCCAGGGTGCTGATGGAAACTTCCGGCGGATCTTCGTAAGGATCGCTGTTAAAGGCTTCCTCATTTTCGGGATTTTCCTTGGCAATGTATTGAGGAGCGTATTCCTCGCCCAGGATGCTGTAGTATGGATAGAATTCCTCCGGATCGCCTTCTGTAGTGGTGTTTGGAACCTGCGATCCCTTCCATTCAAAGACATAATCCTGCGGCAGCAGATTGGGATTGGCAAAGGGAACGCAGCGGTGGCCGGGTATAAGGATCCCGTTCAGGAGTTCTAGCCTTGTCGGGCTGATAACAAAGGGAATCGGCGCAAAAAAACCGTGCCTTGATATCCACTGTCTGTTTCCCAGGTTAAAAGCTAGTCTGCGTTTGTTAATAAAATCCGCTACTTCATCGGCAATATGGCCGATTCTTTTGGAATCGATCATGCGTATATAGGCAAGGATCATTTCCAAATCAAAAGGATCCGTCATGTTGTCGAGAAAATCATAAATTGCGTCTTCCTGGTTGAAAGTCATCCAAGTTTAATGATGCCTTGAAAAAACAAAATCATCAAGTGAGGCTTATAAAAATAAATTACTTTTTTTATCAAAATACCTTGACAGTCATAGTATTTTGTGATATTGTATACTAAATTAATCAGGAGGTATATCAAGGTGGAAATAAAAACATCAGCTGATTTGCTCAGGGGCCATACCGATACTGTGGTCCTTAGCGTACTGCTGAAGGGTGACAACTACGGTTATGAGATCCGCAAAAGCATAATCGGCAGACTTGACGGCGAATACGAATTAAAAGAAGCCACATTGTATTCCAGTTATAAAAGACTGGAAGCTGACGGCTGCATTACTTCGTACTGGGGCGACGAAACCCTTGGAAGCCGGCGCAGATATTATCACATTACGGCAGGCGGCAGGGAATTGTTCAGACAGAACAAGGCCGACTGGATAAAGACACAGACTATTCTGAATAAATTACTGGAGGAATAAAAAATGAAGGAAAAAATGTATGTAGACCGGCTTTTTGCAGGCTGTGAAGAAACACCGGAAATAAAGGATTTTAAGGAAGAAATTACGGCTAACCTAAGGGAGCGTGTAAAGGAACTCTCATTAAAAATGGACGAAGAGCAGGCTTTTGAAAAGGCCGCGGCCGAGCTTGGAGACATTAAAGCCATCGCCGATGATATCGGCAGAAAAAAAAGCAACGAAACAATCGGCAGAATGTATATGAAGGCCAAAACACCTGTGACCAAAAGGACCGCCGCCGGCATGACCGCAGCAACCGCATTTCTTCTGCTTGCCGCAGGAATTGCGTTAATCATGTTATTAAGGGGAACAGAACAAGCAGGAATATTATATTTATCCGCTGCGCTTTTTTCGGTTTCCTGCAGTCTGTTTACATATTTTGGCCTGACCCATGAAACCGCCGCGCATTACGCGATGAAAAAAAGCCGCGGGGCGGCGTATGCCATAGTCTGTTTACTCGCGGTTTTGGGTGTTTCCCTTGCTGTAGCAGCGTTTCTGTTCGCCGGGCTTAAAATTTCTTCGGCAGTTGCCATAAAATCTGTGCTTATACTGCCCGCTGTCTGCGCCCTGGTTTTTTTGCTTGCCACTGAGCCCAAACGCCGGAAACCCTGGCTGCAGGCCGCAATTGAACGTGAGACCGAAAATTCATTTGATCTTAATTCTGAAATAATGGATCCGGTTACAGCTGCTAAGTTCGGCATCACAAGCGGCGGATTATGGATTTTGGCAATTGCTGTTTTTGTAACGCTTGGGTTAATTTTTGGCTGGCAATATGTTTGGCTGGTTTTTATTTTTACCCTGGCAATACAGGTTTTTATGCTCGCTTCTGTATTCGGCAAGAAGAAATAACCGTTGGTGTTTGTCCGCCTTGCAGCCGCAAAAACCGCAAACAGCCGGCCTGGCGGACAGAACTAAAGGCGGACAGACACTACTGGCAATTATTTGAAAAGGAAGGTAATATCACATAATAAATTAAATTGTGCCGCCGGTTGGCCGCACAAAACAGGAGTTATAAATGAGCGTTAGAGTTACAGAAAGGTTAATCGGAGATCCTGTCATTGTAAAAGATCTTCCGGGCAGCCCCATGATGATTGTACAGCAGGTTGACGAAGAAAACAAACTTGTTACAACAACCTGGTTCTCGGACCACAACGAAATTCAGGAAGGTTTGTTTCCCGGCAGCGCACTTGAGCGGGTGGAGCCCAAACCGGCCCCCAAAGCAAAAGCCGCAGCTTCCAAAAAAACAGGTAAAAAATCCAGATAGCTGTTGCAGCTATAATTGAAATATTTAGTGTAAGAGTACAGCCGTTCAATTAATGAACGGCTTCCTGTTTGATAAAACCGTCAGGACCCAAACGATTCAGCCCTCAACCATTATACGGTTCTTGCCGGCTTGTTTTGCTTCGTACATTTTTTCATCTGCCCGAATAATAAAGCCGGTGACTGTCTCCCCTCTGCGGTATTGAACAACTCCTATGCTGATGGTAATTTTTCCCGCTTCTCCGCAGTTGTTGTTTTCTACAGCTTTTCGCAGACGTTCAGCCAGTTCAGCGGCCCGTTCAATACCGGTTTCGCCGAACAGAACGACAAATTCTTCGCCTCCCCAGCGGGCAAAGATGTCGTCATCCCTGATATTGGCGGCAACTACCGAGGCGGTTCCTGCCAGTACTTCGTCACCTGCGGTATGGCCGCAGGTATCGTTCACTTTTTTAAAATTATCAATATCAAAAAGGATCATGCAGAAAGGATCGTGGCGCATGTTTTTAATCCATTGACCGAGGAGATAGTCAAATCGGCTCCGGTTATAAATACCGGTAAGCCTGTCTGTCATTGACATAAATTCCAGCAGCTTTTCTGCCGCGAATTGTTTGCGCCGTGAATTTTCCCTGCTGTAGGTAAAAATGGAAAAGGACAGAAGACATATACCAAGATAGATCCCCCTCTGGTTAAGAGGCGGTACTTCTTTGGGCAGTCCGAAAACAACATTTAAAAAGATATAACCAATCAACATAATGCAGCCTGCGGCTATACAGTTTTTCCAAACATTGGGAATTAAAAAAGCCGCAAAAATAAAGAGCATCATGGGAGCCGGCTGGCTTGTTTTAAAGATATACAAAATCAACAAATAAACGCAAAAGGCAATCAGTTCTACCAGGGTAACCATTATCAGGGTGTGTCTATAATGTTTAATAGATCCAAGAACGAAAAATGCGATAATCGTGACAAGAAGAATTATTACCCGCAGTCCTGCAGTGATATAAAAGAGTTGTCCCTTTCCATAATTAAAAAAATCCGGAATGGCAAACAGGAAAAAAATTAAACCCATAAAGAGCATTAAAAAACGAACTATATTAAAACTGACAGTTTTTTCATATTCCATGAATTCAGTCTCTGTTTCCCGGTTTCTGAATTCACAAATTTTATTAAGAATATACTGTTCGTGATTATATTCCATGTCTTCTATATTTTAGCATAATTTTTATCAGAAGTACAGTAAAATCTAAAAAAGCTCCAAATTATCGTTTTTTTAATTTATTAGGTGCGCAGGGATTCGCTTCCACATTTTACGGCATGTGAGTGCGGTACAATATTGGACAACTTATACTGTACGTGCCTTTGAAAGGATATCCGGATTCTGCACTACATAATTCAGTACATCAGCCATGATGCCGGTGTAGCCCTTACCAAGTGCTTTGTATTTTGATAAGCACACCGGATTAACCCGGATTGTAACGGCTTGCTTTCGCTGCTGCCGGTTCCGTTCAGCCGCTAGATGAGCAAATTCCTTCAATGCCTTGGGAGGTAGTTCCGGACAATCTTCCAGATTTATTTGCCGTTTTTTTGCTTCATTCAATTCCTTACGTATCCTGGCCATTTCGGCCTTAGTCGGCTTTTGACCAACCTTTACCGTCGATTTGATAATACCCATTGCAGACAGATTCCATTATTCCCAATAAAGTTATTTATTGGGTGCGCAGGGATTCGCCTCCAGTCGTCCGCATCCCGCGGACTCCTTGCGGCCCGCCTCCGCGCTTTTCGGCGCGTACGTCCCTTCGGTCCGTTTGCTGAACGGAAGGATTAATTGCACCGCCATACGGCGGTGCGGCATCATCCCTGCGCCTCAACCCCTGCAAGGCTTACGCCTTTCCGGGGTACAGCGCTCCGGTTCGAATCCCTGCTTCAGTTGGCAGTATTAAATTAGTTGGCAAATAGATAACTTTATTTCCAGTAAAAAATTACTGGGTGCGCAGGGATTCGCTTCCAGTCGTCTGCATCCTGCAGACTCCTTACAGCCCGCCTCCGCGCTTTTCGGCGCGTCCCTGCGCCTCAACCCCTTAGGGGTACAGCGCTCCGGTTCGAATCCCTGCTTTTATTGGCAGTATTATGATTTTTCTGCAGACAGATTCCATTATTCCCAATAAGGTTATTTATTGGGTGCGCAGGGATTCGAACCCCGGACATCCACGGTGTAAACGTGACGCTCTAACCAGCTGAGCTACGCACCCTTTGCGGGCAGACTTTACGCAGGCATAAAATTATGCCCCGCTTTGTTAACTTATCACAAACGGGGCATGTTGGACAAGAGATTTTTTAATTTTATTTTAGTCCCATCAGGTAAGTCATGCTGTCCCTGGCGCATTCAATCGGAGTTTTGCCGGGCGTCGGGAGATCCTGCTCAACTACCAGCCATTTGGCGCCTGCGGCCTCGGAGGCTTTAATGATGGCGGGGAAGTCCTGGACACCGTAACCTACAGCGCAGAACGGGAAGGCCCCGCCTGAAGCGCGGGCTTTTTTGGCTTCGCCGATCAGGTCGTAATCAGCCTTGGGTTTCTGGCCTCCGGCTGAAGTAAAGTCCTTGAGGTGGACTACCGGAGAACGGCCCTTGTACTTGAGAATATATTCGGCCGGGTCTACGCCGCCCACTCTGGCCCAGCATGTGTCGATTTCTGTCTGCAGCAGTTTTGCCGGGATTGAATCGTACAGGTCATCCAGCGCGTATTTTCCGTTGATTTTTATAAATTCAAAATCGTGATTGTGGTAGAGAAGGACAGCGCCTTTCTTGTTTATGTATTCCCCCAGTTTGACTATCTCTTTTTTGGTTGTCTCATAATCCGAACCGCCCGGACGCTCCTCCGGGGACAGATGCGGAATCGCGATAAACTTACAGCCGACATCAAGGTGGAAGCCTATGACGCCGTCCGGATCTTTGACCATGTCCTTGTACGCTACGTGCGCGGAAACCGCTGTAAGACCCGCTTTTTCCAGTGATTTCTTAAAATCCGAGGCGGATTTATTAAGGGTTTGGGCAAGGGTATGAGCCTGGGCCAGTTCGACGTATTTGTAACCCGCGCCGGCTACCTGTTTGAGAGTCCCGTCAAAATCTTTGCCCAAAGTGTCCCGGACATTGTATAACTGAAGCATAATTGGAAGCATTTTTTCCCTCCTGAATATTGTTTATATTTATTATAACACAAGCAGCCGGAAAAAAGGAGTAGGGGATGAATGCGGAAATCAAGAGAGTAATTTTGATCCTTTTAATTGATTTGCCAATTTCTGGTCAAACGTTAAAAGCGGCAGAGCATTTGTTTTTTTAGCTAAAACTTCTAGATAGCAATCGACAAATGAGAGCTTTGGATGGTTTACATAAATCGGGAGAATTTCTATAAATAGTTCTTTGTTTAACAGGAAGTTTTCTTTTTCGATTACAGTCATTATAGCTTTTTCAATTGATTCCCTGTTGACTTTTTTTATTTTCTCCAGCATAAATATAATTTCGATCAAGGCAGCATCTGCAATGGTAAAATTTTCCTTGGAATTGAATAAAACAGTGACTATTTCAGTTTGTTCAGGTATATCATCCAAAAGCCAACGTAAAATACAATTTGCGTCAAGACTGGACATAACGTTCCTTGACATAGGCTTCCCATCCGTCGCCAGAAGCAGTTGCTTCGGTTAATGTGTCTTTTTCTTTCATTTCATTGCGCAGAATTTTCCTTATATCGCCTATTTTCAATGAAGTCTGAGCTCTTAAATCGTTATTTTTTTGTACAGAAACAGAAGGAATATCAATTTTCACTTGCGCTTTAATACCGCTCGGGACAGATTTGGGTAATTCCAGAAGTATTCTATAATCAGCCGGTATTGTAATAGTTTGTTCTATTATCATGATTCTAGTATAAAATAAAACGATGTTTTTTTCAATTATGCGCCGATCTATTGGTACATTATCGTTGGTATAAATCAATCTCTTGATTTATTCCCTGATCCCCAGATTATAAAATTCATTCGGGTTGTTAAAGAACCAGTCTTTGGCGATTTTTTTAGCTTCGTCCATATCCAGCCATTGCGAGTCCGCCAATTCGGAAAGCGCCGCGGCGACATTGTCTTTTGCCAGGCTTAGATAGCCGGCTGCCCATTCAACCGCTCCGGTGTCACCGCCAAAGGCAAAGACTTTGGAATGGGGAACTGTCATTACAGCCCGCTTCATAAGCTCTACACAGTAAACCGGATCAATGCTTTGAACCCAGCACAGATTAAGGTAAACGTTGGGATAATTTTTCCCCATAAACAAATATTCATCCAAGTAAGGCCAATTGCCGTGGAACAGATCAAAACGTACATCCTGGTTAAGCTCAATCGTCGGTATTAGATGGGCGGCGTTTGTTTTAACGATATCGTTGCGGATTCCTGCCATGTGGCCTGTGTGAATCTGAACCGGCAGGTTGTATTGCGCAGCTTTGCGCAGGCTATACTGAAAAAGCCAGTCGTCCAGCGGCCGCACCCTGTCATCGCCGAAAATGTCCCTTGGATTAAAAATCATTTCATTAAAAATTTTTTCCGCATCGGCTCTGGCCGGGTTGCCGTAAGCGATGGTTCTGCGGTATGCGGTCTGATCTTTTATACAGACGATCCCGAATTCAACTGCCTTGCGCAAAAAATTATCAAAACTTTCAAGGTAATCATCCAGGCAGACAACGGTGCGGTTTAGGTATTTTTGGAACCGCAGTAAATCCGTTTCGTTATGGATATTATGAAAATCCGGCAGCGGAAACGCGAAGCGGGCATATTTGGACTGGTCTTTTCGTTTGCCGTCAACAAAGTCCATCAGGGCGCTGATATCGCAAAGGTCCACTACCTTTGCCCTGATTTTAAGGCTTTCCATTGTTTTTACATAACTGTCCGGGCCGCGTGTTTTTAGCCTGGTTTCCAGCTCGGTAATTTTTTCCAGGCTCTCAATTGAATCAATTCCCCAGCAAATGCGCAGGCCTTCCGCAAGACAGCGGGCATAGGCAGTATTTTTTGATTTTTTGTATATCTTTTGAAACGTTTCAAATTTCCTACGCGCGGACATTTCCGGCGCGAAGTCCGTATTTCCGCCGGCGCAGATATAGTCGGAGAGGTAATAGTAATTGTCCATGATAAAACCCAGCGCGTCTTTTGCGCCGGCATTATTACCGCCTGCTTCAGAATATCCGGCATAATGTTCATGCGTTTCGATAACCGGAATATTATCCAGGTATTGCCGTAATTCGGCGAAACCGCCTG
This sequence comes from Treponema sp., assembly GCA_009780855.1. GTDB lineage: Bacteria > Spirochaetota > Spirochaetia > Treponematales > Breznakiellaceae > WQZG01. The sequence goes on from WQZG01000005.1 coordinate 73,077, forward strand.
CGTTTGATTTATACATATCGATACCCTGCCCTGGAAATTATGTTATATTCCTATAGATATTTTTTCCCTTATCATTTCGTTGACAAGATCAGACGGTGTTTTATTGGCAGTTTCTGCAGTAACCTTGAGCCATGTTGCAGATATATCATCCAAAATTATAATATTTCCTTTATGCTTCATAAAAAATCCGCTTTTCCCGTCACCGGTAACTTTTGGCGGGTTTATTAATACCTGTTCAGACAGAATCTCTGCTTCTGTGTCAGTCATTCTTGGCATATGTAACCTCTTAACTCTCATTTTTTAACAAGCGGTAATAGATACTCCGGCATTTCATTGCATGGAATACGTTAATACATTGATCATTAATAATATTATACATTATTTCAAGCAGGTTTAGTTTTTTGTCGAAACCTAAAAGTAAATGTTTATTTTTGTCACCATCCCATATATCATCATATATTGCATTGATAGTTGCATACCGAATGGCTTCTTCAGTAACTCCATGTTTAAAAGCAGATGGATTATATTCTATGACTATATTCACATTATTTTTATATTACTTTTTTATCTTAAATGATAGGGAGTGTTCTAATAAATTCCTTGCTTCCTATAATTTCCTCCTGCTTCTTGAAGCCATGCAGAATCATTCCGCCTTTGTAGCCGATTTTTTCCAACTCGTTGATAAAAAATCCAAAGTCGATGATTCCGGCGCCCGCGTGCGTAAACTCTATACCATTGCCCTCTTTTATATCTTTGCCGTGGGCAAGCGCGATGTAAGGTCCCAGCAGATCAAAAGCCCGTGCTATGACAGGTTTTACATTTTCACGTTTTGCCGTTCCCGGTAAAAATAAATTGGCCGCGTCCATAATAATTTTGAGATGGAGCGATTTGATTTGATCTATTAACTTTTTGGCTTTCACAGGAGTGTTTATTACATTGGAAGCTTCGGTTTCGATTCCCAGATTAACATCGTATTTTTCAGCAATTTCAACGAGCTGTTCCATTACCGCTGACATATCATTCCATGCCTGCGGCCCGTTGTTTTCCGGATGCGGGGCCCACATATATCCTGCGTTTCTGGAACCGGTGCAAAGGCTTACAAGTTCACAGCCCAGGGTTTTACACGAAGCCGCTATTTTTTCAAATCGTTTAACGCCGTCCTGTCTGACCGCGGCATCAGGGTGGGCCATATTGAAGGTACCGTTTACCGCGGCAATTTTTATCCGGTTCGCGGCGGCCTCTGCGGCGATTTCCCGGTTGACCGAATCCGGTATGGACTCCGGCATTTCCTTTTCCAAAAACGAGGCATAATTTAACTGCATTAAGGTAAACCCATAATCCCTGGTCTTATTGAACAGCTCAGCGATTGAACCTGCGGGTATTTCGCGCGAGATTATACCGTATTCCATTAATATTTCCTTTATCAATCTTATCTCATTTTCATCCTCCGTGTCTCCTTTGTGTCCCCTGTGAGAATCTCTTCACAAACTAAATGCTTCTCAAACCAAATGCTTGAAAACCGGCCCCCGACAGAGTATTCTGTAGTACCTATGGACAAACTCATTATCAAAGGCGCAAGGGAGCATAATTTAAAAAACATCGACCTTGAACTGCCCCGCGACAAGCTTATCGTAATTTCCGGGCTCTCCGGGTCAGGCAAGAGTTCACTGGCTTTTGATACGATTTTTGCGGAAGGACAGAGGCGTTATGTCGAAAGCCTTTCTGCGTACGCAAGGCAGTTTCTTGGCCGCATGGACAAGCCCGATCTTGATTACATCGAAGGGCTTTCGCCTGCGATTTCCATAGAACAAAAGACTACCCACCGCAATCCGCGCTCCATAGTCGGTACTGTTACCGAGATTTACGACTACTACCGCCTCCTGTACGCCAGGATCGGAATTCCCCATTGCCCGGAATGCGGCAGGGAAATCCGGGAACAGCCGGTGGATTCCATTATCGAAACGATTTTACAGATGGAGAAGGGAACCCGCGTTCAGCTTTTGGCGCCGGTTATCCGGGGCAAGAAGGGCGAGCATCAAAAAATTATCGAGGATGCCAGAAAAGCCGGTTTTGCCCGCGCCCGCATTGACGGGGTTCCCGTAAGCCTTGACGAAAAAATCAGTCTGGACAAACAAAAAAAACATACCATCGAAATTATTGTGGACCGCCTTGTAATAGGGCCTGAGATCCGCTCCCGCCTGGCCGAGTCTGCCGAGCATGCGCTGCAGGCTGCCGACGGGATTATGCTGGTGCTTGCCCAGGCTGCTGCCGGCTCCGTTCCAAAAGAAGCCAGGGGCGAAACCGCCGAACCTCCGGTTACCGAGCATTTCTTTTCCCAAAAAAACGCCTGCCCTGACTGCGGCGTTTCCATACCGGAGCTGCAGCCGCGTTTGTTTTCGTTTAACAACCCGTTTGGCGCCTGTCCTGCCTGTTCGGGTCTTGGGGCCAAACTGGAATTCGATCCCAATCTGGTTATACCGGACATGTCCCTTTCCTTTAACGAAGGCGGCTGTATTCCGTATAACCCGGACAGTGCCTGGCACCGCAGCCGGTTCGAGAGCCTGGCAAAACACTTCAGGTTCAGCCTTGATACGCCTTTCTGCGATCTGCCCAAAAAAGCCCTTGACGCCATTCTTTACGGCTCCGGAGAAGATATCGATGTGCATTATATTAACCGTGAAGGCACCAACCATTTTGACTACAATACGAAGTTCCATGGAGTGCTTGATGATCTGCGCCGCCGGTATCTGGAAACCCAGTCACCAGGAGTCAAGGAATGGCTTGAAAAATTTATGAGCCAGAAGGCCTGCGAGGAATGCGGGGGCAAGCGTCTCAAGGATGAAGTGCTTGCCGTAACCGTGGGCGGCAGAAATATCTGGGAACTGACCAGCCTCTCTGTCGCCGATTCATTAAAATTTTTTGAGTCTATTCGATTAGATAAAAACGAGAAAAAAATTTCCTACCAGATTTTAAAGGAAATCAACGCCCGTCTTGGATTTATGCAGAATGTAGGTCTTGATTACCTGTCTCTGGAACGCAAGGCATCGACCCTGTCCGGAGGGGAAGCCCAGCGGATAAGGCTGGCGACCCAAATCGGCAGCAGTCTGGTCGGAGTGCTTTACATTCTTGACGAGCCGTCCATCGGGCTTCACCAGCGGGACAACCAGCGTTTGATTGATACCCTGCTTTATCTGCGCGATCTGGGGAATACACTCATCGTTGTAGAACATGATGAACAAACCCTGCGCACCGCCGATCACATTGTTGATTTGGGGCCGGGCGCCGGAGTCCACGGGGGCAAGGTAGTGGCCCAGGGAACTCCGCTTGAAGTAATGGAAGTAAACGAAAGCGTTACCGGTCAGTATTTGTCCGGGAAACTGACGATGAAGATTCCGGAGACAAGGCGCAAGGGGAACGGCAACTTTATAAAACTTTACGGAGTTACCCAGCATAATTTAAAAAACATAAATGTTGAAATTCCGCTTGGTGTTTTTACCTGCATTACCGGAGTTTCTGGATCCGGCAAGTCCACCCTGCTCTCCGATGTTCTGTATCCCGCTCTGGCCAATGTTATTAACTCGACCAACCGCCAGGAAGGCAGCTACAAAAAACTGGAGGGCGCAGAATTTATTGACAAGGTTATTGATATTGATCAGAGTCCCATAGGCCGGACTCCCCGTTCAAATCCGATAACTTACGTAGGCGGCTTTACCGCGATACGGGATCTTTTTACAAGCCTTCCCGACGCCAGGGTCCGCGGTTACAGGGCCGGCCGGTTTTCATTCAATGTCCGCGGCGGCAGATGCGAGAACTGCGAGGGCGACGGCACGATCAGAATCGAAATGAATTTTCTCCCGGACGTTTACATAACCTGCGACGTCTGCCACGGCAAGCGTTTTAACCGCGAAACTTTGGAAATCTGCTACAAGGGTAAAAACATCGCCGATGTATTGGATATGACCATTGAAGAGGCGGCCTCATTTTTTGCTCCGATTCCCCAAATCGCCCGTAAAATGGAAACATTGCTGTCGGTGGGGCTTGGCTATGTAAAACTCGGCCAGTCCGCCCTGACCCTGTCCGGCGGAGAAGCCCAGCGTGTAAAACTCGCGCTTGAGCTTTCCAAACGATCAACGGGTAAGACCCTGTATATACTGGATGAGCCGACTACCGGACTACATTTCGCCGATGTCAAACAATTGATGGAAGTGATTCAGCGTCTGGTAGATCAGGGCAATACCGTTGTCATGATCGAACACAACATGGATGTGCTTTTGCAGGCGGATCATCTGATAGACCTTGGACCGGAAGGCGGAGACCGCGGAGGCGAGCTCGTCAAATGCGGTACTCCCGAAGAAGTCGCCGA
>WQZG01000006.1 GCA_009780855.1 Treponema sp.
ATAGAACTTGTTGACCCCGCGGCGTTCGGCGTTCTTCATTCCGTAGAAGTTGAGATCGCCCATCGCGTAAACAGTCTCCGGCCTGCTTCCAATCCAGAAGTTGACCAAATCAAAATGATGGGTTGCCTTGTGTACCAGCAGTCCTCCGGAATTGTACTTATTCCGGTGCCAGCGGCGGAAGTAATCCGCTCCGTGCTGGGTATTGAGCAGCCATTCAAAATGGATTGAAAATATTTCGCCGATGGTTCCGTCCATTATTATTTCGCGCATCTTGGTATGGTGCGGGGCGTAACGGTAATTAAAAGTTACACGCAGATTCCTGCCGGTTCTTTTTATGCAGTCAAAAATCGCCTGTGCCTTTTTCTCGTCAATGGTCATTGGTTTTTCCGAGATTACGTCGTAGCCTTTTTCCATGGCCCGGATTATGTAGTCGTGGTGGGTCCGGTCAACGCTGGTTACGATTACCGCGTCAGGTTTATTTTCATCCAGCATTTTTTCAAAATCCGTGTAATAGTAAGTCTTTGCCGCAGGGACATGATATTTTTCAGTAAGCAATTTATTCGCATAATTCATGCGCGTGGGAGACAGATCGCAGAACCCAACCATTTCCGCGGTGTCTTTGTAAGTTGTGGAAATGGCTTCATAATACATCCTCGCCCTTCCGCCGGTACCGACCTGAACATACTTTTTTTTAGCCATACAAATCTCCTTGTGCCGCGGCCGATCAGCCGCGGAAATTAAAATCTGATCCAGCCTTTTTCGTGCGGATCTATCCCCAGCATTTCCTGGGCAGTCCTTACATAATAACGGTAATTTTCCAGCGGCGTTCCGTTGGGAATCCTGTGATCCAGGCCAAAGGAAACCCCTCCTCCGCGCATACAGTCCTGCAGCTTGTATTCCAGTTCCTTGCGAATCTCCTGTTTGCCCTGCCGTAAAACATGTTTGTCTATGCCGCCGCGCAGGGCAAACTGCTTCCCGTATTTTTTGCGTATACTTACAATATCCATGCCCGCGGCCGGTTCGCAAGGGAAAACAATATTTACTCCGGCGTCAAAAAAAGCCTGGATTACAGGATTCATGTCGCCGTCGCTGTCCTGTATAAAAAGTTTGGTCCCCCTGGATTTAAGCAGATCCCAGATACGCCGGTAATACGGATGAATGAATTCATTGATGAGGCCGGGCCCGATCATGGGGCCGCCTTTGCCTGCCATGTCCTCGTGCACCGTAAGACAATCAATCGTTATTAAGCTGCTGATTTTTTCAAGAACCTTAAAACTCGTGTCAGAGGCGGTTTGGAGAATATCGATCATAAGTTCCGGATTATCGTAGTAACACAAACAGGTGCGCTCTTCTCCCATAAGTTCCCTGGGAAAATCATAGCCGCCGGGAATTGCAGCCTTGACCACAGAACCGGATTTTTGCAGTTTTTTGGAATTCTCAAGCTCGTCCAGATTTATCCGGGTTTCGTCATATTCAAACATATGTTTGATATTAAGCCAGTCGTCCATATTTTTAACCGGATATGTCTGCGGGAGCGGAATAGTCGCCGTGCCTTTTATCATTTTTGTTGTCCGGCCCCAGGAATCCCGGCTTATAAGGTACTCTTTGGTATTCTCCAGAACAACTTCTTTTTGGGTATGGATCGCTCCGGTGTTTCCGCCGCAGCCGCAGGAATGAATATAATCAAAACCAAACGCCGAAAGATCGAGTTCGCTTTCGGCAGCACCCTGGGCCTTCCATTCTCCATCGAGTCCGACAAGAAGCCCCATTGTCTCGCTGAACATTTCCCTTTTGGGGTGATTAAAAGTCATAAGATCAATGTAGTCCTGTCTGTCCCAGCGCATAAGAATCCTTAATCAAAATGATTTATTAAAAGATGTTATTATATATCCATTCATAAGAAAACAGTATAAAATATTAATAGAAACCAGACAATCCTGAAAATTTATATTACATAAAAAAGGAGAAATCTGTGAGCCATTATGTAACGATTTCCACCGTGGGCGGCCCGCCTTGCGAAGTTCCGCCGGGGACAAGCGACGAAACCGCCGTTGATACAATACTGCGGTGGCTGGAAAAAAACCTTGACCAGGTCCTGCCGGACAACCCGGATATCATTGCATTGACAGAAGATGCCGCAGGCCCCGCCGGGTATTCACCAGGGAATAATCCGGATTTTTATGAAAAAATTGAGCGTCCTGTTATTGACCTGCTGTCCGGTAAAGCGAAAAAGCACAAAACCAATATTATTTACGCTGGTTATCTGCGGGAAGATTCCAAACTTTATAATACCCAGCGTCTTATAAACCGCAGCGGCGAAGTTACAGCCATGTATAAAAAAGCATTCCCCACCATAGGTGAAGTCGAAATGGGAGTAACTCCGGGCAGCGAACAGGGTTTAATAAAAAGCGACATCGGAAACATCGCGGGCGTTATCTGCTTTGACCTTAATTTTCATCCCGCGCTTTTCCATACCGCCGCCCTGCATCCGGACCTGATTGTATTTTCGTCAATGTACCACGGCGGATTCATGCAGCAGGTTTGGGCATATTTTTGCCGTTCGCACTTCGCAAGCGCGGTGGACAGCGGCCCCTGCGAAATTTATAACCCGGCCGGCGTAAAAATCGCTTCCACCACCAATTATTTTAACACAGCGACCGGAACCGCCAATTTCGACGGCGCGCTTTTCCATGTAGATTACAACATCTTCGACGGCAAGTACAAAGAGGCAAAAAAGTATTACGGCCCCGGCATTAAGATAAGCGATCCCGGATACCTGGGCGCAGTATATATAACTTCTGAATCAACTGAATTTACAATAAACGATATCGCAAAAAAATTCGAACTGGAAAAACTGGATGATTATTTTAAACGCTCAACAGATAAAATCGCGCAGGCCCGCGGCAAGGAGTTTATTGCATGAATAAGAAATTCAAAGTCGCAGTTCTTGTAAACAAAAATATGGCCGCAAGCATTTTCTCCAATGACACACTGGATTTTCTGCACAGTTTCGCGGACACAAACGATCTGCAGACATTGCCGGAAGCCATGACAGCCGATTACATGAGGACAGCGCTGCACGATGCAGACGCGTGCATTACCTGCTGGGGAACCCCGGCCTTTACCGACGACATGTTTGGCGGCGGACTGCGTATGATCGCGCATGCGGCAGGTTCAATAAAAAACCTGGTACCCAAAAATTTTTGGAACACAGGATGCCGCCTTACTTCCAACGCGCCTGTTATAGCGGAGGATGTAGCACAAACTACCCTGGCCTTAATCCTGTGTTCGCTTAAAAACCTCTGGGGATTCGCTAAATCCACCAGGGACGGCCAATGGGCCGGCGGCGAAAAATCCCGCTTCGCGACGCGCAGGCTGGACGGCTTGCGTGTCGGAGTAATCGGAGCCTCCCATGTAGGCAAAGAAGTAATAAAAATCCTTTTACCGTTTAAATGCGAAGTAGTACTTTCTGACCCTTATATCTCACCAATCGAGGCGGGAAACCTGGGCGTAAAACTAATGAGCCTTGACGAACTAATCACCACAAGCGATGTCGTAACCCTGCACGCGCCGCCGGCAGAAACCGCCAGGCATATAATAAACAGCCGCAATGCGCCCATGTTTAAAGACGGCGCCTTGTTTATCAATACAGCCCGCGGCATGTCGGTTGACGAGAACGCCCTTATAAAAGAACTGCAAACCGGCCGGATTTTCGCCTGCATCGACGTAACCGACCCCGAGCCGCCGGCCCCGGATCATCCTTTTAGGAAACTGGATAACGTTATTCTTACGCCCCACGTCGCGGGCGGCCATACTGTCAACGGGAGACACATGCTCGGTGACAATTCCGTCAGGGAAGTTTACAACTTTCTGACCAAGGGACTTATCAAATACGACATACGCCGGGAAATGCTTGAGCTGATGGCTTAAATATTGACATTAAACCGGTTTCAGTCTTTAATTGGCATCAGGAAATCAAATGGTAGAATTTACCCCCATAGCCATAGTCGCAATAATAGCGTTGTTTATAATACTGCCCACCACTATAATCAACTCTGCAAGAAAAAACAGTATTAATAAAAGACAGACAGACCTGGAGAAACTCAAATACCAGAAAGAAATACTGGAACTGGAACTGCAAAAACAGCAGAACGAAATCAAGCTGCTCCAGGAAGAAAGCAAGAAGTACGATAGAATCATCGAAGGTAATTCCTGATAATCGGTTTTGTATTGTAAAGGGGAAATTATGCACATACCCGTAACTTCAATATTATTAATGTCAGTATCTGCTGTCCTGTCCATCGGAGTGCCGATAGCGCTTTTTTTGGTATTCAGAAAAAAATTTAATTTTAAAATATTGCCGATGATATTCGGCATTATCGGTTTTACTTTGTTTGCCCTGGTTCTGGAAAGTACCATACACAGTCTGGTTATCGGCAAAATAATCATAAAAGAAAGCCAGCCTTTGCTTTTTATAGTGTACGCGGTTTTTATGGCAGGAATTTTTGAAGAATCCGCCCGCCTTATAGCGTTTTTAATACTTAAGAAAAAATACAGCGGCATAGGCACAGGGCTTTCCTACGGCATAGGCCACGGCGGCACAGAGTCAATTCTGCTTGCAGGTGTTTCGCTGATTTTTACCATTGTCATGAGTATTCTGATAAACACAGGCAACATCAATTTATTGACCGGTAAATTATCCGGAACAGCCCTAACCGCCATGAACGCTCAAATCACGCAATTGACAACAACGGCGCCTTACCTGTTCCTGGTAAGCGGCCTGGAACGGATGATCGCGATTGCGATTCAGCTTTCACTGTCGGTGGTAATGTTTTACGCGGTATTCGGCAACAAAAAACTATGGCTTTACCCGGCCGCGATTATCTGCCACGCGATCATTGATACTCCCGCGGCTTCGATGCAGGCCGGTCTTTTAAAAAGCATTCCGCTGGTAGAAATATTGGCTTTGGTCTGCGCCGTACTGATGGTAATTTTAGCCTGGTTTATTCACCGTTCGTTCAGAGAACCGTAACTTCCATATCCATTCCGGCTCTGCCGGTAATTTTTCCCTTAACAACAACGCCCGGCTGTAATTCGCGGCCGTCATTTATCAATGCCGAGGCATTGATAAATTCCGAAGTGTCTATAACTGCGGCTCCGTCGACTTCCGGCGCCTGGAAAGGCAGACGCCCAAGCCACATATCTTCTTCGCCTTCAACTTTTTCTTCAAAAAGGACATCGAAAGTTCTGCCCACAAAACGATCCATTTGTTTTTCGGTAATGGAAATTTGGCGATCCTCGATAATTTTCTTGCGCTGCAGTGCTGTTTTTTTGGGAACCTGGGGTTTCATGGAATAGGCCGAAGTATCTTCTTCCCGCGAGTAGGCAAAACACCCGGCCCAGTCCAGAGCCGCCTTTTCCTGGAAATCTACAAGCGCGTTAAAGTCTTCGTCAGTCTCGCCCGGAAACCCTGTTAAAAAAGTTGAGCGGATAACAGCGTCCGGGAACCTTTGGCGGATAGTATGTATCAATTCAAGGTAGGTTTCGGCATTGCCCCGGCGGTTCATAAGGCCCAGAATTTTTTTTGAACCATGCTGGAAAGGCAAATCAAAGTACTGTAAGAAACGTTTATCTTCCCCTATTAAATCGAGAATGGGCAGCGGAAAATGATCCGGATGTATGTAAAGAAGCCGCACCCAAAAATCGCCGTTTAAACCGGACAGCTTTTCCATAAGCCCGGGAAGGCTCATTTTCAGACTGTTCAGATTATTGCCGGGAAAACTGACTTCCGGGCCGCTGTAAAGACCGGCAGCCGCGCCCACGAGACCGGAAAAATCCCTGCCGTACGAACCAATATCCTGGCCGATAATGTTGAGTTCCCATATCCCGCGTTTGAGCAGTGATTTACATTCGTCAAAAATACTATTGACATCCCTGCTCTTTAAATTACCGCGTATAAGGGGAATGGCGCAGAAACTGCAGCGGTTATCGCAGCCTTCGCTGATTTTTACATAAGCGGAACCTGGAAAAGAAAGCAGCGGTCTTTCTCCGGCAGAAACCGCTGGAGATGAATCCCCGGCCGCCCCCGGCGTAAGCGGCTGCGGCGGTTCTGCAGCCAATGCAGCCGCTTTTGTAATACCTGCCAGATCAGAGTTACCGAACAATAAATCAGCTTCGGGTAGGGATTCCTTTAATTCTTTTTCATAACGCTGGGCCAGGCAGCCGGCCAGCATAATTTTTTTCCCGGGATAAAGTTTCCGCCATTCCAGTACCGCGTTAATGGATTCCTGCTTGGCGCTTTCGATAAAACCGCAGGAGTTAATTATTATCAGTTCAGCGTCCTGCGGCTCCGAAGGTGTCCAACCGGCGAGGTTGAGGGCAGCCATCATGTTCTCGGCGTCCACCTGATTCTTGGCGCAGCCAAAGGGATCTATATAATAACGCATCAGCAATTTTATTCCAACAAAATTTTTTCCGGCTGAATTTTATTCCAGATAATTGAATACCAGACGATAAGACCCGCTGTCATCCTTTACCCATCTTAGATCCGCTACGACAACTTCACCCGGGCCGCCGGCTTCAAGCGGTTTGGTTATACCCCCGCCGCCTATTACCTGGAGCTTTACAGCCTGCGCATTGGAAATACCGAGCCGGATGCCGTTTTGGGCCTGAATGTTCAGCTCATCGGATTGCTGAAAGTACTGTTCGTTTCTGCCCGGTCTGTCCCGTTCAAAAAGGATCTCCCAGCGGAAAAGACAATATCCCTGGAACACTGCCTGTAACGTAAAGGGATATGGGTTTTGGGCAGTCAGCAGCACAATTGAGCCGGAGCCGGCCGGAGGTATATCATCCGCGGTAATCACAGGTTCGGCCGCGGGAGGATTATTTATTTCAAGGCGGATCAGGGCGCCGGCGCTGCTGTCATTTTTGGCAAAGTCAGCAATTGTAACGGTCAGTTCGGGGAACCCATCTCCGTTCAAATCCAGTGCGGCTTCCTGGCTCAAATCCAGACGAACCGGCCCGGTGGGCGTATTAAGAGTGACCGTATCGCCCAGCTCCGCAAGTTCAAGCGTATAGGAATCGTTCCCGATTGTAACAAGAATTGAATCTCCGCTGTAAATCCGTTTTTCCAAGGAATCATCATTCATCTGGTATTGCACAGGAACACGGGGAGGCGGAACTGCCATGGCAGGTTTATTCAGTTTGGTAAAAAAAAACAGGACGCCTGCGGCAATCAGGCCCAGGATAACAACCGCAACTACCAGCCGCATTATTATTTTGGGCGCACGCGAAGGTGTTTTTAAAAGTACATCAACCGGAACAGGCTGCTCCTGAATTTTATAGGAACGGTAAAGCTGAAGCAGTTCATTGACATTGAGTTCAAGGTAGGCGCCGTAATTCTTAAGGAAACCAAGCAAATAAGGTTCTCCGGGAAAAACCGTATAGTCTTCCCGTTCAAGGGCATCCAGGTAACGGCCTGCAATATTGGTTTCCCTGCTTACCGAATCAATGGTATACCCTTTTTCTTCGCGGGCAGTTTTTAACAGATTCCCCAGAGATTCCACCGATTACTCCTGATGTCCTTATTCGGTATCACGAAACAAAAAATTATTTACCACATTGGCCGACGCGGGCGAATCGTAGATAAAACGTCCGGGAGGAATTCCCAGGTTGGTTCTGATATTGGAAAAATCAAATCTGACCAAAGCGTCCGCTATGGTCCTGCCTTCGATGCGGCGGATAAGCAGGGTATCGGGCGAAATGCTTAAAACGATTTCCCGGTAACCTTCAGAGATTGAACGCCTGGTAAGCCTTAGTTTTACCACCATTTCTTTCGAGCCGTCGTCAATCGGAACCGGATCGGGTCCTGTCACAAACGAAGGAATGTAATTTTTTCTTAACAGCGAAAGACCCTGGGAAGAAGCCAATGACGCGCCGGTTGCTGCGCCGCCGGCCGTACTCCGCTGGGTGGTAATTTCCTGGTTAAGAACAATTTTGTAATCAGGCAAATATATTGTAAGCAGGTCTCCGTTAAAACAAATAACCTGTTCGGCCGGACGGGTAAAATCTATGCGCAAAAAAGAAGGATTAAGAAAACTGAGCTGCCCGGTCATATCGGTGGTGCCGGAACGAATCACAACGCCGGCCTCGTAATCTTTTACATTCGCATAATTATCCGATACGGTTTGCAGGTAACTGTCGGCGGTTATAATGTCCTGGGCCTTTATTTCCCGGACGGACGTAACAAGAAAAATTACCGTAACAGCAAAATAAAAAAAGGGGATTCTTTTCCCGGATACTGTCTTCATGATATAAAAATAACATACCTTATAAAAGGTTAAAAACTCAAGTAGCATGGAAAAGTTATATGGAAATATTATGATGAAAAAATCATTTTTTTATCCTGTACCTCTGGCAGGTATTATATTATTATGCGGAGCGGCTCTGTGTTCCGGATGTTATACATTAAAACAGGGAACTACCATGCTAGGATACTTGAATAGAGCTATCCCTCTGGAAGACCTGTTAACTGCAAAAACCTTTGACGGAAGCTCTGCCGCGGCTTCTGACGAAGCTTTGGCCAAAGCCGAAGACAACCGGCTTTTTGCTGAGCGGGCCCAGGATATTCGCGGGTTTGCCATGAATGACCTGGGCCTTAAAGAAAGCAAAAATTACACAAAGTATGTTGAACTGGACAGGGACTACCTGGCGGCGGTTGTTTCGGCATGCGCCAAAGATTCTTTTACAAGATACGAGTGGTGGTTCCCCATTGTAGGGAGTGTTCCGTATAAAGGATTTTTCAATATAGAAGATGCCCGCAAGGAAAGGCAAAATCTGGAGAAAAAAGATCTGGATGTCTGGATCCGCGGCGTAGACGCGTTCAGTACTCTGGGCTGGTTTGCGGACCCGCTTTATTCATACATGAAAAACTACCCGCCGCAGGAACTGGCTGACCTTATAATTCATGAACTGGTCCACGCCACAATTTATTTAAAAAATTATTCGCAATTCAATGAGGAACTGGCCGAATTTATAGGCAGTGAAGGCTCAAGGCTTTATATGCTTAAAACTTACGGCAGCACGGCGGAAGAAGAAATGGAAAAAGAAGCCGCCGATAATTCAGCCGATAACGCCGCCTTTGTTCTTTATATCCAAAACCTGATCGCGCAGCTTGACAGTATGTATAATAACCCCGGTTTAAGCCGGGAAGAAAAACTTAACCAAAAAAGCATTATTATAAGTGAAGCCCAGGCCAGGTTCATGGAGAGTTATGACCAGAAATATAAAACACAAAATTACCGCGGGTTTGGCGATATGCAGATCAATAACGCCTATCTTGATTTGTACAGGTTATATTACGAAAGGAATAACTGGTTCAGAGATGTTTATGAAAAATCGGGAAGCGACCTTAAAACTTTTATCGCTGCAGCCAAAACATTAAAGGGGAAGGACGACCCAAGGATTGAATTGCAAAAAGCTCTGGGTTTACTATAATATTAATCATGAGCAAAAGTTTGGATAATAAGGCAAGTTTAATCAAGAAAGCTTCGATTACGACGCTGCTTGGCAACATAATTTTGGCCGCTGCAAAAATCGTGACAGGAATTTATGCCGGAAGTATGGCGGTTGTCGGAGACGGTATTGATTCCTCAGTAGATGTGGTTATCGATATTATGAATATTGTAGTAGCCGGGATTATTTCCCGCCCCGCTGACGAAGACCATCCCTGGGGGCACGGCAGGGCAGAAACAGTGGCGACGAGTTTACTTGCGTGCATACTTTTTTTTGCAGGAGCACAGCTTATCCTCAACAGCGGCAAAGATATTATTATGGGCGTAAGTAAAGAAGTCCCTTCATTACCGGCAATTATAGTTACACTTGTTTCAATAATCGGAAAGATCCTGCTGGCCTGGTGGCTGTATATATTCGGGAAAAAAGCCAATTCTCCCATGCTCAGGGCGCACGCGAAAAATATGAAAGCCGACGTAATGCTTTCGGCCGGTGTACTCGTGGGACTCGGGCTTTCCACCTTGTTCAATATCGGCGTCATTGATTCATGGGCGGCGCTCCTTGTAGGCATTTGGATTATCAAAACATCGCTTGGGATTTTCACCGAAGCCAATACTGAATTAATGGACGGCGGTACAAACAAAATTTATTATCAGCATATTATCGAAGCTGTTAATTCGGTAAAAGAAGCCGGAAAACCCCACCGTCTGCGCATGCGCCGTATCGCCGGATTATGGGACGTAGATATAGATATTGAAGTACCGCCGCAAAAAACTGTAATCGAAGCCCACTGGATCGCCTTTATGGTCGAAAAAGCCATAAAAGACCGCATCGAAAACATTTATGACATTATGGTCCATGTAGAACCAGCCGGAAACGTAGAAGCAGAAGGATTCGGCCTTACAGAAACGACCATTCAGGAATTAAAAGATACTGAGTCCGGTGAAGAGAAGTTATAAAAATACCAGGAAAAACATTAAAAAATACTGAAAATGTTTCACGTGAAACAATTTACAGGCCGCCGGGTAAAAATTTGGGGGTAGGGAAGGAAAAAAAATTAATGAAAACCGAACAGATGATAGACGAATTATACACATTGACAGAAAATTCCTGTAAATCACCCAATAACGTTTTTGGTTACGGAATCTGGTCGCACCATATAAAACCGATGGTTCCGTTGGGACAAAAGCTGGCAAAAGATTACGGCGGCGACAGCGAAATCGTGACAATAGCAATCCTGCTGCACGACCTGGTTTCGATAGAAGACCAAAAGAATTACAGGGAACACCATATAATCGGGGCAGAAAGAGCCGCAAAACTGCTTAATGACTATAATTACCCGATCGAAAAAACCGAAAGAGTCAAATCCTGTATACTTAACCACCGGAGCAGTGTTAACAATCAAAAAAATTCCATTGAAGAAATCTGCGTTGCCGATGCCGACGCCATAATACACCTGACCGAAGTCTCATCTCTTTTCTATGCCGCCTACAAAGAAATGAATAAAACCATAGAAGAAGGCCAAAACTGGATTAAGAGTAAACTGCAAAAAGATTATATCAAACTAAGCCCAGGAAGCAAGGAAAATTATAAAGCCGAGTTTGATAACTTGATAAAGCTGCTATGAAGTTTTTGCAGGAGATCTGCAAAAACTTGACATTTTAACATAGTTTTTGTAGTATCACTTCAAAAAGAGAATTTAAGATGATACAAAGAAATGAATATCTGGATATTTTTAAACGTTTTTTGGACAAACACCTTATAAAAGTGGTCACCGGCATACGAAGATGCGGAAAATCCACGATGTTTGAAATATTTCAGGATTATTTATTAAATAACGGAATAGCAAATGACCAGATAATTAATATTAATCTTGAAGATGGGGATTACATTGATATTGAAACAGGCAAACAACTTTACAACCTGGTCAAACCCGGATTGTTACCAAACAAAAAAATGTATATTTTCCTTGATGAAGTCCAAAGGGTAACTGATTTTCAGAAGGCGGTTGATAGTTTATATATTATAAAAAACTGCGATATATATATTACGGGTTCCAACGCTAATTTACTAAGCGGTGAACTGGCGACTTTGCTTTCCGGGCGGTATGTTGAAATAAAAATGCTTCCCCTGTCATTCAGGGAGTATATATCAGTATTTCCCAAAGATTCAAATATCGACCGCCTTTATAATGAATATATTCAAAATAGTTCTTTCCCGTATACACTGGAATTATCCAACCCCAGGGACAGAAGACAATATTTACAGAATCTTTTTGATACCATAATACTTAAAGATATAGTTGCCAGGAAAAAATTTCCGGATATCGCGTTATTGCAAAGTGTCGTACGATTTATGTTCGATAACATCGGGAATACATGCTCCACCAAAAGTATCGCAGACACTATGACTTCAATGGGCAGAAAAATTTCGGTGCATACTGTCGAAAATTATTTAACGGCGTTAACCGACAGCTTTACATTCTATAAAATCAGCCGTTATGATGTTAAAGGAAAACAATATTTAAAAACCGGCGATAAATATTATGCCGCAGATATTGGGCTTAGATATGCCCTGCTTGGTACAAAAAAAGCAGACGCAGGCCATATACTGGAAAATATTATTTTTTTGGAATTGCTGCGCAGGGGCTATGAAATATATATAGGTAAAGTAAAGAATTACGAAGTAGATTTTATCGCAATAAACAGCGCAGGAATCGAATACTACCAGGTAGCTTATACAGTCATTGATGCAGATGGAAAAACAATGGAGCGGGAACTAAAGCCGTTAAATGAGATAACCGATCATAACCCAAAATATCTGCTGACAATGGATCATGCGCCTGTTACTTCACATAACGGCATAAAACAAATAAATGCGCTGGATTGGCTTTTAACCTAAATTTTTACCAATAAACCGAATATTTTATTGGGCAAGGCGTCAAATTCCACCAAATTTTCGTTTGAATTAACGGTAATATTACCGCAGCCGTCTTTTTTGGCATCCATTATTTTTAGGTCCAGATCAACAAAATGCGCCTCTTTTACCCGGCACGGCATGGTAAGTCGTACTTTGTCCTTAACACCGGAGGTCTCATAACCGCGAATAAGCAGGGTATTTTGGTCAATCATGGCCTGGGAGTTTACGACACTGCTTTTCGCTTCCAGTTTGAGCATTTCTTTTTTAAGCGGCAGATTGCCTTGATGTTTAGTCCCCGAGATAATATTTACCGGACGGCACAGGGAAACTGCTGTATCGTAAAGCGTTTTTGGATCGCCGGACCCGTTGTTTATCCAGAGCTTTATCGCGTGTTCGCCGCGTTCCGGGTATGGATCGGGGCTGGACGCGGTGTTAATAAGGGTTACGCTTAATACATCTTCGCATCCGCGGAAGCCGTACTTGCAGTCTGTAACCAGGGCAACGGCTTTTTGTCCGTTAACAGCGGCCGCATACTGGTTCGCGGGAAAATCCTGGAAGTCGCCTGCGGTTTTTAAAAACCCGCCGGGAATGTCATACTGATAATAATCCGGTTTTACAGCAAGAGGTACAGAGAAGCAGAGCACCGGAACCTTGTCATACAAAGAGGCGATTTCGTTCCATTCAATATTAAAGGAATATGAAAGGGACCGCGAGTCTTTGTCAAGAAAAACCGTTGTTTTAATTTTTGAATTTAATATTTGCTGTTCGATTTCCAAAAAATTCCGCAGGGTATTTCCGGTTGAAACCGTAATTTTAGTGGTTTTTGTTACCGGATCACTGGCAAGGAAACGGCCTATATTCCAGGCGTTATTGGTAGTTTTTTCCGCCCAGTTAAGTATCAGGCGTGCTTTTTGACCGCGGGCAAGTTTCTCGGCGCCGTTTTCTTTTTCGCCTCTTTTATCGGTTAATGAGCTTAAGGCGCCGGTCTGCGGATCAAAAACAGCTTTGATAAATTCATTTTCAAGAATAACAGGTCCGTGCACAGGTTCTGTGCGGGGGAAAGGCTGGAAATAGAAGGGGTAATTTTTGCCCATTTCCGCTTCCTTTAAAACTACGGTGGTGTAACCCGATGCCGGTATCTCAACTGGAGCAATAAGTTTAAAGAACCAGTGATCCCAGTACCTTTGCGGCTCCTTGTCCAGTGTCTGGAAGGGGAGTTTGCTTCCCGGATTTTGATTTGAATCCGGCGCGTATGTCATTTCAATGCGGTCCATATCATAGTTCCAGTCCCATACGGTAAACTCAACAGTTTCTTTGCGGGTTATGGGGAGCGGATTAAAAATATGGAAAATTCTTGCCGGGCCGCGGCCGCGCTCCGGGGACGGGACTCCGCTGTAATTGGCAATCCCAAAACCGGTGCCGGCGCCTTCGGAACGGGTTCCTTTTGGATCAGATTCCGCAGTACCTTCCGCAGCAGCGTCTGCCCCCGGTATCAGCAGGTTTGAGGTATCAATCTGCGCGGCAATATTTAGAGACGCTTTCTCCCTCATGGTCTGGCCCAAAGCCATAATTTTGGCAAACAGCCCCATGGCGTACTCACGGCTGTCCCTTACACAGGAACCGGTCAGAATATCGTGGAAATGGGTAAACAGCAAATCCCGCCAGGATTCAGTATATTTTTCCTTTGAATACGTTTTGCCGGTAAGAAGCCCGGCGGAAGCGTCCAGAGCCTCGGCGTCCAGGAGAGCCGCTTCTCCCTTGCGGTTGCCCAGTTTGATGCGGGATTGGGTGGTGTAACAGCCGGTAAACATATAATTGATCTCTTTGTTAATAAGCGGAACCTTGTCCCTGACCGCCTGGGCTGCGTTAAAATACTCATGCAATGTACCGAATTTTACCTTCGGAAAAACCGGCCAGCCCCCGATTTCAATAATTTGCTCGATGTCCCGTCTGGTCGGGCCGCCTCCGTGATCGCCTACACCGTATACTATAAGTGAAGTTTTTAAACCGCCGCACAGGGATTCAAGCTCGGTTACCCCGCAGCCGATTTCAGCAGTTATACCGCTGTTATACCAGAACGGTTCACAGTAGCTTAATATTTCGCTGCCTGACGGAGACTGCCAGCGGTAAAGTACATAACGCTCGCTTAAGGCGCGGCAATGGTACATAAATTTTACGCCGCCGTAGGAATCGATCTCCGGAATATTGGCGCTGTGTCCAAAAGTATCCGGGGAAAAATCGATATTTAAAGTATCAGGATCAACGCCCCAATTAGCGCAAAGATAATCTTTGGTATAACGGATATGCCGCAGCAAAGATTCGGCGCAGGGCATGTTTTTGTCGGTTTCTACCCAGGCGGAAGCGGTTACTTCCCACCTGCCTTCCTTTATGCGCCGCGTTATTTCTTCTTTCATTTCAGGATCGTATTTTTCGACAATACTGTAGACAGAAGCCTGGGACTGAGAAAAAGTAAAATCCGGATATTCGTTCATTAAACCGAGAATAGTTCTGAAAGTCGCCAGAGAGGCGGCCACTGTTTCCTGCCAGCCCCACATCCAGTTCATGTCAATATGGGCATGGGAAGCGCAGAGCACCGTGTATTCTTTGGCTGAATTTTTAAGCGGCAGAAGGAAGTTTTCTGATTCCGCGCAGGCGTCAGCGGTTAAAACTCCCTGTTTTGCCAATGATTTTTCTAGAACTTCAAGGGCTTTGCCGATCTCGCTGTCGAATTTGCCGCTGTTTGCCAATGATAGCTTGATTGCAAACTCAAGCTCGCTTAATATCCGGATTATTTTTTGATTGGGCAGGGCAATATGATGGAGAGTTTCCAAAGGAGTGCCAAAAGACCATTCAAACCTGGACTTTTCCCTGGTTCCGCCGGTTCTAGTCCTTACATCCAATAATCTGGCAGCCAGTGTCTTCATAATTTACCTCCGCTTCATTATTTACAAATCATTACTTTACATAACTTTTCATCACTTTCAGATTTCTTTACTTTCTTACAGTAAGTAAAGAATATATACGCCAGGAAATACCTTACGTACAGAAATTATTTAATATCAATGGCCTTTGCCGGGCAAATCTCGTGGCAGCAATAACAGCTTATGCATTTTTCCCTGTTTATCTCCACTTGCTTGGAAACTCCCTGGCCGGAAAAATACATGGCTCCAGCAGCGCAGATTTGTATACAGTCGCCGCAGCGAATGCAGCTTTGATGGTTAATGTACGGCTGGGGGTCTTTGGTCTTAAACAGGGAGCGAATGGGTTTTGGAATTATAAAGTCCACAAGCTGGCTGCGGGATTTTTTAAAGGGTATTTTTTCAAAATCCCTAACCCTGACTTGATCGGGAGTTAACAGCGGATATTCGATTTCATTTAGATTTTTTAACCAGAATTGCCTGTCCAGCCCGTCGCGGTTGGTCGGAATGCTTAACGGCGGGTAGCCGACAATGGTACAGGCGGCAATATCAAGCGCCAGAATGTTGGAAGATGCCAGAACCAGGCCTAAATCTTTGGGTCTACCGCCGGAAGGACCCGGTCCCTCCATGGCGGTTACGGCGTCCATAAGTGCGTAAGCCGGTTTTACGAGTAAATTAAGGTCGACCAGCATGGACGCAAAATCCTGCCGGGAAGAATACTTTACATGGAAGGGCGTTTTCCCGATGGAAGGTACAAGGCCGAATGTGTTTTTGATAGCCCCGGTAAAAAACATCAATTGATGATTTTTTAACTTGGGAAGGGTAATTATTAGATCGGCTTCTTTGACAGCTTTGGTAACCTGGAACTTGCGGTGTACTTTGCCTTCCGCAATTTCCAAATCAATTTTTTCTTTGGTAAAATCAACCCATTCCGCGCCGCCCTTTAATGCCGCTTCCCGCAGGCCGGACAGACGCGCGGTAAAATTGGGCCCCTGGATTCCTGGGCTGTCACCGACAAGAATCCGTGAAGCGCCCCATTCCCGGATCAGTCTTATAACAGCCTCCAGAAAAACAGGATGGGTAGTAACCGCTTTTTCCGGAGGAGTATCAAAAAGAATATTTGGTTTTAAAAGTACTTTTTTGCCGGCGACATCGGGAAGTCCGGCAGCTTCCGCGGCAGTTTTTAACGACCTGTACATTTCTTCACTGTCATATTTGGTGCAGCGGGTAACAGCGACTTTTTTATTCATGTTGTTATGATTATATACCTTATGTTATTATAAACCAATAGATAAAAACCATGGAACAAATGGAAATTTTTTTAAGCAAATACGGAATTGCCGCGGCCATAATAATAGGACAGATTATAGCGATTATTGTCCTGTGGCTGATTGCAAGCGGCGTAAGCAAGTGGATATCCGGACACGCGGGGCGCTTAAAACCCCTGACCATCAAGAAACTGCGGATACTTACCCCAAAACAGATCAGCCAGGTATTTCTTGGCGGAATCCGCCTGCTTAAATACGTTATTACCCTGTTCCAGCTTTTTATCACTGTGCCGATAATATTCAGCCTTTTTCCCCAGACAGAAGAGCTTGCCTTTGTAATTTTTGGGTATATCCTGACCCCGTTAAAAAATTTTGGAATGGGATTTATTGGTTATATACCCAACCTGATTACGATAATTATTATTCTGTTTATAACTAAATACGTACTGCGCGCCCTAAAATTTTTTGCCAGACAAATTACAATCGAAAAACTGAATATCCCGGGATTCCATGCCGACTGGGCCAATCCCACTTTTAATATTCTGCGCTTTTTGATTTACGCCTTTAACGTTGCCGTTATTTTCCCTTATCTGCCCGGATCGCAGTCCCTTGCTTTCCAGGGAGTTTCGGTGTTTGTCGGTATTATTTTTTCACTGGGGTCCAGCACCGCGATCGGCAACCTTGTTGCAGGCCTTGTGATTACCTACATGAGGCCGTTCAAAATCGGCGACAGGATTCAGATTCAGGGCAATACGGGGTTTGTTGTGGAAAAAAGCCTGATGGTGATGCGCATCAAAACCCACAAGAACGAATACGTTACATTTCCAAACCTGCAGGTTTTGTCGGCCAGCATAATCAATTACAATACATCCTCGGATGAAGACGAAGAAGGCCTTATACTTAACGCCCTGATCACCTGCAACTACGCGACATCCTGGCGCACGGTTCATGAAATCCTGATTGGCGCGGCCCTTAAAACTACAAATGTATTAAAAAGCCCAAAACCTTTTGTGCTTCAAACCGCCCTGGAAGACAACTATGTACGTTACCAGATAAACTGTTTTACAAAGCAAATCGCCAAAATACCCGCGATTTACACGGAACTGTACGAGAATATACAGGACGGTTTTGGGGAACTGGGCCTGGACATGACCACGCCGCAATTCCGGATAATACTGCCGCCGGAGTCCAGATTCCCGCCGGCCGCAGAGGCTGACCAGGATGAGGAAGATACGGAAAAGAAGGGCAGACGCAAAAAAGCACAGGAGCCGGAGGAGTAAAAGATATGCAATACCGTACAGATTTAAAAACAGGCAATAAATTATCCATTCTTGGGTTCGGGTGTATGCGGTTTCCAAGAAACCTAACCCAGATCGATTTTAACCGCACCGAACAATTGATATTAAGGGCCGTTGAAAAAGGTGTTAATTATTTTGATACCGCCTATTTATACGGAGGAAGCGAAGAAGTACTTGGTAAAATAATCGCCAAAAACAATTTGCGCGGCAAGGTTTTTTTGGCGACCAAACTGCCTTTGATAAAATGCAAAACTTACGATGATTTTGAAAAAGTTTTTACCGAACAATTAAAAAGCCTTAATACAGATTACATTGATTATTACCTCATGCACAATCTTCCCAATGCTGAATTATGGAAAAAATTTTGTGATATGGGAATAGAAAAATGGCTGCGGGAAAAAAAGGAAAAAGGCCAAATAAAAAATATCGGATTTTCGTTTCACGGAATGTACAATGAATTTAACAGGCTGCTCGATGCTTACAATTGGGATTTGCTTTTGATGCAGTATAATTACCTTGACGAAAATTTCCAGGCAGGCAGGGCCGGTCTTAGGGAAGCGGCGGCAAGAAGTATCCCGGTGATTATTATGGAACCATTGCTGGGAGGGAAGCTTGCAAACGGAATGCCAAAAAAGGCAGTCAACATTTTTAAGACTGCCGACAGTTCGCTGACGCCGGCAGCCTGGGCGCTGCGGTGGCTGTGGAATCAAAAGGAAGTGACAGTTGTCCTGTCCGGCATGAACGATATTTCGCAATTGGAAGAAAACCTAAAAACCGCGGAAAATTCACTGCCGGACATGCTGACCGAAGGAGAAAATAACACATATAAGTCCGTTATTGATTTAATAAGAACTTCCTACAAGATTCCATGCACCGGATGCAATTACTGTATGCCGTGTCCGCACAGGGTAAATATCCCGGCCTGTTTTTCCGCCTATAATGTTTCATATACTATTGGTTTATATGCAGGAATAAAAAATTATATTACCAGCACCGAAATAATGCACTCCAGCAAAAATTACAGCGCTTACAATTGTACTGAATGCGGAAACTGCGAAAAACTGTGCCCCCAGCATATTCCGATTATCAAGTCGCTCAGAGATGCAAGAAAAAGGGTGGAACCATTCTGGCTAAAAGCGGGGCTTAATCTTTACAGGAAAGCGGGAGAAAAAAAATGAACATTTACATGATGGTCGACGCGGAAGGAATTTCCGGTATTTACACACGGGAACAGGTAATGACATCCGGGGCAAAGTACAATGAATGCCGAATGTTCATGACAGCAGACATAAACGCCTGCGTGGAAGCGGCAAAAGAAGCAGGGGCGGGGAAAATTTTTGTCCGGGACTGCCACGGCGGCGGCAGCAGCATTATCTGGGAAAAACTGAGCCCCAAAGCCGATTACTATATTGCCGGAAACGCGTCCGGCAACAGGATGCCCGGGCTGGAAGAATGCGACGCCGTGATCCTTCTTGGCTACCATGCCATGGCCGGAACCGCCGGTGCGATTCTGGAACACACGATGAGTTCGGCGTCAATTCAGAATTACTGGATTAACGGAAACCGGGCCGGCGAGACTGCTGTGGACGCGGCAATCGCCGGAGACAGCGGCAAACCGGTGATCATGGTAAGCGGAGACGACAAGGTCTGCAAAGAAGCAAAGGCCCTGCTGCCCTGGGTTGTTACAGCGGAGGTCAAAAAAGGACTGGGGTGTTTTTATTCGATGCTGCTTCCGCAGGAAAAAGCACTGGCGCTTTTAAGGGAGAAAACAAAGGAAGCGATAAAAAATTTCGGCATCGCAGCAGCTGCGGCAAAACCCTATATTGTTGAAAAACCTGTAAGGCTCAGAATAGAAAATATGGAAAGAATCCAGATGCCTTACGCAAACAAACCTTACCTAAAAATAATTGACGGCCGGACCTTTGAGGTCGAAGGCGCCACTATGGAAGAGGCGCTGTTCAGAAGTTAAACCTCAACTTCCAACCCGTCATAGGCAACAATAAAATCATCTTTATCCGCAGCATCGCAGAGGGCATCATGGTTGAGTCCGCCGTTATGCGAGAAGTGGTTAAGGACAAAAAGCGTTTTATCGTCGGCGGCGTTCATGGACTGCAAAACTTTGCGGACATCAATGCAGTCGGGTATGCCCATGTGGTTGCCGCCGTCTTTATGAATTCCTACGGTGCAATCAAGGCTTACCAGATCAAAATATACATGTATCTTGGAAAAAAATTCCCAGACCTGCTCGGGGAAGAATCCGGTATCATGGGCATACAGCAAAGTTTTGCCGTCAAATTCGGCCATGTAAAAAAGACATTCTTCGCCAGGCGCGTGCAGAGCCGGCAGCGGGGTAATACGGTATTCGTCGGCCCCGATGGGAATAAAAGGTTCCGCGTAATGGAACTGGTTGCAGGGTTTTGAAGTCTCTTTTTCCTGCAGACTCAGCAGCTTTTTTTCCACTGCCCTGTTGCCGTAAATATGCAGGGTTTCAACAGGTTTGGAAGCAACAAAAACCGGCCTGCGCATTTCCAGTTCATCCGGATAAAAATGATCCATGTGCGAGTGGGTTATAAATAGCCGCCGTATTGCGGGAAGATCAACGCCGGAAAAACCGGATGTTATATAATGGGAGTAACTGTCAGGGGGAAAATCAAAGAGGATTCTACCGTCAAGAACGGCCTGGCTCCTGGTGCGGATGTTCCGGCCTTTTTTTTTGCGGGCTTCCAGACACACGGGGCATGTGCAGAAAACCGCGGGAATTCCTTCGGATGCGCCGGTTCCAAGGTATAATAATTTCATAAATATATATTATAATAAACGCATCAAATGAATAAGACCGTAACGGTAAAAGTTGATGCTGCCATAAACAAGGGCGTTCTCGCGCATAACTGGAACTATATCGGTTATGATGAATGTAATTATACCCATTCACCGGGCGGCATGGAGCTGCTTAAAAAATTCGGCCGGCTGGAAAAACCTTATTATGTACGCGCCCACCACATGCTCTGTACGGGGAACTGCCACGGCCAGTATAAATGGGGTTCCACAAACGCGTACACCGAAGATGAGGCCGGCAATCCGGTTTATGATTTTACGGTAATCGACAAAATGTGCGATATCTGGCTGGGCAGCAACTGCAAACCGTTTTTCGAAATAGGTTTTATGCCGCTGGATCTCGCGGACATGACAAACCTGAACGGTAACGCGGACGGTACGCAGATTACACAGTGGAACCGCTACAGCGAGTACAAACGCGCGGGGTGGAACAGGCCGCCAAAGGATTACGATAAATGGTACGGCCTGATCCGCGCGTTAACCGAACACCTGCTTGGCCGCTACGGACAGGCGGAACTGGAAACCTGGTATTTTGAAATGTGGAACGAGCCTGATATTTTTTACTGGCAGGGCACGCACGAACAGTACTGTAAACTTTACGATTTTACCGAATCCGCGATCCACGGCGTATGTCCTGGTTTGCGCTTTGGCGGACCGGCTACCTGCGGCCCTTTGGAAAAAGATTCCGCGCCGGCCAATTTTTTACGGGATTTTTTGCTGCACGTAAAATCGGGGAAAAATTATAAGACAGGCGGTACGGGAACCAGGCTGGATTTTACAAGTTTCCATACTAAAGGCGGCGGCTATACTTTTACAACAAAAAAAGATTTGGAAAAAACGCCTTCGGTAAAAAGGCTGCTGGATCAGGTCAGCATTGGGGCCGCCATCATTAAGGAATGCGGTTACAGCGGTTTGGAATGCATACTCTCGGAGGCGGACCCGGACGGCTGGGCGGCCGGCGGCCGTTTCGACAATCCGGCGTTTGACTTCCGCAACACCGAATACTACGCCTCCTACACCGCCTGCGCGTATAAAAATATCGCCGGCATTGCCGCGGAAATGAACATGGACATTAGACCTTTAGCCTGGGCATTTATGTTTGAAGGAGAACGGTGTTTTGAAGGGACACGTACTTTTTCAACCCAGGGCATTAACAAGGCAGTGTTCTATTTATTTAAGATGTACGCCAAACTCGGGGATCGGTTAGTGGAATTCAAAACGGCAACCGGTGCGGGTGCACATAGGGACGCGGACACGAACGCAGGCGCAAACGCGGGTACGGATGCGGAAATTAATGGCTGGGCCGTTTTAAACAATAACAGCGCTCTGGGAGTTTTAATCTATTGTCATCAGGATACATGGGCAGACGATGATTTGTACCGGATTGAATTAAATGTTAAAAACCTGCCGTTCAAAGGCAATTGCAGGGTGAGCCGCTTCCTAATCGATAAAAATCATTCCAATGCCTATGCCGAGTGGGTTTGCCTGGGCAGACCTGACTGGCCGGACAGCGTACAGTACCAGGCGATAAAGGCAAAGTCGGAACTTGAACTTGCCGGGCCTGTACAGAACACGGAAGCGGAAGATGGAAAAATTAATTTAAGTTTTGAAATGGCAGTAAAGAGTGTAACGTTAATTGTGATAGAACAAGAATGAGTTTTAAAGGAAGTAAAATATGGGCAAGGATTTAAGCGGAAAGACCCTGGGAATTATCCACGCGGCGATTTTTACCGCGTTTACGCTGGAGCCTATTGCAAAAGAAATAATGCCTGAAGTTTCGATCATGCACGCAGGCGACGATACAGTGCAGCGGGACAACCTGGCCGCGCCGCCCGGTACAATACCAAAAAAAAATTTTTACAAGTTCGCCACATTTGCCCGGTTTTTTGAGGAAGCAGGCGTTGACCTGATTGTGCTTGCCTGTTCCACTTTCAGCCAGGCCGTGGAATTCGCGGCTCCAATGGTTAACGTACCTATGCTCCAGATTGACCGGCCAATGATGGAAAAAGCGGTTGCGTGTGGAAAACGCATCGGCTTAATCGGCACCCTCGCGTCAACCATGCCTTCTTCGGAACGCCTGCTGCGCAAGTGCGCGGACGAGGCCGGGAAAAAGATTGAAGTAGTACCGGTGCTGAACGCCGAAGCTTTTAAAATACTCAGGGCCGGAGACACCGCAAAGCACAATTCCATGGTACTGGATGATATAAAAAAACTGAGCAGGGAGACCGACTGCATAGTACTTGCCCAGGCGTCAATGACTGTAATGGAAAAAGAAACAGAAAATAACCCGGTACCGGTTTTTACGTCTCCGCGGCTCGCGTTCCTGCGCGCCCGTCAAATACTTGAAGACGCCAAAAGCCTTAAGCAAGGATAAAAAAATGATAAAAATCGGATGCTGCCTGAACATGAATGCCAGGGACAATTATAAAGCCGGATATGACGATATTCCTGTTATCGCGAAATTGGGATTTGATTATGCAGAACTTCCGCTGGCCCAGGTAATGGATTTGCCGCGGGAAGAGTTTACGGATTTGCTGTCTGTAATAAAAACAAACGGCATCCCCGTGGAAGCCTGCAACAATTTTTTCCCCGCGCGCGTCCGTCTTACAGGAAGCCAGGCCAGCCTGGATACAATCCTGGAATACGCCAAAGCCGCAGTTGACAGAGCGGCGCAGATGGGCGCAAAGATAATTGTGCTTGGAAGTTCCGGCGCCAAAAATATACCCGACGGTTACCCATATGACAAGGCCAGGGGCCAGTTAAGGGAAATAACATTTTTATTGAATCAAACGGTGAAACCATTTGGTATTACAATTGCGCTTGAACCCCTCAATTCAAAAGAAAGTAATTTTATTACAACAGCGGCGGAGGCTCTGGAATTTGCCGTAAAGCCTCCCCTGGAAAATGTTAAAATGCTCATTGATTATTACCACCTGCGCATGGAGAATGAAAACCCCGCCATTGTAAACAGGGCGGGGCCGTATCTGCGCCACCTGCATATAGCGTCAAAGGAAGGCAGACTATTCCCCAAATATGGCGACGGCGAAAATTACGCGGATTTTTTTAAGCGCTTAAAAGAAATAAATTACAATGGCAGAATCAGTGTGGAAGGCTTTACCAAAGACCTGGAGGCGGACGGCGCAGCTTCACTTGACCTGCTCAAAAAATTGGCCGTATAGAAAACCGGCCGGCCATGAAGAAAATCCTCCGGCACACAGCGGCCGCGTATTTCAGCCAAATCTAAATTTCGTATTTTAACAAACCAAACCCAGTTTCCTGTTCGCGTATATACGATGAAACACTGTCATGAATAATTTCATCCGCGGTTACCTCGCGGCCCTTTGCGCCTGACTGGTAGATGCCTTCGGAAATCAGCATGGTATCAAGGGCAATGTGTTTGGTATCGTACAGCTGACATTCGCCGCGCAGGCCGGCAACCCAGTGGGCAATGGAATTGTCGTACACGGCCAGCCCCGGATCAATCTTGTGAGTGCGGTAAACTTCTTTTGCAAGATCAAGCTTTGTCACGGCAGGATAACCCGCGATCTCGGAAGTAAATACCGGTTCACTGCCCAGGCTTAGCCCGCCCTTTGAGCCTGCCACCATTGACGGCGGAAACTCGGCAGCGTTAATGGCCCAGGATTCAAGTATGTCCATGGTAAGTCCGCCCGCGAATTTAACAAATCCGACTCCGAGTTCTTCCACGTCAAAGCCGCCTTCCTTGCGCCGGCCTTCGTGCATATCCAGTTTCTGATAAACCTGGCCGCTTACCCTCTCGGCTTTGGGCAGGCCCAGGATAAAAAGCAGCTGGGAAATATGGTAAACACCCATATCGTAAAGAGCCCCGCCGGAAGCCCAATATTTGGAATCAAATTCTTTTTCCGCGTAGCCGTCTACAAACGGTCTGCCGCGCCGGCGGTAACCGTAACTCCTGGCATGATAAATCTCACCCAAAAGACCTGCGGCAATGAACCTGCGTGCGGCCTGAGTCTCTGCCGTGTACAACTGGGCCAGCTGGACATGAAGATTCTTACCGGTTTCTTTGGAAGCCTTAAGCATAACAGCCGCGTCCGTATAACTGCCGGCCATCGGTTTCTCGCAGTAACAGTGCCTGCCGGATCGCAGAACTTCGACCGCGACAGGTGCGTGCAGGTTGTTGTGCAGACAAACATCCACCGAGTCCAGATCATCCCGCCCCAGCATCTCCCGGAAGTTGGTATATTGATTTTCGATACCGTACTCCCCGCAGAATTTTTCCAGCTTGGGTTTTTGCAAATCGCAGGCCGCGACAATCTTAACGCCCGGCAGTTTGGCGTAATCACGGGCGTGGGTATGTGCGATAATTCCTGTTCCGATAATACCGATACGGATTTCTTTCATGTAATAATGGTAAGGCTGTATCTATAAATGGTCAATGGCTGCGGGAATTGGCTTTTTAAAGAATAGATTAATATCTCTTCTTAATTACACTTTTTAACCACCCTAAAAGTGTAATTCCCGGATTTCGGCAAAGAACTTCGGCCTCAATAACGGCATTAAAAGCATACCTTTATATGCTGTATGGTGTATCAAAAAAAGTTGACTTAAATTACCGCACACATTAAATTTATATTTGTAATGAATTGTTAAAAATATAAAGATAATTTTACAGGGATAATTTATGACAAATACAAAACTTGTAATAACAAGCGATTATCACGGAGAAAGCCGAAAAACAACAGACATAAAAAATTCTTTGGCCAAAGCAGCGCAAGCGGGATTCAGTCATATCTTTTGGTGTCATGAATTCGGCAGTTCTTATATATATTCTGTTTATGAAATGCTTCAGATAAACAATTGGTGCAATGAATTGGGACTTTTAATCAAAGGTGTTCATGCTTCGATCGGAGACAGAGGAACAGACTTAAAAAATTTCGCTTCCGGAAATGATTATAACCGGCTTGCAGGAACTGAATTAATCAAAAATCGTGTGGACCTGGCCTATGTTCCGAGCACGGACGCCATTGTTTTGCATTTGGGTTTTCCCTGGGAACGCGCCCTGGAAAGCAATAAAACTCTTAATGATCTTTTGCGGCCCGTATTCAGATCATTTGATGAACTTGAAGCTTACTGTAAAACCCGGGGAATCAAAATTTGTCTGGAAAATACCGGCGGGACCATAGCCGAATGCAGCGCTGTATTTGACGCCATTTTTAAACGTTACAGCGGCGATTATATGGGACTCTGTTTTGATACAGGCCACGCATACATGCAATGCAGGGAAAATTGTCTTGAATACGCCCAGCGTTACAATGACAGACTTTTTATGATTCATTGCGCAGATAACCACGGAGAATCCGATGAACATCTTATTCCCTTCGAAGGCGGTTTTGACTGGGAAGCATTTGCTCCGGTGCTTGCCCAATCACCCTATGAATTGCCGATTCTGCTGGAATCAATGAACAATGCAAAAGAAGATGATACTTTGTGGTTAAAAAGAGCTTATGACGCAGGCAGCCGATTTTCGGCAATGGTGGAAAAATACAGGTAGAGAGGAAAAGGAAAAAACTGCTGGATCAGGCTACACTTATATTATCCCCTCCTGCTCTCTTGACAATATGAATTATAGTTCATACATTATTTAACAGATGAGATAGAATATCGAGACAACTGATGAATTTGACATATGGTTTCTGGAACAACCTGAAGATGGACAAATATCAATACGTGTAAAGATTGAGCTGCTTGAAGAATATGGCCCGCAATTACCAAGACCCCATGCTGATACTTTAAAAGGCAGTTCTTTAAGTAATCTAAAAGAATTAAGGTCACAAACTGAAAATCATTTATACAGAGTAGCCTTTATTTTTGACAAGGAACGGAAAGCATTATTACTTATTGGGGGAGACAAGAAAGGAAAAAATGAAAAACGATTTTACCGGAATTTAATTAAGAATGCTGAAGAAATTTATCGGCAATATCGTAATTGACAAAAGGAGAAAATACAATGAAGAACAATAAAACACTAAAAAAGATGCATCCATTAACTGAACTTGATTCCAAAATTAATCCCCTGATACTGGAGAAGGCTAAAAAATTAGCAAAAAAGGAGAGCTTGAATATACAACTTGGACTATTACGGGAAAAATATGGTATAAAGCAAAGTGAATTATCCAATTTTACGCAAACATCAGTTTCAAAAATTGAAAATCGTAAAGATATACGTATTTCTACATTAATTGAATATTTGGACAGCCTTGATATGGGCCTGGAAATTTTTGCTTATCCGAAAGACTCAACAAAAAAAGAATTATTATTAAAAATATAAGGCGGCGGCGGGCACAGATTCTATGCGGACATCGGCTGGGAAGCAATGAACGCATACCTGCGGAATTTCTAAACCAGGATTTTTAAATCAGAATTCTAAACAAAAATTTTTCAGGACTCAGCCAGTTTTCTGACATTCCCGCAAATTTCAGCGTTTAACGGCGTAAACATTCTGTGCGAATATTCGCAGACATAAATGCCTGCAAAACCTGTCTTTTTTAATTCCCCAATAACATAAGGTATTGGTGTTTCGCTGTACAAGGGCGGCATATGTATATCCCCGCGGCCAAAGGCAATGCGGTAACCCATGGGTAAAGTCCGGTACAGATCAAAATTTTGCAGACGCATTTTTTCAAAAATTCCAGAGTTATCATTTAAATGGCAGTGAAAAATAAACGGCGCGCATTCTTTTACTGCGTCCTCAAAAGAAAAGCCGTAATATCCCGATGCCAAAAATAAATGTCCGGTATCAAGTACCATCCCCAGATTTGGATGATTTATCTGCCTTACAGTATCAAGCACAGGTTTGTAGTGTTCAATTTCAATATTTTCAAGGCCAAGTTTTACCTTGGATTGCAGAGCGAATTCGGCGGCCGCGGCATGGCAATTGAAAAATTGAGTTTCGGTATCCGGGTCGCCGGAATTTTTTTCATAATGCAAAATAAGGGGATTAAGGCCAAGCTCGGCGCAAATTTCTACAGAAGCGTTTAATACTTTTACATGAAGGCCAAGGGAATCTTTGCTTCTTAAGTCCAGCCCTGTCCCGATATGGGCGCTGCCGCGGATATTATTTTCTTTTAAAATATTTTTTAATAAACTGACAAAAGGCTTGTTAATTTTGCCGGAAATTATAAGCGGAAAAGCGTAAAGACCAAGTTCGATTCCGTCAAACCCCCAGGATTTTACGGCTGCCAGCTCCGCGGCCAATGCCTCGATCGCGACACCGCTGTATACATTCAAATATATAGGATTCTTCATTATGCGTATTATAGAATAAAAGAGCCAATGCCGTTAGCCATTGACCCGTCGGGCACGATAGTGCCCAGTAAATCCATTCCTTGTAAGAGCCAATGGCGTTAGGCATTGACAATAGCAAATTTCTCCATTTATCATTAAGAAAAGAGAGGTAAAATATGGCGGATATTAACAAGAACGGATCTTCTGACAATCATTTTTTTGGCTTCGCAAAACCGTATTTTGATTTTATTAGCAAGGGTAAGATCTACAGTATTTTTTATGTTGTAATGGCTTTCCTTAACCTGCTGCTTCCCCTGGTAGTTATTTATTTGGTCATTGATTCCGGATTCCTGCAGAATACAGGCGGAAGGACAGTGGTCGCTTTTATGCTTTCATGGCTGGTTATAGCATTTTCGAGCTGGATTTGTTTCCAGCTTTGGTGGAACAGAAAAAACAATCTAAGGCGGTTTGAATCGGCGGATTTTATTGCGACTCCGGTAATTTCAGAAATTATACAGACCTCCGGCGAATGTCTGGGGACCTTCATTATAATCAACGGCGTCGGAATCGGATTGATCGCTACAATTCTTTTGTGGGATATAGCAAAAATTCCGCTTTCGTATCTTCCGTTCGGATATTATATGGATGGATATCTATATTGCGGTCCTGCCGCGATAGTATTCGGCCTTGTAATCGGTTTCTTTGTTATTCTGTTACACCGCTTTTTGGCGGAGATGATCAGAATCTGGGCAGCTATAGCAAACAATACCAAGGACATCGCCAGGAGTCTTCGGAAGTAAACTTTCACGGAAGTAAACTTCCGTGAAAATAAATTTTCTCAGAAAATAACCTGCCCGGTTTACATAAAATTTTTGGCAATGATCATCACAAGCGGGATCGTTGCCATACACAGCATCGTGGACAGGAATACAAGCGAACTGGCCTCTTCGGTAGTTGTGTCATAAAGAGTCGCAAGAATTGAGGTGGAGGAACCGGCCGGCATGGCGGTAATAAGGACCGCCATCATAAAGAGCGGGCCCCGGATTCCAAGAAAATACAAAATCAATCCCGCAAGCAGCGGCAAGATTAGAAGCCGCATGGCGACAGTAATGTAAACCTGCCAGCGGCCAAAAATATTGGAGAACTTCGCCTGCGCTAGAGTCGTTCCTATCACAATCATCGACAGCGGAGAGGTCATATCTCCGGCCATTTTTATGCTGCGGAATAACGGGTCCGGTATATTTATCGATAACAGAAAAAATATTAAACCCAGGAAAGTCGCGACTACATTGGGATTTACAAAAGTCTTCCATCCAAACTTTATGGAGAGCCTGCCTTCTTTGGCGATAAGCCAGGCGCAGACAGAAAACGCAAGGAAGCTGTAGGGAATATTGAATATTACGGCGTGGAAAAGAAAAGCCGGACCTATCAGCGCTTCCACCATCGGGTAGCCGATAAAGCCGCAGTTTGAAATTATAAGGGTGTAACGGTGCACTCCGCGTTCCGGGCCTTTTATTCCAAGGAGCCTGGGATAAAAAAAAGCGATTAAAAATGAAAGGCCGTAAAGCAGTACCGATAGGGCAAAGGCCAGACCGGCTTCGCGCAGGAGCTCCTGGCTGAAAGGCCGGATAAACGATGAAAAAAGCATTGCCGGCAGAGTTACATTTATTACAAGCGTTGAAAGATTCCCGGCCATTGCGGGGCCGGTAACTTTTAGTTTGGCGCAGATAAAACCAGTAAGTATTAAAAAAAACAGAACCAGAACAGGGCTTACCGCTTCCATTTATTTGGCATTGTCTTCAAGAATCAAGAGAGTCCTGGGATCCAGCCACAAAGGCAGGAACTCCTGTTTTGCCTGATCCCTGTTCCGCGAGATTATCAGTTCGATATGTGCGGGTTCCGCAGGTTTTTTGGATTCCTGCTTGGGCTCCAGTACTACAATCACATCAAAAAGATCAGCGTAATCCTTAATAATAAACGGAATATTTTTTTCATCATAAAAAGGCTTGTCTTTTACATTGCAGCTAAAAAGCATCGCCAGCCCAAGTTCACCCGCGAATTCTTTAATTTTTAAAATATTATCTTTTTCTGCCGCAGAAAATTTATATCCGTCAACAATAATATATTCAGCAGCAAAACCGCCGTCCTTAATCATGGCGCGAAGGCTTCTTAATATCTGATCAACTGTAAGGCCTTCCTGGTTGAACTTCATCAGCACCCGGTTTTTGACGATCTCGTCGTTGATATCCTGTTCGTTCTCAAGATTTTTTTTGCGGATAAACTCGTCAAAAATATTTTTGTACCAGGTGAGCACGTAATCGGTATGCTGGGTAAACGATACGTGAATAATTTTTTTACCGCGCAGCAATTTATCCAGGGCTATCTGAACCAGGACGGAAGTTTTGCCTATGCCGGAAGGAGAGGCAATGACGCCCAGTTCCCCGGGCTCAAGGCCGCCGTTGATGGACTTCATCAGTGTCCGGACCGGGCTGCGCTGTATCAGTTCATCTTTAACCATAAATGTCTCCTGTTTTGTTTAACGTTTGCGTTTTTCTTCGTACTCTTTGACAAGAGCTTCCGAAATACTGACCGGTACTTTTCCGTATTTTAAAAATTCCATAGTGAACTCGGCCTTGCCCTGGGTAAGGGAGCGGAGCACTGTTGAATAACCGAACATCTCGCCCAGCGGAACTTCCGCGTCAACTTTTGAAAACGCGCCGTCCTCGGTAGAGGATGAGATGATTCCCCTGCGCTGGTTAAGCGAGGCGAAAATGTTTCCCTGGAACTCTGTCGGCCCTTCCACGGAAACCTTCATTATGGGTTCCAGTATGCAGGGTTTGGCGCTGCGGTAACCTTCCCTAAAGGCGCCGATCGCGGCAAGCTGGAAAGCGATGTCGGAGGAGTCCACCGGATGGCTTTGGCCGTCGTTGATAACACAGCGGACATTTACAACCGGGAAACCGATAAGGCTTCCTTTTTTGATCGCTTCCTTGAATCCCTTGTCGCAGGAAGGAATAAATTCTGTAGGTATAGAAGCGCCCCTTATGCTGTCAACAAACTCATAATCGCCCCCGGCCCAGGGTTCCATAAAGCCGGCAACCCGGCCGTACTGCCCCGCGCCTCCGGTTTGCTTCTTGTGGGTGTAGTTGAATTCAGCCTTCTGTGTAATGGTCTCACGGTAAGCGACCTGGGGCATACCTGTGTCAACTTCGGCCTTGTATTCGCGGCGCATGCGCTCTATGTAAACATCCAGGTGAAGTTCACCCATGCCCTGGACTATACACTGGTTGGATTCGGGATCGACATAGGATCTAAAGGTCGGATCTTCTTTGGTAAAACGGTTAAGAGCTTTGGCGAGCTGGTCCGCGCTCTTTTTGTCTTTGGGAGTGACCGCCAGCGATATAACAGGCTCCGGCACAAACATGGAACTCATGGCGTAATTGAGGCCGCCGCCGCAGAACGTATCGCCGGACGCGCATTCGATACCAAAGAGCGCTACAATATCGCCCGGAGATCCCTCGGTGATGTCTTCCATGGTTTCCGCATGCATGCGCACAAGCCGTCCTACCTTGAACTTTTTGCGCGCGCGGGTATTGAGCAGGTCTTCACCCTTCCGCAGAGTACCCTGGTAGATCCGCACATAGGTAAGCTGTCCGTACTTGCCGTCTTCGAGCTTGAAACCAAGAGCCACTGTGGGGCTGTTCTCGTCTGCGGAAAGCTCAACCTGCTGCTCGCCGTTGTCCAGATCCAGGGCGAAATTTTTTACCTCGGTAGGATCGGGAAGATAATAGGCAACACCGTCAAGCAGCGGCTGGATTCCCTTGAATTTGTACGCCGAGCCCATCATTACAGGCACAAACGATTCGCTTAAGGTACCCTTGCGGATGGCGGAGCGCAGCAGTTCATCGTCTATCGCTTCGCCGGAAATATATTTTTCCGCAAGCTCATCGGAGAAAAGGGAAGCCGCGTCAATAAGCTCTTCGCGGTATTTTTCGGCATCACTTTTAAGATGGCCGGGTATCTCGGCGTAACGGATATCAGTGCCCTGCTCGCCGTCAAAGTAGACAGCCTTCATGGAAACAAGGTCAACCACGCCTTCAAGCTTGTCTTCAAGGCCGATTGGAATCTGGATCATAACAGCGTTAAGGCCGAGTTTTTCGCGAAGCTGGTTTTTAACCCTAAAAGGATTGGCGCCGGTGCGATCGCACTTGTTGACAAAGGCGATGCGGGGAACGTGGTAGCGCTTGAGCTGCCTGTCCACGGTAATGGACTGCGACTGAACGCCGCCGACAGCGCAGAGCACAAGAATCGCGCCGTCCAGGACGCGCAGGGACCGTTCAACCTCGATGGTAAAATCCACATGCCCGGGGGTATCGATAAGGTTGACAGTATAGTTTTTCCAGAGAACCTGAGTCGCCGCCGACTGGATGGTAATGCCCCTCTCCCGTTCCAGTTCCATGGCGTCCATTGTAGCCCCGACTCCGTCTTTGCCGCGGACTTCGTGGATGGCGTGAATCTTGTTGCAATAGAACAATATCCGTTCCGAAAGCGTGGTCTTTCCTGAATCAATGTGCGCGCTGATGCCTATATTCCGCATATAGCGGACTGAAGTCTGATCAACCGATGACGTCTGCCCGACGTTGGCCCGGTTATTATCAATTCCCATGCTGTTTTATACTCCTGAAAAATCCATAAATAAATAATACCCTATGATAGAAAAGGCCGTTATTTGTTTAAATATAGCAAGGTTTTCTACTAATTTCAAGTCGGCATGGTCCTCTTGCCTCCGCCACCCCGCACAAAATTCCTTGGGACATTCATTTCTGCGTTTTTACGTATCATTAATTAAAAATTGAATAAAAGTAAAAATTTATGCCCAAATAAATTCAGCGCGGGGTGTGCGGGAAAAATACATGTGGTCCGACCTATGGTCTTTAAGAATAAAAGTTAAACCGTCTTAGCCAAAGAATCAAAAATTACAGAAAAAAGGCGTGATCCCAAAAATGTTAAGATCCGTGAGAGGACCATGTGGATTTTCCCCGCACAGGACCCCCAGAGAATTTTTATTAGGGCATAAATTTTTACAATAGCCGAGTTTTAATTTTTTCCGATGTCCAATAGATATTTTTGCGATTTTTTCATAAAATAATACAATAAATTAAAAAGTATTCCAAAAGAGGCATTTATATATGAAAGTATTTCTGGTCGGCGGAACCGGTCTTTTGGGCAGCGCGGCAGCGGCGGAATTGATCCGGAGAGGACATCAGGTGCATGCGATAGCCCTGCCTCCCGTGCCGGAGGGCGCCGGGCTTCCCCCGGAAATGAAGCTGGAATTTAAAAACTATCTTACAATTACCGATAGTGAACTGCACGGGTATATGACCGGCTGTGACGGTTTTGTGTTTGCTTCCGGCGTTGACGAGAGGGTCGACGGGCCTTCGCCTATACTGGAGTTTTATAACAAACATAATCTTTATCCCCTGGATAGAATGCTGCGCACTGCCAAAGAGTGCGGGGTAAAAAACGCGGCCATCTGCGGTTCCTACTTTTCTTATTTTGATAAAATATGGCCGGAGAAACAGTTATACCATTGGCATCCCTACATACACAGCCGCCGCGATCAGGAGAAGATGGCAATGGATTACGCGGATACGGATTTTAATGTCGGTATTCTTGAATTGCCGTATATCTTCGGCGCTCAGCAGGGGCGCGAACCGGTATGGACCTTAATCGTAAAAATTGTACGGGGCATGATGGGCGCGACAATGTACCCCAGGGGCGGGACAGCAATGGTCACCCGCAGACAGGTCGGGCAGGCTCTGGCCGGGGCGCTGGAAAAAACCAAAGGCGGGCAGTGCTGGCCTATCGGTTACTGGAATATGAAGTGGAAAGAACTGCTGCCCATTGTACACAAGTACATGGGTATGCCAAAACGCAGGGTGATAACGATTCCGGACTGGATGCTCAAACTGGGAATGAAGGGCATGGAAAAGCAGCTTCGAAAACCGGGCGCCGAAGGCGGGTTATATATGCCCAAATTCCCGGATATCCAGTGCGCGCAGACTTATGTAGACAAAGCGCTGGGCTGCGTTCCGCTGGGAGTGGAAGACGACGATATTGACGCTGCAATAGGCGAATCAATACGGCTGGCAGCCGACATTCTTGACGGTAAAATAAAAAATTACGCCACAATGATTGGCGAATAAAACGCTATGAATAAAACGTTTAGTTTAATTGAAACGTTTCAATAAAATGCCATCCTGCAAGATCTGTTACTTCAGCGGCACAGGCAACACCCTCTGGTCGGCAAAGAAAATCGCAGAGATTATCGGCCCGCAGTGCGAACTGGTCAGTATTGGCGTAATAATGTCCGAGCTGGAAAACACGAAAATTGATAACCGGATAATCCTTGAGGCAGATGCCGTCATATTGCTGTTCCCTGCCTACGCTTACGGTCTGCCGGCCGCTGTCCGCAATTTTGTAAAAAATGCTGAATTGCGGACGTCTTATACAGCGGCAATTGTTACATACGGAACAAGTCCGGGCGGCGCGCTTGCACAGATAAAGCGGCTATTACACCGAAAAAAGATCACGGTCTCCTGGTATGGCCGCATTCCTTCTGTAGAAAATTATACCGCATTGTTTGGTCCGCAAAAGCAAAAGACAATCAATAAGCGTATTGAAATGCAGCAAAAGGCGACCAAAGAAACAGCGGACCGGATACTAAACCGGGATACAAACAGCGTATTTGGTTTTAGGCCGCTTTCAGCATTTATCTCAATGCTTTTTTATATTGGCATAAAAGTCTTTTATAAATGGTATAAAGTCACAGGAGACTGCGACGGCTGCGAAACCTGTAAAAAAGTCTGCCCTGTCTCTGCCATTGTCATGAACCAGGGAAAGCCTGAATTTACCAAAAAATGCGAACACTGCCAGGCATGTATTCAGTGGTGCCCAAGAAAGGCGATTTTATTCGGGCGGTTTAGGGCCGGCACAAGGCAGTACCATCATCCGGAGATCGGCTTAACGGACTTAACCTGATGCAGGAAACAGAAAGCAGGCTGCCGGCTGATTTTGTTTTAACCAAAGAACTGGAAAACGCCTTTACGCTGGCGGAAAACACAGGCCAGTCGTTTTTTATAACCGGCAAAGCCGGTACGGGAAAATCCACATTTATCGAATACTTCCGCGGTAATTCCAAAAAAAATGCGGTATACCTGGCGCCGACCGGTGTGGCTGCCCTTAACATCCGGGGCAAGACCATCCATTCCCTGTTTCAGTTTCCGCCCAGGATTATTTCCAAAGACGAGATAAAGGGCACCAAATACAACAAAAATATACTCAGGCTGTTCGCCGGCCTTGACGCGATGATCATTGACGAAATTTCCATGGCGCGCGCCGATATAATCGACGGCATTGATTTTATCCTTAAAAAAACCAGACATAATGAAAATCCCTTTGGCGGAGTTCAGATGATTTTTGTGGGAGATTTGTACCAGCTTCCGCCGGTGATCTCCGGCCGTGAAAAGGTAACAGTCACCTTTAACGGCGAACTTTTTTACAAGGGAACACTGCAGGGCTATTTTGAAAAAGTTTACAGAGGCCAGTATTTTTTTAACTCAAAAGCGTTCAGAAACGCTCTGTTTAAATACCTGGAGTTTGCGAACATATTCCGCCAAAAAGGCGACATGGAATTCATTAACATACTCAACGCCATACGGGAGAACACCGCCGGCGCCGGTATCCTAAAAAAACTTAATGCGCGGTATATACCGACAGGCGGCGCCAATAATGGCGGCGCCAAGGGCGGCCCGGAAGACAGCCCTGCCGAAGAAAGCAGCACAAAAAACAAAAAACCCGTTGTAACATTATGCACAACCAACGCGAAGGCAAGAGAAATAAACGACACCAGGCTTGCAGGACTTGACTCCATGATGTATATCTACGCGGCCGAAATTTCCGGCGAATTTGAAACCAGTTACACAGACGCTGAATTACCGGCCGATAAAAAGCTTTATTTAAAAGTGAAATCCCAGGTTATGATGATAAAAAACGACAGGGATAAGCGCTGGGTAAACGGCAGTATGGGAATCGTAAAAAGCCTAAAGCCAAAAGAAATAGTAATAAATATTGAAGACGCAGATTACACGGTTGAAAAAGAAACCTGGGAAACAATTGAGTACGAGTTCAACAGTGAAACCAAAAGCGTAAATACCCGCGTAACCGGGACATTCAGGCAGTACCCGCTCAGGCTGGCCTGGGCAATTACGATTCACAAAAGCCAGGGCAAGACATTCGATAACGTGATCATCGATCTTGAACGGGGCGCCTTTGCCCACGGCCAGACCTATGTTGCTCTGAGCCGGTGCAGGTCCCTTAACGGGATCGTTTTAAGCAGACCGGTTACAGGGCAGGACATAATTCTGGATCCGCGGGTGGCGGAGTTCTTTAAATCAATAACTCCGCCGGAGTTTACTCAGTCCTGAGCCTACTCAACCTTGAACCTGGACACTTCCTTGACCAGCATATCTATGCTTTCCTTGTTCTTCTCGCTGATTGAGTTGACTTCGTTTACGGCGATATTGATTTGATCGGCGCCAAGGGCCATCTCGTTCATTCCCCCGGTAATTTCCTGGGTAACGTTTTCGAGGTTCTTCCCTTCCTGGATTATTTCTTTTGAACCTTCAAGCATTTCTCCGGATCCGGCCTTAACCTGCTGGGTTATGTCGTTGACTTCTCCAATGGCCTGAAGTATCTGTTTGCTGCCTTCGCCCTGTTCTTCCATCGCGTTGCGGACGCTTTCTTCCTGCTCGGAGACGATCTTTACACCGTTATCAATCAATTCGAACTTGTTCAGTACATTTTCGGTGGAATGCATTATTTTTTCGATTGATTCCTTGATTTTTTTGAGGACTGTCGAAATCGTCTTAGACTGCTCGCTTGAATTCTCGGCCAGCTTGCGGATCTCGTCGGCAACTACGGCAAATCCCTTCCCGGCTTCTCCGGCATGGGCCGCTTCGATCGCGGCGTTCATTGAAAGCAGGTTGGTTTGGCTGGCGATGTTTTCCATTACCGAGTTGATTTCCAGCAGCCCTTCTGATTCCCGCGAAATTTCTTGAATGTCGGCGGCAACATCCTGCAGACCGGTCCGGCCGTTCTCGGCGGATTCGGTAAGCTTTTTGACGTTTTCCATATTCTTCATCAGGGTCTGGGTGACCGACTGGACATTCGCCAGCATTTCTTCGATGGCGGACGAAGACTGCGCCACGCTGGATGTCTGCCTTTCAATATGCCCGTCCAGCTTGTCAATGTTGGCGGTAATTTGTTCCATGGTCGCGTTGGTTTCGGTCACACTCGCACTTTGATTGATAACCCGGCCCTTGATACTCTGAATATTCGCGGTAATTTCGTTGATCGCCGCGGCAGTCTCTGTCATGTTGCTTGCCAAATCATTGCCTATGTTCATGAGTTTTGCGGCCTGTTCTTTAATGCTTATGATGAGGTTTCTGATTTTTTCGATGGTCTGGTTAAAATAATGCGCCAAATCCCCGATTTCATCCTTGGAACTGACAACTATACTGCGGGTCAGATCACCTTCTCCTTCGGATATATCCTTAAGAGTATCCGCGACCCTTACTATTGGGTTTGTCATCCCGGCAAGGACAAAGTATATCCCGACTGCGGTTACCACAACCGCGATGACAGCCAGTATAATGACAAACCTGGTTATATCGTTTACACCCTTTAGGATTATGTTTACATCATTGGAAACCATTACAGTCCATTGGGTATCAGAATCGCCTATGGTAAATGATTGCATGACAAGTTCAACAGTCGTGTTCAATACTGGTGAATAAAAACGGCCGTGGAAGGGCTTGGCGTTTACGATTGACTGGAAAGCCTCATTTTTCCTGTCCCCGTAAATTGTTTCAACATCATTAAAGTTCTTGCCTATTCTGTCCGGCACATAACTGGCCAGGACAAAACCGGTATCTGTATATATCGCGAGGCCCGAAATTTCATCGTTATTCTGAATCATACTCATTACGGTAGTCTGCAGCGGTGATATATCAACGAGGCATCCGACTCCGCCTATAATTTGGGTAAAATCACCATTATAAACGGGAACTACAATTCTTAGAATATAAGTATCAACCCCGTTAAGAGTCCTTGCAGTGGGGTCTTCAACCCTGGTTTTACTGGCGTTGGGCCCGGCAATCCAGTTCATGACGCCCTGTACATCGTTACTGTCCCTTAGGGCAATATTGTTGCCGGTCCTCTCCCAGGCCGCCGCGTACTGCCCGGTCGGAGTCGACCCGGCACGGCCGATATATTGCGCGTCCATGCCGTCCAGTGCGTTTGGTTTCCAGATAGTGTACAGCAGATTTAAATCCGGCTCCATTGATATGATACTATTCATCATCTCATCATAACGATCCCGTCTTGTCTCTGCCGGAATACTTTCAAAATCGCTCATTACATTGGCCATGGTAGTAAGTATCCGTATATAGCCGTCTTCCATGCCTTTCCAGTACTCGGCGCGCCCGGTGGCCAGATAATTGAGCTTATCGACACTCAAATTTGTAGCAATTTGCGAAGACTGCGAAAGTGACAAAAAAGAAAGCCCGGCAATAATAAATGCTATAATGCAGATAACTATTATGCTGAGTTTGAACTTAATCTTCATTTCTTGACTCCTGAATAATTAATAACAATCTAATTAATATAATATATTAATTATATAAAAAAAACTATAATATAAAAATATTAATCTGGAAAAATAATGAAATCCTGGAAAGTTAGCTTTACCGCCCTCATGATAGCCCAGCTTTTGGCGATTTCCGGGTTTGGGTTTACAAATCCAATAATACCGCTATTTTTATCGGAAGAAATCGGTATTGCCGATCCGGTCAAACTAAAGGCCTGGGTCGGCGCGATCTCGGCAATTTCTTCTTTAATGATGGCCGTTTTCGCCCCGATTTGGGGCCACCTTGCCGATACCTTTAGCCGCAAGGCAATGCTGTTAAGGGCAATGTTCGGCGGCGCGGCGGTTATTTCGCTCATGTCATTTGTTAACGCGCCATGGCAATTACTGGTTTTAAAAACCATCCAGGGCTGCCTTACCGGAACCGTAACGGCGGCGACTGTAATTACGGTAGGTATCGCGCCGGCGGCCCAGGTTGCTTTTGCCCTTGGGCTGCTGCAAACCGGGATTGCTATCGGCAACTCCCTGGGCCCGCTGATAGGCGGTTTTATCGGCGACTTTTTGGGCTACAGGGCCAATTTTATAAGTACAAGCGCAGTACTCGCAATTGCCGGCCTTTTGGTCCTCAAATTTGTGGAGGACAGCAGCCAGCCGGCAGCCAAAACAGAAAAAAAGAAAAAATTAAGCATAATTCCGGATTTTCGTCCAATTGCGGGATCTTCAATCTTGCTGACAATGATGATGGTCAGATTTGGCATAAACATTGCGTTAAACACAATAAGCCCGATGCTTTCGTTATTTATAATGGAACTGGTCAGGGGCGGTTCAGCCGATTCCGCGTTCGTCGGTTCTTCCACGGGAATCGTGCTGGGCGCGAGCGCCGCTTCCACCGCCGTTGCGGCAATACTGGTCGGAAAATTTTCCCCGCGCCTGGGGTACCGCAGAGCCCTTATTCTCTGCCTTACAGCCGGCTGCTTTTTTATTATTCCCCAGACTTTTGTCCAAAATGTTGCTCAGCTTGTGGTCTTAAGGATTCTTTCCGCGTTCTTCCTGGGCGGGGCTACCCCGGTAATAAGCGCGATAATCGCGATCTCATCGGATAAAAAATCCCAGGGAATGATCTACGGCCTAAATTCTTCGGTAGGTTCGGCAGGAAACGCGCTTGGCCCGGTAATCGGTTCGGCAGCCGCGATGATCAGCTACCGCGCGGTTTTTATGGTATCGGCCGCGGTGCTGGCGCTTTTTTCATGGCAGTTGCTGAGGCGGCGGAATACCGGGTAAAAGAGGCTT
This sequence comes from Treponema sp., assembly GCA_009780855.1. Lineage (GTDB taxonomy): Bacteria > Spirochaetota > Spirochaetia > Treponematales > Breznakiellaceae > WQZG01. The sequence goes on from WQZG01000006.1 coordinate 40,007, forward strand.
ACCGGTAAATAAAATTATTCCAACGACAATCCGACAGAGCCGTTATCCTCAATCATTGGAATTTCTGCCAGGGAATTTCCTGCTATGCCTTTAATCGACCCGATAAAACTGTTTGTATTAAGCAATAATTTTTCCAGTTGTTTCTCCCGGGCCTTCCAGATTCTTTCCATTCTGTTCCGTTCATCAAAGTAGCCTCTTTGTAAATCGCCAAAACTCTCGATAATGGACAAAATCAGCGAAGAAAATTCCCTGCCTGTAAGGTAATCGTAAAGCATCTGCATTTTTTCGCCCTTGTTGGTCTGGGAAGAAAAAGCTGCGTTAACACGGATCAAACTATCGCGCAATACCAGCGAAAGTCCCTTAAAATCACCAAATGAGCAAATCCAAACGCCGTCTTTTTGTCCGATCCGGCTGATATCTTCCGGCATAGTTTCCGTAACCAGTACGCAGATATCGGCTTTAACACGCGCTCCGTCTTCTTTTAGTTTACTTGTCCAATCCTTGCCAAAGGCCTTGGTACGTTTACTCTCGTAGGCTATTATACCAGCTTCATTGCCGGTGTTATTGCGTACTTTTTGAATTACGTCGGCGCCGTTAATGCCTTTAGGTACAGGCTCAACTATATCAAAACGGAAAGTTTCCCTTAGTATGTCCTCAATGGCCAATTCCTGGACTTCTCCCTGTAATTGCACAGATCCCTGTTCTGCCTTGCGCTTCATTTCATCCGCAAGGGCGGTCTGGTCATCCAGTTTTTTTTGCAATTCATCAATCTTAAAAGCGTTTATTTCGTCAGATTCCTTCCTGATACGTACCTTTTCGTTTTCAAGGAGTACCCTCTGCACATCGCGTTCTTCTTTTAACTTCTTGTTAAGTTCGGCGTCTTTGGCAGCAGTTATCCTGTATTCGGCTTCTTCCTTTTCCAGCCTTGTTTTTTCCAAGTCTGCTTTTACTTTATTAAGTTCATTTACCTGTTCAGATTTTTCCCTAAGAGATTTTTGAAGCGTCTTAATGGCTTCTTCGTTTTCAATAGTCAATGTTTCGCGTATTTTGGTTTTTTCGGTTTCCAGACGTTTTAAGTATTCATTTTCATTATCTTTTTTAAGACGGGCTTCGATATCGCGGCTGAGGATCATATTTACATCAATTTCTGTACCGCAAGCCGGACATTTTATTTTATCTACAGTATTCATATTTACTCCTTTTGATTAACGGCTTAATAATGCCGTTTTAACAATACACTTCTTTCGGGTAAAAAGCTAAGAAGCAATTTATAATTGGCACAATATCTCCCCTTCTCGGCTAATAATAATTCATTTTTAACAAGGAGACCCAAATCGCGGCGCAGGGTAATTAGGTTTAACTTCCTGTATTCCTCTGCAATTTTTGTATTTAAAATCAGTATTTCATCGACACTGCAAAATTTTCCGGGCGGAATGGAGCAGGCGAGCTGTAATAAACGCCTGATGGTTTTGGAATTTTTATCATCCATTTCCTCAATTACATAATTAAAATAATTATTCCAGGTTAATTCGGTTTGTTCTTTATGTATAAAAGCAATGGTTTGTTCCAATCCATCCCTGAATCCTTCAAGAGCATATTGAATAAAGCGGCTTAAATCCCCGGTTTCTGTGGTATATTCAAGCTGTTTGTAATAAACAGGCCTGGTATCATTATAATGATTTGACAGGATGTGGGAAGCAATACTGGGAATACCTGCCCTCAGAAAGAAATAGAATTCCAAAAGTCTGGCTGTTCTGCCGTTACCGTCCGTAAACGGATGAATCCATGCTATGTATATATGGGTGACAATTGCTTCTATCACTGCTTCGTCAAAATTTTGTTCATTGCTGTAATGGAATTCCTTTAAAAGCCAATCGCATAACTGATTGATTAATCCTTCTACTTTTTCAAAAGACGGCGGCCTGTAAATTAATCCAACGATTACATTGCTTCTGCGGAATTTCCCGGGATTGCCGTTAAACGCTTCTCCAATATCTTTGCCGACCATTTCGTTGAACCGGCATATCAGTTTGGGTGAAACAATCTCGGGAGACTGTTCATGCACAAGTTCATCAAGAATAGTGTTAAAAGCCGCAAGAATATTTTCAACTTCCCGCTGCTGATATTTTCTACCCGGTTCCAGGTCCTTTCCCATTTGAATTAATGCCAAATCATCTGCTGTCAGGGTATTTCCTTCAATGGCTGTTGTAGCCAACGCTCCCTTGTTAAGAGATACAAGAAGCATTTCCCTGTGATGGTCAGGCCTAATGGGTATATTAAGCATGGAGTTTACATAGGCATAGCATTGTCCAAGAAGGTTTAATGATTTTTCGTTTAAAATCCAGTTTTGCCTGAATGTAATATGTTCCAGCGTGTTTTTCATTATTTTAATATAATACTTGACAAGTAATAGATCAAGAATATCAACAAAAAATATTCAAGACGAAGATAATTCCTTATTATATATAGAATTAATTGAAACAATTTAAGTAACAAAATATTATCAAAATAAATACATTCCGGCTGTCTGAATTTACTTGACACAATAATCAGCGCGGTATTATTTTCAAACCAGGAGTAAATTATGCCCAAAAAAACCTGGAACGAAAAATTGAACTTCGCGGGTGATCTGCCCAAGGTGGTGGAACTGACCAACCCAAAACTGGCGCAGCGTTATAAGGCGCAGACAATGATAATCGCGGCGCCCGCTGAATATGACGAACTGATGAAGAAGGTCCCCAAAGGCAGGCTCACTACCATAGACCGCATGATGGCCGAAATGACTAAAAAGTATAAGGCCGGATGCGCGTGTCCGATAACCGCGGGCATTTTTACCAATATCGCTGCCCACGCCAGCGAAGAACGTTCTGCGATACCCGGGCCGGGAAGCAAAAAGGAAACGCCCTGGTGGCGTACATTAAAAAAGGATGGGCAGTTAAGCGAAAAATTCCCGGACGGGATTGAGGGCCAAAAGATCAGGCTTGAAGCGGAAGGGCATACTGTTATTCAAAAAGGGAAACGCTTTTTGGTGGAAAATTACGAAAAAAAACTTTTTCAATTTTAAGCCAATTACAGGTTTTTCTTTCCTGTAATGGGTTTACCTTTTTGGGTTAAAACATCCACAAGCTGGTTAAGTTTATAATCCGAGACGGCCTCCGCTTTTTTAACGCAGGAGACAAATTCTTTTATAAGTTTTGCCCTTAAGCGGATATCAGCGGTTGTCTGGCCGGGTCTGCCCATAATATTAGCTGTCTCCGGAATAAGGAAGCGCTGCGCCCAGTAAAGGACATCTTCAAATAATTCCTTGTTGAACCAGGTAACTCCGTCATAACGGTTTATGCCCAATAAATCAATAAAATCCTGCTCTCCGCTGTTTTCCAGAATCAGGGCTGCGGCGAGCTTGTCCATGTCAATTGCGGTTTTAGCGGCTGCGGTTCGTTTGGACGCGCCGGGTTTTCCTGACACTGCCGGGCGGCCGGACAGGGCCGGTTTTTGGGGAGTTTCGTTTACAATATGATCCGGGGATTTGGTCCGCACAAGAACAGCTTTGGCGATTTCTCCGATGCGGTGAGCTTCTTCCTTTTCCATACCAAGGCCTGCCCAAAGCAGTTCCAGTTTTCCAAAGAGCTTCCAGTGTTCGGCCAATTTGACAGCTTCCGCGCCGGTGCTGTGTCCCAAAACGTCTCTGAGCATGGCGAGAAGGCCGTATCCAAGGACAGGCGCGATAACCAGCAGGGCTCTGGTATGTGCCGTATGCTGATTAATGACTTCTTCTTCGGGGTTTATAAAATCGTTAAACAAAAACAGATCATTTATAAAAACAGAAAAATCTTTCCATTCTTTTTCCGGCGGTAATTTTGGGTTTATATCATGCCTGTTGACGGAATCAAACGGCGGATAACCGTTTTCCGCGCCCATTATAAATTTTTTGGCGGCCTTTACAAAATCCAGTACGGGCATTTTGAGGCTTTCTATAAATAACTCCCTGTCCGTTCCGTTTACAAAATTAATCATATTTTCACGCAGGAATATTTCTTCCAGCGGCGCATAAAGTTCCCGTAAATAAATTTCCAGGACAGCCTGGTTAAGATCCGGTACGCCGCGGCCGTCAAGTTCAAAATTAAGCCTTGCCCACCGGGCGTCCCATGAACCGGGCGCCGCGTCTTCCCTGTCGGTAGTTTCGAATATGTCCATAAAAACCTGGGCTTCGTAGCCGCTTAGGCTTACAAAAAGACCGTGTTCCGCCAGGTCCTTGGATGAACGGATATACCATAACTTTGAACGCTGTTCCCTTAAAACGGTAAAAAACCGGTCTTTTGCGCACAGGCCCAGGGCAGCATAAAAATCGTCCTGGCGGAATGTTCCGTCCTTTTGCGGGATTGCAACAGCGCTCCGGCGTATCCAGCCGGAAGCATGGGAATAGCAGTTGTTGTAAAACACAAGTGCGTACTCGTTGCGGTCCGATTTGTTGGAATATGCAAAAACATTTTCATTTACATGACCGTCGGTTCCGGCGAGATCGTACAGGGTAAAATCCGCGCTGCCGGAAAAAACATATCTTTTTTTAAGGAGCGGAAATATTTCCCTTTCGTGGCGATCCATTAAATGCTGATCCGGAACCTCGTCTCTGTAGGAACGCCGGTACTCCATGCCGTATTTTTCTTCAAAGCCTTCGATTTGGCCGTGGCCGAACATGGGCATGCCCGGCATGGTCACAAGCAGGGTGGCAATGCCGAAATACTTGTCGCCCTTGCCGAACTGGGCGACAGCGGTTTCCTCGTCCGGGTTGTTCATAAAATTAACAAAACGTTTCAATACTTCCGGATCAAACTCCAGTGTGTTTTTAATTGTCGCCCGGTATTTGGCGTTTTCCTCGTTCTTGAGCATATTCATAAACGCCGAATTATAAACGCGGTGCATTCCAAGGGTGCGGACAAAATAGCCTTCCATCATCCAGAAGGCTTCGGCAAGAAGCAGGGTATGGGGCGCTTCAACCGCGCACCGGTCTACGACTTCGCGCCAGAACTCATTTGGTATGCGGCGGTTAAATTCCTCGGTGGAAACAGCGTGTTCGGACCTGCTTGCGATATCGCCTCCGCGCCCCGGCTCCGGATACCACAGCCGCTGAATGTGGCGTTTGGCCAGGGTCATGGCCGCGTCAAAACGCACAATAGAAAATTGTTTGCAGACTCCGATAATGGTGCTTATTACAGCCTCGCGGGCCTCCGGATTGAGAAAATCAATCTGGGCGGTATCGTTCCACGGCATTGAAGTGCCGTCGTTTCCGTGGTAAATATAACGTTCTTCGCGTGTGTTAAAATTTACGCGTTTAAAAACAACCGCCGCGTCGCTGCGGTTATAATAATGGTCTTCCAGAAAAATTCCGATTCCCTCGCGGCCGGAAAGGTTGCCGCCGTTAAAGGTATATGTGGGAAAAGGCGGATACGGGAGCTGTAAAAAACGTTCGGGATGTTCCATGACCCAGCGGCTGTCCAGTCCGGTATGATTGGGAACCATATCCGAACCAAGCCTTATGCCGCGGCGGTAACAGCGATCCCGCAGCTGCGCAAGGGCGTCCCATCCCCCAAGCTCGGCAGCTATGTCGTAGTCGTAGAGACTGTAGGCGCTGGCAGCGGCTTCCGGATTGCCGGTCCACTGTTTGACGATTTGGCTGGCCATGCTGCGTTCCCAGATTCCGATTAACCAGAGACCGGTAAAACCCCGGCGGGCAAACTCGTCAAGTTCCTCGTCCGGGATTTGGTCGAGGCGGTTTATCTGGCGGCCGTATTTTCTGGAAAGCTGGAAAAGCCAGACCAGAGTACTTTTGGCGATCAGCACGGTGCGCGGCATCCAGTCCTGATCCGGAGTAAACGCTTCGTACTCGTTTTCCATCCAGCCGTAGTCGGGCGCCTGAGTGGGACCGGGCCCGCCAAAGAATGGTTTTTCTTCTTCCTTTACCACGTCCAGGCCGGTAATCATCCTGTCCAGATAACTGCCAATAAAAAGGCCCCATTTTTTGCGCATAAATTCGAGCTGGCCGGCAAGGGAATCGGGGCAAGCCAGCGCAGGCGCCCTCAGCAGATCCCAAAGATTTAAGCCCTCAGGCCCAAATACAGGGAGTCCGGTCAAATAAGTCTTAAGTTCTTCGACTGCGCCCGGATATACGGTTTTGGCGGCAAGGCCGGAATCATCAAAAAGAAAACGGAACGGCTTAAAGGCCGGGTTAAGGTTTGCAATCGCAAGCATAAGAAGTTCTTCAAGGCTTACCGAACGGCAGCTATCGCCGTTTTCTGACGATGCAAGATACTGGTCTACGGTTGCTTTGCCGCTGTAAACAGCTTTTGGCGGAAACTGCAGGCTAAAACTTTTGAGCAGGTTTCCGGTATCGTCAGCGCCAAGACTGGTTTCCAGCCGGACTACAGCCGCGTCAAAAAGGTCAGTTTTTATCTGTTCGCGGTAAAGGGAGACCATGTAGTGAAGGATTTCGTCGATAAGGCCCATCGCGTTGAGCTGACCGGCTTTTACAGTCTGTTCCGGATTAAGGATAATGCCGGGCCGGGAATTAAGCTGCTGGGCAAGTTCACGGGCTCCCCTGATGTCTATAAAAACTACATTCCCGCTGAGCGAAAAAAGGGAATCCTTTAAACCGCAGCTTTCCCTGATTTCACGGTTAATGTGAAATTCCTTAAGTGCATAGTTAAAATTTTTAATAATATTTTTTTTATTATTAAATGAAAATTCTTCGATTTTTAAAAGTGAAATCCGCCACTTAGCCATAAATTTATTATATCATAAAATTAATGAAAATTAACCCTTAAAATGCCAGACCGGAACCGATAATTGCGATGAAAAAGGATTGGGCCGGTTAAAATCCGGAAGCCATTCTAACCCGGTTACAAGCTCCTGGCAATACCCGTCATCAATGCCAAACTCCTCCAGCATGGAGACAACTGCCTCATATTCGGCCTCGTTAATATAGCGTGAAGGTATCTCTGTCCTGACGCCCGGAATACGCACAGGCGTGTACTGGGTCATAAGCGAAAGGAGCGCCCGGCCGGCGCAATTTTTGGCAAACCAGGCCAGAACCTGCCTGGTAGAGTCCAGGTAACCGGGCAGGATAAGGTGGCGGATCATAACGCCGGAAGTCATAGTTTGCGTGACCGCACCCGCAGCAGCTGTAGCACCGGCGGCTGAGCCGGAGGCCGCACAGGGACCAAAACGCAATTCCTTAAATTCCATCATTTTTAAAATCGCGGCTTTGGCGTATTCCGGATAATCCGGCGCGTAAAAAAATTTTGCGGCGATTACAGGATCCAGAGTCTTAAGATCGGGCAGATAAACATCAATACAATCTTTAAGAATTTCAAGGCTTTCCATCCCGTCGTAACCGGAAGAATTCCAGAGCACAGGGATCTTTAGCCCCTGATTGCGCGCCAGGCCAATACCGGCGGCAATCGCGGGAGCAGCGTGGCTGCCGGTTACGATGTTAATGTTTTCGGCTCCTCTGTTCTGCAAATCCAGGCAGATTTCCGCGAACTCGTCGCTGTCTACGGCCCGGCCAATGGTACCTTTTGAGAGCTGCTCATTTTTAGAGAGCTGGTAATTTTGGCAAAAGGCGCAGCCAAGATTGCAGCCGCTTATAAAAATGGTCCCGGAGCCGCCGCTGCCTGTAACAGGAGGTTCTTCGCCGCGGTGGATTCCGGCAAAGGCTACACGCAGTTGGGAGGTTTCCCCGCAGTAACCGCGCACGCCGTGTTCGCGGTCAGCGCCGCAGCGGCGCGGGCAAAGCCTGCAATTTTGATAAGGAGACATGGTTAGTTTTTTATTATCGCATAAACGGTTACATTAGTAAATTTGTTGTTAAAATAATATTTTTAATCGGTTTAGGCATACGTGACCTCTTTGGTTAATTCTGCGGTACAAAAGATTTAACCGCGTAAACAAAAGCATCAACATTTTCAAGAGGTACTTCCGGTTCAAGAACATGGGTGGGAGCCAGAATCAATCTGCCGTCATTCCTGCCCAAATCCAGAAGTGAATTTACAGTTTTGCGGATATCATCAGGCGTGCCGAAAGGCATGGTGGTCTGGGTGCCAATGCAGCCCCAGAAGCTGATCCTGTCTTTATATTGATTGTATATTTGAAAGGGATCCATGCACTCAGGCTGAACGGGGTTCAGTATATCAATCCCGATTTCGATCAGATCATCAATTATTTGCCGGATATCTCCGTCAGAATGGTAGTAAACAAGAACATCCTGGTTAACATCTTTGGCCGCACGGATCGCTTTTGCAAGCCTGGGCTTAAGCCATTCCCGCCAGGTCTCCGGAGCCATCATCATGTCGCGCTCTGTCCCGACATCATCGCCGTAAATAATTACATCAACGCCGGCAGCGGCATACCTGGCGGCCGCCCCGTATTTAAGCTCCGCCATCCGATCCAGGCATGCCGCGGCCATTTGCGGATCTGTTAAAAAGTCGACAAGCAGATTCTCCATGCCGCGCAAATACCAGGCAGGTTCAAATATGTCGATTACAAGACCGCCGGAAATGACAATTTTGTCTTTTTTCTTTAATGCGGCGGTTTTTTCCGCCAATCCGTCCCAGCGGTAACCGGCAAGGTAATCTTCCATGGGAAAAGCCCACACCTGTTCGGGTGAAGTAAAATTCCGCATGGGAGATATAAATTTTTCAAAATGGGCAATGCTGCCTTTTTTACGGCCGACTCCGTAATGATTTATATAGTCAACTTCACCGGGAGAAAAATATGACGAATAATCAACAGTATTTCTGGAAGGTCCGTTACCCGCATATGCGAATGGAATATCATAAAAAGAAAGATAATCATCTGTTTTATACCTGTCCCTGAATTTGGCTTTAAGACTGTCGCACATGCTGAGAATGAAAGGAAACCTCTCCGGTTTACCCCCTTTGATTAAATGAAAAAAATTCTCCCGGTTGGTCATTGCTTTGATGCCGTTATTGCGCGGCTTTCATCCTGTCATAAACCTGCTGATAAATTTCCAGGTAACGCGGCAGCTTCATCCGGCTTAACTGCTGCTGTACCTGATCCCACTCGGAATCTACCGTGCCTTTGACTATCCAGTTTGCCAGGGTAGTCATCGCAAAGGTATTAAGCTCGGTCTGCATGGGTTGTATTTCATTCATTTCCGCATCATTGAAAACAAAATTCGGCAGGCCGTCTTTGATAAAATATCCGCTCTTGGCAGCGTCGCTTTCTTTCTTGGCGACCGCGGTATTGGGCACAAGATTTTTTGGCATGTAAAAATCCAGTCCGAGGCCGTTGGAAACCGTGAACCGGTATTCGTCATATGTCATGCCGGCGGGCGGATCTGCTACCTGGTAGGTATACTGCGGATCTTTTGACGGTACCAGATATTTCCCAAGAACGCCGTACATCTGCTGCGCTGACAGTTCAGGTTTATAAAATTCATTTAACCAGCGGATTGCGATTTCGGGTGTTTTGCATGACGCGGAAATGGAAGGACCGGTACCCGGGCCGCCGAATTCGCTGTTCCTGTAATAAGCCGGATTCTGTCCGTTGGGACCTTTAAGGTACAGGGTCACATAATTGGAAACTTTATCCGACCCGAATGTTATATCGGGAGCATACCCGATGGCAGCGCCAACTTCCTTTGCTTTGCACGCCGCAAAAAGCTGCTGCCGGTTATATGTGAAACTTTCCGGATCTATCAGTCCGTCTTTGTACATGTCCGCGTACAACCTGACACCATCCCTGAACTGCGGCATTGTAAAGGTATGCTGCAGTTTGCCGTTGACAGGCATCAGGTGCAGGTTATTTTCTGCTACGCCAAACGGAAAAAACATAATATAGAAACCGGTATACGAATACTGCGGTGATCCTTCCTGATAACAGAACGCAAACGGAATTTCATCATTGGGATTACCGTTGCCGTTCGCATCTTTGGCTTTGAACTCCTTAAGCGCATTATAAAATTCCGTTATTGTCTCGGGAACTTTAAGGCCAAGGTTATCAAGCCATTTTTTATTTATGAACAAATCCGGATCGCTTAAAACAACATACATGGGATCGCGTATCTGGGCCATTGAATACCAGTTTCCGTTATCCGGGTTTGTCATCATGCCGATTACATTGGGCTGCGCCTGAATCGCGTTCCAGATGTCGGGAGCGTAGTTTTTAATCAAATTGTTAAGCGGGGCAAGCTGACCCTGTTTTCCGTAATAGTTAACCATACTGCCGACAGAAGTAAGAAAAACATCGGGCAGCATATTGGTTGCAAACGCCAGCTGTCTTTTTTCATCTACCTGCGCGGCTTCCCATTCGATCCATTGAACTTTTACATTGGTCTTTTTTTCAAGATCGATCATGTATTCAAACTCCGCCACAGAACGGTTGTGCTGGGGGCGTTTATTGACTGCGACACTCAGGTTTACAGGCTGAACCGCGATTGGATATCCGGTCAGATTCATATTGGCAACCTGACCACCGGCAGAGGAATTTCCGCCGGATGCTGAACCGCCGCTCTGGCCGCTGCCAAAAACAGGCGCTGCCAGGCACACTAACGCCAGGCAAACTATTAACAGTAATATGTTTCTTTTCATTTTAAAAAACCTCCAAATCATCAAATGATTAAATGGTATGCTGGTTAATGCCAGTTGTCAAGTAATTTATTTAATTATTGACAAAAAATATCATTTATACATCATCTTCCATGCATCTTTTATGCAAGCGAAAGCAGGTATTCTCCGGTTTTATACGCGTGCTGAGCGTGCATGGTTTGTATATAATCCGGTTTTCCCCAATTGTAGGGGCCCAGTTCCAATGTAAAATTACTTTTATACCCGATTTCGGTGAGGATTTTCATTATGGGCTCCCATTTAATATTACCGACAAAAGGTACCATGTGTACGTCTTCTTTACCCCAGTTGTCATGGACATGGGTCGCCTTGAGCCATTTACCGAGCTGACGGAGCGGTTTTGTCTGTTCGGTGTAAACCAGGTTTGCATGGCCAAAGTCCCAGCAAATGCCGACATTTGAAGCTTTTATACTTTCAACAAAGTCTATTAATTCCCAGGCTGTCACCATATACCGGACACTGACTTTTGGGGTTGGAACCATGTTTTCAAACGCGATTCCTACATTGGCTTTGGCCGCGGCCTCAATAAACGGGGCCGTGTATTCCAGACTTTTCTTTTTAATTAAAGGCATAAAACCGGCGTCTTCCCTGTTGTGGGTTATATGCTCAACAGCCCATTTTACACCCCAGGCGCCGCAGGCCTGTATTGAACGGTATTTTGCCCTTTCGACAAACGCACGCTTTTCCGGATCCCTGAACCGGGGATCTTCAACATAAAAGAAGGGCAGATGGGCGCTGTCCAATTGTATGCCGAGTTTTTCCTTTAAATTCCCGATATGATCAATCCAGCGTTCCCAGCCGTCATTGTTAAGCGGATGGTTTTTATTATCTCCCGAATCGCTTACGCTTGCGTCCTGTACAGTAAAACCGATTTCCAGGCAGCGTTTCATTGATTCCTCAAATGGAACTTTTGTATCCCGGTCCGGATGCGCGGCAGAATTTTCATATTCCATAAACAGATTGGTAACGGTTGAAAGACGCATAAATCAATGGTATTATGGTAAATACCAGTTGTCAACTCCTTCCGAGTTGGTTCTTATAAAGAATAGATTATATGGGCGCTAAGAACGCCCTGCGAATCAAGGGAAGAAACTAACATGAAAAAAATATTATTTCTGGGGCTTGACGCCGCCATGCCCGATTTATTAAAAAAATTCAGTGCAGAAGGGGTAATGCCCAATCTCAAAAAATTGATCGATAAAGGTGTTTTCAGCAGGATTCAAACAGTGTTTCCGCCCCTTACCGCCGCAGGCTGGTCCGCGATTGTAACAGGCGCCGGATGCGGAACAGCGGGCATTCCCAGCCTGATGGTAAAATTGCCGGGCGAGGAACTGGATCACTGGCACACATCTTTTGATCGCTCAATTCTGATGGCAGAAACCTTTTGGGAAGCCGGAGAAAAACAGGGGAAAAAGGCCGCCCTTATAAATTGGCCTGTTACTTTTCCGCTGGGCGCTGTTGAACGAAGCGGCAGCACACAGATAGCGGCGGCGCTTAATCCGCCATTCCGTTATTTTTATATGCCATTATGGGATATTGCTTCAAGCGCCCTTTTTACAACCAAACGTTTCGCGTGCAATCAGATACCGGGCAGAGCGGTAATGATTAAACCCGGTCCGGCCGCGGGCTGGAAAAATATTCCCTGCTCAGCCAAACCCGCGCTGGATTTTAAAATTACAGTCCCGCCGGTCTATGTGCCTGGATATAATTTTAATGTTCTGATTCTGGCAGGAGAAAACGGATACGATCATATACTGATATGCGAAGAAAAAGATGCGGCTCATCCGGTGACAGTACTGTCAGCCGGAGAAAAAAGTGAATGGATAATTAAAAATTTCCAAACAAAAGACGGGCAAAAAAACGGCCGTTTCCGCTTTCAGCTTATTGAGCTATCTCCTGAAGGTGACTCCATAAAATTATACCAGAGCGCCATAAATACAGCCGAAACTTATACAATTCCGTCGGAATTTACAACAGAGCTTGAAAAAGAAGCGGGTCCGTACATGGAAGTGGATGATCCGTGGGCATTTATGGACGGCTGGATTTCCATGAAAGATTATCTGGAGCAGCTGAATATGCACGCCCGGTGGTGGGGAAAAGCCACCAGTTATACCCTTAAAAACAGGGAATGGGACATGGCTTTTTCGTGGGTAGGAACCATCGATCATATTGAACATATTTTATACGGAGGAATAGAACCAAAAGCCAGAGTTTATAATCCGGACAAGGCAGATTGGTGCTGGGCCTGTATACGTACTGCCTACAGTCAGGTGGATAATCAGATAGGACATATTCTTGAAAATATCGATCTGGATAATACCATAGTCGCGGTTGTTTCGGATCACGGTTTTAGTCATCTGGACTGGAACCCCTATGTCAAGGAATGGCTGCATAAAGCAGGCCTCCTGGAATATGTACTTGATTTATCACATGACAATCCGTCCAACCTGTCGATCGACTGGAGCAGGACCAAATGCCATCCGCTGGAACCCTGCCATGCCCATATTTTTATTAACCTTAAGGGCCGGGACCCGCACGGAATTGTTGAACAAAAAGACTATCAGAAGATTCAGCAGGAAATTATCAGGGCGTTATATGGTATTACCAATCCCGAAACCGGTGAATCTGCGGTAGCAGTGGCATGTACACGGGATGAGGCCGCTTCCCTGGGTATCCTGCCGAACAGGGGATACGAGAGGGTAGGTGATGTAGTTTATGCCTGGAAACCCGGATATATGTCTCATCCGTTCATATACCGCAGCGCTGTTAAATACCGCGACGGGACTGAACGTATGGTCGCCAATCCGGAGCTGATGGAACAGGCGGTTTTGTGCGGTAACTTTACCGGAGTACATCTTTGCCTGCCAAGCGAACATGACATGCACGCTGTTATGATACTGGCAGGCGCAGGAATGCCGCACTACGAACGCGCAAACACTGCCAGGATTATTGATATAGCGCCCACATTGGCAAAAGTTCTGGGGATGCCGGTTCCCAAAGACGCAGAGGGAGCGGTCTTGTACGATATTTTGGACAGGATGTAATATACCAATATGTTATACCCGGGAAACGGAAAAGCACTGTTCATGCAGCTTAAAGACATTATTATGCAATGGATAGACTCCGGTGAACTTAAACCCAATGACAAGCTGCCCAGTGAACGGGTCCTGATGGGAAAATACAATATCAGCAGAGTTACGGTCAGATACGCCCTCAATGATCTTGTGCAAAAAAACATCATTATTAAAAAACACGGCAAGGGATATTTTGTTTCTCCCCCGCAGAAGATAGAATACCAGCTCGACAGTCTTTTGGGTTTTATCGAAGAATTTACAATTAAAAAAATGAAATGTAAAATTTCCAGCCTTAAGCGGGAATTTTTGATACCTCCAAAAGAAGTGCGCTCGGCTTTTGGGACACAGCCGAATGAAAAAGTTTTTTTGCTTTCAAGGCTGATTTTTGTGGACAGGGAACCTTTGGCAATTGATAAAACATATCTTCCCGCCCAGGTCGCAGTTCTGCTGGAAAACATGAATTTAACAAACAGCATACTTTACAGAATTTTCGAAAAAAACAATTATAAATTGACGTTTGCAGATCAATGGATTAGCGCCGAAAAACCAGGCGCTGATGAAGCAAAATTACTTGGAATAAAATCCGGAGATCCAATTCTGGTCATTTACAGAAAAACCCATGTAGAAGGCAATGCAGTCCTTCTTTTTAGCCGTACAGTTTACCGCGCGGATCGTTACCAATATTATATTACTCTAAAACGCTACCCGCAGAACCATATAGAGCCCCAGTTACCAAATGAATAAATATAGCGCGGTAATTTTCGATTTTGATCGTACGATAGCCGATACCGAAGATGCCGTTCTTTATTGTCATGATCAAACATTGAGAAATTTTGGATACACGCCTTTGGATAAAAATAAATTTAAGCAAGTAATCGGAAAACCGGCTGATGTTCAGATAAAATTTTTAACAGGCGAAAATGATCCCGGGTTGATAAAAAAAATATCGGATTGGCATACAAAAATGTGTGACGAACACATGAGCGAAATGACAAAATTTTTCCCTTATGTAAAAGAGGGATTAATTGAATTGCAGAAAGCAGGTATTAAAACCGGAATAATTTCAAACAAAAATCAAAAATATATTATTACCCCCCTGGAGCGGGACGGTATTTTGCCCTTTATAAATAAAATTTATGGACCTGAACAAGTCAAAATGGCAAAACCCAATCCTGAGGGGCTGCTGCGCATGATAAATGAATTCGGCCTTGATAAAAGAGAAGTTTTATATATTGGCGACAGCCTTATTGATCAGGCGGCCGCAAATAATTGTGATGTAGATTTTGCCGCAATGCTTACCGGCGGAACCGGACAAAAAGAATTTGATTTAAATGGCTCATATACTGCGGTTTTTAACCGGTTCTGCGACTTGATAAATGCTCTGATCTAAAAATTAATAATCTTTTTAATCCTGAACATCATCTTCCGGATTATTTCTGTTGCGTTTCTGTATAACTTTTTTAAATTTATTTAACGATTCGTGCAAAGACTTATCAACCTGCGGATCATAGGTTTCCGGTTCCGCGGCGGTTTCCGGCGGGAAGGCCGCGGCCGCGGATTTGGGCAGACCGGAGATGGGTTCGCGGCTAAGACAAAACGAAAGCCCCTGGATTTTTAATTCGGGGAATTTTTTCTGGAATATACCAAGCAGATATTTTTGCTTTGTCTGCAGAATCTGAACCCAGCCCGGATGCTCTGCTTCGATCACGAGTATTCCGCGCTCAAGTTCCCTAATCCTGCAGTGATCACAGGCCGCGGAAATCTGGGCTTGTTTTGCCGCCGCGGCCCATGAATTGGAAAAGAGTTCAGCGGAGATTCGGGCGTTTTCCAATGTTTCCCGATCAAAACGTTCGCTGAACAAAGAAGTTAAAAGATCGCCCGCCTTCCTTACATTTTCCATTTCAACTGCGTATCTTGAACGGATTTATGGATTTCTCCAGTTGATCAACACCGGATCTGGTATTTTGCACTACCGCGGCCACATTTTCGGAATTGGAAGTGAGGGATTTTGTATCATCGTTGCATTTGGTCACTTTCTCATCCACACTGCCGCTTAACTTCATAAGGAATTCGCAGGTTGTTACGGCTTCGCTGGCGCCGGCTTCCATTGCCTGTGAAGCTGTTTCTACATCGCCGGTAATGGCGTTAATGGCAGTAATCGACGAAAGCAGCTGGTTGGAACCCAGACTCTGTTCTTCCGCGGCTTTTTTGAGTGTTGCCGTTATTTCTTCAATCTGCTTAATCATGGTAAGCATTCCGCCGAATGATACTTCCACGCTTCCGGCTGATATGGTGATTTCCTTAATATGTTTTTGAAGCGACTTGATAGCTTCCTCGGAACTTCTGGACTGCTGGGCTGTTGTCTCCGCGAGCTTGCGGATTTCCTGCGCAACAACGGCAAAACCTTTGCCGGCTTCACCGGCATGGGCAGCTTCAATGGCGGCGTTCATGCTGAGCAGGTTGGTTTGTGTGGCAACATCGGAAATAACTTTGTTCATGACGGCAAGAGCCTGAGATTCTTTCTCAACCATTTTTGTCGCGTCCGCGGTTTCTGTCAGCAGTTTCTTTTGTTCGCCGGAGGAATGAACAAGATCCCGTATACGGTCATCAACCAGAACAGTACTGTTCTCTATCGAGTGAAGATTGGCTACCATTTCTTCTATTGCGGACGAAGCGCCGCTGATCTGGGCGCTCTGTTCCTTTATCTTAACATTCAGGTTTTCAATCTGGTTCATTACACTGTTAACGGCAGATTCATTCTTACCAATGGAATGATTTTCATTCTCCACATCATTATGTATTGAATTAACCGTCTCGCTTACGTGATTAATAATGGTCTGGGTGTCATTAACCGATAACGAAAGATCTTCGGCAACTTTATTGATGTGCCCTGCGGAATCCTTGATCTTGCGCACCAGACTGCTTATGTTGTCGTTAAAACTGTTGAATCCCGCAGATAGTTCCGAAGCTTCCCTGGAATTATAATCCGGAATAATGGCGGTAAAATCACCGGACGAGATGATATTGAGCGAGGTAACCAGCCGTTTAAACGGGTTGGCGAGATAATTGCTTAACAACACGGTAATAATTACGGCGATTACAGTCATGCCAAGAACTATCATGATGACAGTCAATAACAGCCGTCTCAGGCCGGCAAGAAGGCTGTCAGTAGAACCGGTGGATACCAGGATCCATCCGGTGGTTCCGACGGGAGCGGAACAGATATATACCTTGCCTTCAAAATCGACGGTTAAATCGGAGTTTAGTATGGTCTGCTTGTCCGCGTTGGGCATTACGGTAAACAGATTTTTTTGGAGTTCAAAGGACGAATCCGGGTGAACCAGAAATAATCCGTTGCGATCAATCAGCATTGTAAGGCCGTCATCGGTAATTTTTTCGCTGGTTACAAGTTCATTGAACTTGGCCAGCAGTACGTCAACACCCAGGACCCCGGTAATTTTTCCGGTCTCATCACTGACTGTAAGTGAGAAGGTAACGACCAGTTTACCGGTCTGTGCGTCAATATACGGATCTACAAGTACGATTTTGCCGGGATTGGCCATGGCTGCCTTATGCCAGGGCCGGTTCGGCGGATCCCAGGTATAATCCCATTCGGGATCAGTGTCCGGATTCCAGAGAGTGCTGGAAATCCAGAAACCGCCCGGACCGTACATTGAAGTTACCGAGCCGTAATAGAAGTCAAGCACATCCGGATTTGCGCTTTTGATGCTTGTCAGGACATCGTTCTTCAGCTCATTTGACGGCAATACATTGATATACGTAGCGCAGCTCTGGATCATGTCATAAAACGGCGACAGTGCTCCTTCCAGATGCGAGGTAATGTACTGCATGGTAATACCGGCTTTTTCCTCGACGTTTTTTACGGTCAGGTTATTCATGTTTACATAAAAAATGGCTGTAATGGTAAACGAAAATACCAGAACCAGACACAAACAGAACAGCATAATCAGGATGGCCATTGAAAGATGTTTCTTTTTCATAATTTATTCCTGTTTTAAAATTCCTGAATTTACAAAGTAAACCATTGTATCATTTTTACGGTAAAAATTATAGGGTTCTTCGGGAAGAAAGGTAAAGAACCCCTGGTCGTACTCCGGCATGAGCGCGATAAATTTTTTTCTTTTTTCGCCGTCAAGCTCAAGCAAAACATCATCCAGAAGCAGGACCGCCTTTTTGCCGGTTTTCTCCGAGAATATCCTGGCCTGGGCAATACGGAGCAGCAGGGCAAGAAGGCGGCGCTGGCCGGTAGAAGCTCTGGCGGAAAAATCCGCCGGTTCTGTAAATTCTTTAAAATCTTTTGAACCGGTTTTTCTGGTAAAGATATACCTGTCCCTGTGGGGCCCCGACATTGTTATTCCGGAAAAAAGATCATTTACCCTGCGGCTTTCAAGTACTGCCAAAACCGCTTCAGCAGTTTCTTCTTTCCAGGAAGGCAGATAATCTACCGCTACATTGTCCAGACCGGAAATTTCGCAGTACAGCGGCCGGAAGATCCCGGAGAAAACCTGCACCTCCCTTTGTCTTTTGCGCATCAGTTCCAGGCCGTACTGAACAAGCTGGGGATCAAGGGCATCCAGCAGCGCCGAAGTTTCCGCGGAAAGCTTGCCGCGGCTGCTGTCATTTTTTAAAATGCTGTTTCTGGTTTTTAAAACCTTGCGGTAGTTCTGCAAATCCCTAAGGTAGACAGGATCGGGCAGGCTTTGGGTCTGATCAAAAAACCAGCGCCGTCTCTCCGGAGACCCCGTTACAAACTCCATGTCCTCGTGGCAAAAAACAATGCACGGCGCGACAGACAGCAGGTCTTTGCGGTCTTCAACCCTTTTGCCGTCAAGAAAAATATTTTTTTTGCGGTCTTTATAAATTACCGAAATACCTGAATTTATCGTATCGTCCAGTTTTACCGTAACCGAAAAATCCCTGCTTCCGGTCCGGGCCAGTTCGCTGTCCTTTACTCCGCGGAAAGATGATCCGTAGGAAGCAAAATAGAGAGCTTCGATAAAATTTGTTTTTCCCTGGCCGTTTTCCCCGACAAGAAAAATATCTTTTGCGCCAGTATCTGTCCCGGCATCGCCAAGGTTACGGAATGAAACTGCCCTTAGTGATGTAAAAGCCATATTCTGTTTTTAGTCTGTCTGCATCGGCATTACGATATGGAAAAAATCTTCCGCTGGTACAGAACTGATTGTAATTGCTTTGGTAGGTTCGCTGAACTGAACGCTGATCTCGTCGGTCTTTATAACTTTGAGCGGTTCCTCAATATACCGGTAATTGAGCGCTATCGAAATTTCTTCTCCGTCATATTTACACGGTATCTCTTCCCTTGCGTTGCCGATTTCGTTTTCTTCGCAGTAAACCGATACCGTACCCGGATTAAGGCCCAGATAAACCCTGTGGGATTTTTGTTCCACCAACAGCGATACCCTTTTTAGGGCGTCAAGCATTTCCAGTCGGTTGGCCATAAATGAATTAACCTGGTTCTCCGGAATTACACGCCGGTAATTTGGAAACTGTCCTTCAATAAGCACAGAAGATAATTTATATGCGCCGAATTGTATAAAAATAGTTTTATCTGTCACCGAAATCTCAACCATGCCTTCGTCGCCGGACCTCTTCATGATAACGTTGAGAATCTTCGGCGGAATAATTACGCCGCTGAAGTCCTGTACTTCTTCTGCCGGTTTTGATATACAGGCCAAACGTCTGCCGTCTGTGGCCACCATGGAAAGTTTGCCTTCCGCCTTTTCAAAAAAGACCCCGTTCATAAAATATCTTGTCTCATCATCGGAAACCGCGAATACAGTCTGCCCTACCATACTTTTAAAATCTTTTATTGGTATATTAAAAAATTGGTTATTGGATATGGCAAATTCAGGATACTTTTCTGATGAAGTTACTTTTAACTGGAACCTGGCCTTTTTAACCGCTGTCTTTATTGTTATTTTGCCTTCTGACTGTTCAAAATCAAGGTCTCCCTCCGGAATGGAATTAAGGATCCCAAAAAATTTTTCTCCGAATACAGTCACTACTCCGGGCTCTACAACCTGTACAGGAACTTTTGTCTCAAAATTAACTTTCATGTCGGTAGCTTTAATTATAAGCTGATCACCGGCCGCTTCCATGTAAATATTTGAGAGTATGGAAATGACATTTCTTGAAGCGATAATTTCGTTCGCAATTGCGATTTCTTTTAACAAAACGCTCCGGTTACAGGTAAACTTCATTGGAGGCTCCTTCTCTTATTATATTATATATATAAATAGTAATAATAGTAATAGTAAGCCGGAAATGTTGATAACTCATCTATTTCCTTATGTGATATGGAAATAATTTTTTGTTATCCTGTTGAATAAACATATTTTTTTTATATCATTTTCCACATTGATCACCATAAAAAATATCCCGGTAATAAACAGCTCATTTTTTAACCTCATATTAACACCATATCAACTCTTTACCCCGGACTCCCGGATTAGCCGCTGAAGGTTTTGTAATGTTGGTTCAAGGTTGGGATCTGTGCGTATCTGGTTGTCAATCTTGTCGCAGGAATGGATCACCGTCGCATGATCCCTGCCCCCGAACGCCTCTCCGATTTCTGTCAGTGAGTAACCGGTCATGTCCCTGGCCAGGTACATGGCTATTTGTCTGGGGAAAACGATGTTTTTGGTTTTCTTTTTTGCCTTGAGGTCAATGTATGATAAATGAAAAAAGTCCGCGACGACTTTCTGAACCTGTTCGATGGACATGTTGGGCTGTATGGGGCTAAAAAACTCCACTAGGGCTTTTTGGGTATTTTCATTATTGATTGGCTCATTTACAAGTTCAACATAGGCAAAGAGTTTATTGAGCGCGGAAATCAGGTCCCTTACATTTGACGAAATATTTTTGGCTATAAGGTCAATTGACTCGTCGGGAACCGGTATTCCCCTGTGCTTGATCGTTGACCTGATAATCGCGCAGCGGGTTTCGTAATTGGGCGGCTGAAGGTCTACATTGAGGCATGACTCAAACCGGTTTTTGAGGCGTTCGTGCATACTCTTGAGCTCGGATGCCGGCCGGTCGCAGGTAAAGGCGAGCATTTTTTTTTGGTCCATAAGCGCGTTGAATGTATAAAACATTTCTTCCTGGACACCCGGCTTGTCTCCCTGGAAAAAGTGAATATCGTCAATTAATAGTACATCTGCCTGGCGGTATTTGTTTTTAAAAGCAGCCATTTTGTTTGGGCCGCCTGTAACCGGCATTGAAGAAATAAATTCGTTGAGGAAACCTTCCGCGCTTATAAAAATTATCTTGCTGTCGGAATTGGCGTAAATAAAATTTCCTATGGCCTGCATCAGGTGGGTTTTGCCCATCCCGACTCCGCCGTAAA
This sequence comes from Treponema sp., assembly GCA_009780855.1. Taxonomy (GTDB): domain Bacteria; phylum Spirochaetota; class Spirochaetia; order Treponematales; family Breznakiellaceae; genus WQZG01. The sequence goes on from WQZG01000006.1 coordinate 61,108, forward strand.
TTAGGAACGGATTATAGACTTTCCCCGGATTGCGGGCTATCGCCAGGGCGGCGTTGGCGGCAAAATTGTTATTTTCCCCTATTACATACTTGTCAAATGTATATTCTTCCCTTAATTGGGGATGTTTACCCTTTGCCGCTGCAATTTTACCTGTACCGGCAACTTTGCCAGTCTTGCCTGCTCCGGGTTTCCCTGTTTTACTGTCCTCGCTATTTTCGTTATTATTATCGGAAACTTCATTTTGATTTATCTGGCCCGGATCTTTATGAATTACCTCCAAAACTATCGAAATGTTCTTTCCTGTCAATTCCGCCATTTTCTCTTCCAGTCTTTTGTGGTATTTGGTTTTGAATTTTTCCTGGAAAAAGACCGATGGCACAGAAATTGTAATTTGGGTTTCTGTAGCGCCGATATAGTCCAGATTACTGAGCCATATGGTAAATTCACCCTCACCCAGCTGGAGCCGCAGCTGGCTGATCGCCTCATCCCAAAAGAGTTTATAATCCCATTCAGGCATCGGGATCTCCTGATTTTTTAGATTTTTGAAGGACAACAATGTTCACCGGAAAAATACCCCTTTATCAACAAATTATCAACAATAAATAAAATTACAGCCTGTCCGCCATTATACACAAATTCAGAATAATTGGAACAGTACACCTTTAAATCTGAATAGTAATATCAATTAATTCTTTGTAATATAAGGAATTAACCGCTATCAATATTTTCCCCGATTTTATGTATTTTCTTCCGTGGTTTTTTGTATTTATTACTAAAAAAACCAAAGATTTATCCACAACTTATTCACATTATGGGCCATTTCTGTAAAAAAATCATCCCCCGCATACGCCGGGGGATGGAGTTTAATTCAATTTCTGCCCTGGGCCTGTCCCTGATTGGAACCCTGGTTTTGATTGTTATTTGTAATTGTAACCGCCGCAGTTGCTGATTTTGATGTATCTGCCGCAGAAGTGGCTGTTACATACAGTGTTGTTGAAAATTCGTTGGGCGCCACTGTAAGCAGACCGTTTGCGCTGATATTAGTCCCCGGCGCCATGGAACCTGTCCCTGCTGGGTTTGAACTGACTTTCCATGTTACCGCGTTATTGGAATTATTGGAACCTGCAACCGCTGCCCTAAACTGCATTGTCTCATTCGTCTTCATTGAGGCGCTCGCGGGGCTTATTGTAACTCCTGTTATGCCGGGTGTCGGAGCCGGAGATGGAGCAGGTCTTGAAGGAGTCTGAGGTCCGGGATTAGGCTGCGGTGCGGGCGCCGGGTTTGGCTGCGGAGCCGGGGCCGGTGCGGGCACAGGAGTTGGTGCGGGATTGGGCGCCGGAGCCGGTCTTGCCGGAGGCTGCGCTGCTTTTACAATTGTGACTGCCGTGCTGCCGGATTTTGAAGTATCAGCCGTTGAAACCGCAAAAACATAGACAGAGGCAAGCGTTTCATTGGCAGAGACAGTAAGCAGCCCGTTGGCGCTGATGCTTGTTCCGCCGGTGACAGAACCGGTGCCGGCGGCATTGGAGCTGACTTTCCAGGTAACCGTACCGGCAGGATTATTTGTACCGGTAACCGCAGCGCTGAACTGTAATGCAGCGCCGGCCGTTACAGACGGGTTTGCCGGATTGACGGTTACGCCTGTAACTGCAGGGGAGGGAGGCGGCGCAGGTTGCGGCGCGGGTTGCGGCGCAGGCGGCTGGGGCCTCGGATTGGGCGCTGGCTGAGGCTGCGGATTAGGTTGCGGCGCAGGCTGCGGCGCGGGTCTTGAGGGAGGCTGCGGTCCGGGATTGGGCGCCGGAGCAGGCGCCGGAGACGGCGTCGGCCTTGCTACAGGCGGCGTGATCTTTGCTATATTGACGGATACACTGCCGGATTTTGAAGCATCAAATGTTGAAACTGCAAAAACATAGAGCACCGTCGCGGTTTCGTTGACAGAAACTGTAAGCAGTCCGTTGGCGTTAATGGCTGTACCGGCTGTGACAGTGCCGGTGCCGGCGGCATTGGAACTGACTTTCCAGGTAACCGTATTGGGCGGATTGTTTGTACCGCTGATTGCCGCGCCGAACTGAAATGTAGAGCCAGCCGATACTGTCTGGCCGGCCGGACTTACTGCCACGCCTGTTACTGTCGGAATAACAACATTTAACATGACAATACCTGATTTGGACGTATCATAGGCGGATGTCGCTATTACATAAAGGACAGAAACAGATTCATTGGCCGCGACCGTAAGCATACCGTTGGCGTTAATGCCGGTTCCCGGCGTGACTGCTCCGGTGCCGGCGGCATTGGAACTGACTCTCCAGGATACTGAAGTGTCGGGATCGTTGACGCCTGTAACAGCGGCGCTCAACTGTACGGAAGAACCTCCCCATACTGACTGGCTTGGGGAATTAACTGTAACACTTGTAACAACCGGCACTACAACAATGACCTGGGCGCTGTCTGATTTTGAAGGATCCAGCAAGGAAGTCGCAAAAACATAAAGGGTGGTTACAGATTCGTTAACCGCTACCCTAAGCAGTCCGCTGCCGTCGATGCTGGTTCCCGATGTTACGGCTCCGGTACCGGTAAAATTGGAACTTACCTTCCAGGTAACGGCGTTATCCGGATTATTGTTGCCGTAGGCCTCGGCGCTGAACTGCAGGGATCTGCCCCTTGCAAGCGATATATTTTTTGGGACTATATTTATTCCGGCCACTGTTACAACTCTTATCTGCCTTATTCCTGTGGCTTCGGTTCTTTGGGATCTTGCTATAATGTAGATTACAGAAGCTGTTTCGTAAGGCGATACCGTCAAAAGTCCGTTGGCGTCAATATAGGTTCCCGCGGTTAAAGGCCCTCTGCCGTCGCTTGTTGAACTTACCGTCCAATAGACATCCGGGGAGGATGACCTTAATTTTATGGTTCCCCCTGCCAGTACTGTTGATAAATTATTGTCGGATCGGATAGTTATTGTATCACTTGAAAAAAACCCGATAAAAGTGCCGCAGCCTGCCATTAATAATCCTGTTACAGCCAACAGGGTTATTAAAACTGCCAAAAATACCGGGGATTTAGGTTTATTTGTTTTTTTCATTAGATTCCTTCTTTAGTGATTCAATTATTATATCAAACAATTGTAAAAATCATAAGCCGTATTTTTTAATGATCTCCGCGCTTCCTTTACCTTTTTGGATATTTTTACTAAGATTGAACAATGAATCCCAATTATTCGGCACAAAACATCCAGGTACTCAAAGGTCTCGAAGCGGTACGCAAGAGACCGGGTATGTATATTGGCACCACAGGCATTGACGGTCTCCACCATCTGGTTTTTGAAGTTGTTGATAACTCCGTTGACGAGGCCATGCAGGGTTTTTGCGACGAAATAATCGTAGTTCTGGAAGGTAACGACATAGTCCGGGTTGAGGACAACGGCCGCGGCATTCCTGTTGACATACATCCGATCGAGGGAGTAAGCGCGCTTGAGCTGGTAATGACCCGTCTCCACGCCGGCGGTAAATTCGACAAGAAATCCTACAAGGTATCCGGCGGCCTCCACGGAGTCGGCGTTTCCGTAGTCAACGCCCTTTCCCAATGGTGCGAGGCTTTTGTATTCCTTGATGACAAGGTTTATACGCAAAGCTACAAGATCGGAGTCGCAGACAGCCCGGCCTATGAAATAACGCCGGACAAGCTGCCTTTTCCGGTAGATCACATAACCACGGGCACTGTAATCCGCTGGAAAGCGGACCCCACTGTTTTTGAAACTACAACCCACAATTTTGATTCACTTTCAAACCGCCTGCGCGAGCTCGCCTTTCTCAACAAAGGTTTAAAAATTACAATAAGGGACGAAAGGCTCTCTGCCCCCAAAACCCATAATTTTAAGTTTGAAGGCGGAGTTAAAAGTTTTGTCGATTATTTAAACGAACACAAAACAGTTCTCTTTAAAGATCCGGTGTTTTTTGAAGGGAGCAGGGAAGACGGGAACGGCGGTACAATCGAAATGGAAGCTGCCATACAGTACAATGACGGCTTTAACGAGATAATGTTTACATTCGTAAATGACATTAACACCCGCGAGGGCGGAACCCACCTTGTCGGGTTTAAATCTGCGCTTACCCATACCCTTAACGAATTTTTTAAAAAATCAAAACATGTCAAAAAAATGGACGAGGGCCTTTCCGGCGACGATGTCCGCGAAGGCCTTACCGCGGTTCTGTCAATAAAGGTCCCTGACCCGCAGTTTGAAGGACAGACCAAGGGCAAGCTGGGCAATTCTGAAGTCAAAGGCATTGTGGAAACTTTTGTCAACGAACAGCTTGAGCTTTATCTGGATCAGCATCCGGACATAGCCTCGGCCATTATCGAAAAAACGATGCTTGCGGCCAGAGCCCGTATCGCCGCGCGCGCTGCCCGCGACGCAACACGGCGCAAGAACGCCATGGACTCCGCCGGCCTCCCCGGCAAGCTGTCCGACTGCACAGAAAAAGATCCGGCCCTCTGCGAGCTCTTTATCGTGGAAGGAGATTCCGCAGGCGGGTCGGCAAAGATGGGCCGCAACAGGCAGCATCAGGCAATACTGTCGCTTTTTGGCAAAATGCTTAACGTTGAAAAAACCCGCATAGAAAAAGTCGTAACCAACGAAAAACTGCAGCCCATTATCGCCAGCATCGGCGCCGGCTGCGGCAGCGAGTTTAATATCGAAAAAATCCGCTACCACAAGATCATAATCATGGCCGATGCCGATGTGGACGGCTCGCACATCCGCACCCTTCTCCTTACGTTTTTTTACCGTTACATGACCGAGCTCATAGAAAAGGGCTACGTCTACATCGCCATGCCCCCGCTGTATAAAATACCGGTCGGCAAGCAGAACTTTTACGCCTATGACGACGCGGAAAAAGATAAAATCATGGCGGGCCTGGGCAAGGACATCAAACGCGAATCCATCCAGCGCTACAAGGGCCTGGGCGAAATGAACCCCGACCAGCTCTGGGAAACCACCATGGATCCGTCCCGGCGCAACATAATCCAGGTCCATATGGACGACGCCGTTGAAGCCGAACGCATCTTTACTACGCTTATGGGAGAAGTCGTCGGCCCCCGCCGGGTATTTATCGAGGAAAACGCGCTGCTTGTATCCAACCTCGATGTATGAGGTAAACATTCATGCAAAAAACTATCTTCGTGGTAGATGATAACGATACAAACCTTGTCATCTCAAGGGAAGCGCTCAAGCACCAGTACAGGGTTATGACCATGCTGTCGGCGGCAAAAATGTTTTCGCTTCTGGAAAATGTTACTCCGGATTTAATTTTACTGGATATTAATATGCCGGATATGGACGGTTTCCAGGCCCTTAAACGTTTAAAAGACAATCCCGCCTATTCGGGGATTCCCGTTATTTTTCTTACCGGCATGACCGATGTAGCGGCCGAGGTGCACGGGTTTGAAATGGGAGTGGTGGATTTTATCCTAAAACCATTTTCGGTGCCCGTGCTTTCCAACCGCATCAAGACCCACCTGGACATTGACGAACTGATCCGCGAACGGACCGCGCAGCTTCAGCAGAAGACAGTGCAGCTGCAGAATTTCCAGAACGCCATAATATTCGGGTTTGCCGATATGGTTGAAAACCGCGATCTGGTGACCGGAGGTCATATTGAACGCACAACCGCCAAACTCAAGATTCTGGTTGACGCGATGATTACCGCCGGGGTTTATGCGGATGCCCTCTGTAAAATGAATCTGGATTTGTTTATCTCGTCCGCGCGCCTGCACGATGTGGGTAAAATTACCATCTCAGATCTGATACTAAATAAACCGGAAAAACTGACAAACGAAGAATTTGAAATTATGAAGACCCACGCTGCGGAAGGCGAACGTATTATTGACAAAATAGCTTCCCGTACAGAAAACGCGGAATTTTTTTCCAGCGCCAAATTGTTCGCCGGTTACCATCATGAACGGTGGGACGGCAAAGGTTATCCGCGCGGGCTTTCCGGGGCAGATATTCCGCTTCCCGGACGTATTATGGCGATTGTTGATGTATACGACGCTCTGGTTTCCGAACGCCCCTACAAGAAGGCTTTTACCGCTGAAGAAGCCGTAAAAATAATTATGGAAGGATCGGGTAAACAGTTTGATCCGGCAATTACCGAAGTCTTTTTCGCGGCAAAAGATAAGTTTATGGCGGTAAAAGCGTAAATTTTGGGTTAATATGGACTCAGTGCCCAAAGACAGCCGTTCAGTTTTTATTCAGAAATTATCTTCTGTGAATTCGGCCGAGGCGATCCGTATTACCCGTGCCCTTGAATTGATAAAAAATACTCCGCAAAACGTCTGCGAAGACGCGGCCTCTATATTGCTTGACCTTGGCATGGATACGGACACCGTAATTGCCGCGCTGATTTATCCGTTGCCTGCCGCGGCATTTGAAGAATTCGGCGCTGCCGCGGCCGCTCTTGCCCTTGGCGTAAAAAGAACCGCAAATCTGCGGAATAATTCCAAAACCAACAGGGAAGCGCAAAATATTGTGGATATGATTTTTGCCCTAACATCCGACATCCGCGAAATTTTTATCATTATTACAGTTAAGCTTGCCATGCTCCGCATACTGGATACGTCTTCCGTACCGGAAGCTTCCGTACCGGAAGCTTCTGTTGAACCAACACTTTCTGAACAGGAACCCGCGGATGGCGTACCTGCTCCGGACATAAAAAAAACCGCTGCCAGGGAATGTCTTGATATTTACGCGCCCCTGGCTGACCGGCTTGGTATTGCGTGGATTAAAAACGAGATGGAAGATTTATGTCTTAAATTCCTTAACCGGGAGACCTACAGGCAAATCAAAAATCTTGTCGCGCAGAAAAAAGGAGAACGGGCCAGGTTTCTTGAACAGGTACAGCAAACATTGAAGGCGGAGGCCTCTGCTTCCGGCATTGATACCGAAATCGACAGCCGCGCCAAACATTTTTATTCGATATATATGAAGATGCGCAAACGGGGCGTCAGCGCGGAAAAAATTTACGATTTGTCGGGTATACGCATAATTTGCAGCAGTGTAGAAAACTGTTATCTGCTGCTGGGTATAGTCCACAGGCTCTGGAAACCCCAGAGCGGCTGTTTCAAGGATTATATCGCAAATCCAAAACCAAATGGTTACCGCAGCCTGCATACTACGGTGATGGTTACCCCTGACAAACCAGATGGGGACAAACCAGATGCTGATATACCTGATGCGGACAAACCGGAGACAAGCGGCGCAGGGAAACTTCTGGAGGTCCAGATCCGAACCCGGGAAATGCATCAGGTCGCTGAACACGGAGCCGCAAGCCACTGGCTGTATAAAAAAGGAGCCTTTCGCCGGAATGGGCAAACGGACCTGGTATATACAGACCGTGACGCCGCCGATTTTTCTCCTTTGTGGCTGGAGAATATCAAGGACGGAATTTTTAATGATGCAGTTTACGTATTTACGCCGCAGGAAAAAGTAATCCGGCTTCCTGTTGGATCAACCGCCATTGATTTTGCGTATTACATTCATACATCGGTCGGCGATCATTGCATCGGCGCAAAGGCCAACGGATCAATTATTTCCCTGGGTTCGCCGCTCCGGAATACCCAAAGCATAGAAATACTTACCAGCCAGTCCGCCCATCCCCATTTTAACTGGCTTGAACTTGCCAAATCCGCGAAAGCCCGCGGCAAAATAAGGTCATGGCTTGAAAAAAACGATGCCTCATATAAGCCGGAAAAACCGGAAGAAGTAAAAACCGCGGCCGCAGCGGAACCGCCGGTTGATATGCCTGCCGCCGGCATTAATACCCAGGTGCAAAAAATTATCGCTCCGCTTAATTCCGTTCTGCAAGTGAGTGTGGAAAAAGAAAAAAACATGATGATCCGTTTTGCCCGATGCTGCAATCCGCTTCCAGGCGACGCCATAGCCGGATATGTATCCCGCGGCAGAGGTGTTATAATTCATCGCAAAGACTGCTCAAGACTGGCCGGCAATATTGAATCGGAAAAACGCAGAATCAATGTTGAATGGGAGAATTCCGGTGAGGTCATTGTAAAACGCTTCAGGATCGAGGCGAAGTACTCGGCCAATCTGTTCTCCGCGATCGAGAGCGCCGTACGTAAAAGACAGGGCCATTTAATCGAAGGCCGCCTTGAAGAAGCCTCCGGCAGCGAGCTTACCGGTGTTTTTGCCATGCAGCTTGTCCGTGCCGGTGATTTACGGCCAGTGATGCGCAATATCCGGATAATTCCGGGGATACTTAAAATTGAAGCCATAGACTGAAATTTTTAATAAATCGACAGATCATGAATGTAACATGCATGGAGGTAACATGGAAAATCCGGACAGGGAAATTATTAAGCAGCTGGAATCTGCAGGTTTTTGCGCGGCATTTTTACCGTATCATGTTATGGAGCAGATAAAAAACCATTATAATGAACTTGAACAAAAAAACAGCGGCGCGCAAAATGTAAAAAACGCCGTCAAACATTTTTTAAGCAACCAGCCGCCTGACATACCGTTTGAACCGAAGTCTTTGTTAATCACCGCTTATCCAGCCGATCCGGCCCAAATTATTTTTAAGACTGAAGGGAAAAGCACTGCCGTTGTTATTCCGCCGACTTACCTTTCCGATGAGGCCGGCCGTAAAAAGTTTGACAGTATAATGGAAACCGCTGCTGCCGGTTTTAAGACCGCCCATCCCAAAGGGATTTCGCAAAAACTTCTGGCTGTCCTCGGCGGGCTGGGCCGTTACGGACGCAACAATATTTTTTATTCCGGCAAGTTCGGCAGTTACTGCGGTCTGAGCGCCTTTTATACCGATATCCCCTGCGATGATGTTTCTTTCCCGCTCAGGTTTCTCGATGAATGTGAATCGTGCAGCCTCTGCCTTAATAATTGTCCTACGGGCGCGATAGGCAAAAACGCGGCAATCAATTCCGCCAAATGCCTGACAATGTACAACGAAAATAAAAATCCCATGCCGGACTGGATACCGGCTAACGCGCATCATACCCTGGTCGGCTGCCTGCGCTGTCAGGAAACCTGCCCCGCAAACAAACCGCTTTCGCAAAATAATATGTATACCCTGCAGCTTGACGAAGCGCAGACCAAAGATCTGCTCGCTTGCGAAACACCAACGCCGGAGCTGGCAGAAAAATTAAAACAATTCGGACTGCATGATTATTTTATAGCCGTCATCTGCCGCAATGCCGGACTGGCGCTGCGCGGACAACAATTTTTATAAAAAGAAAACCGCGGTCCCTGCTACCGCTATTATTGCGCCAATTATTTCCATGGTTCTTATTTTCTTTTTAAAAATAAAAGTCTCCGGGATTATTATCAGAACCGGCGTTAATCCGATAAGGGTGCTTACAATGCCGGAACTTACCCGCTGGAGTGCGTAAAGGGACAGGACTACGCCCAAAAACGGGCCAAATACCGAACCAATGGCGGTAAACTTAAGCCCTTCAAGATTTTTGATCGCTCTGCCTATGGTTTTTCCTTTTTCGTAAAACAGCGAAACAATTGCGAATCCAATCAATGCGGCAAAGATGCGGATCTGGGTCCCGGATACCGGATCGTAGTTTCCGAGGCCGTACTTTGTTAGATTAAGCGACACTGACTGGACGAATGACGCGGCAAAGGCGCAGATGTAACCCTTAACGTCATCTTTCTTCATTTTTAAAAATGAAAGTCCCCTGTTGCGGCCGATTACTGTCACACAGATGCCGACAATTACAAGGCACATGCCCGCGGCTCCCCTGTGCCCCAAAGCTTCGCCCATAAACAAGTAAGCGATGCCGGCTGTCATCGGAGGCGACAGTGCCAAAAAAAGCGTGGCGATTCTGGGCCCTATAGTGCCGTAAGCTGTAAACAGAAACATGTCAGATACTGTAAAACCTATAATGCCGGACAGCGCCAAATATAAAACAGTATTTGGCGCCGCGTCAAAAGGCAGCGGCATTCCCCGCATTATCGCCGATGTCAGCGTCAGCAATAAAAACGCGATTATTACTTTTACAAAATTAACAGCCAGAACGCCGATGCGTTTGATTCCCATTTCAAAAATAATGGCCGACAATGTCCAGCAAATTGCGGTAGAAAACGCGGCCAGCTCACCAATCTTCTGCATAATGCATAAAACTATACAACTGTAAACGATTAGTTAAAATAGTAAAAAAATAACACGTTTATTTGACTTGGGTTTAAAAAAAACATAAATTTATTTATGGAGTGTCTAAGAGTCCCATAATTTTTATTAATAAAGGATAGGCCGTATGCCGCAAAAAATATCGTTATTACTGCAGCTTTTGTTTGTAACTCTCGCTTTTACCCTGATGGCAGCCTTAAGCATTTATCACGGCAGTTACATTATAGGGTTTCTCTGCGTCTTTGTTGCTGTAGTATTGATAATTATTTATATCAAGGTAAATATTACTAATAAAAAAGCCTGCGGGCCGGCACAAATGCATTAAAAATAAAGTCAGCTTGGGTTTCCTTTTTGGTATTATACACTTCCGGTAATATTAATGATATAAATATGTATTATGAAGAAACTTATCAGGAACAACGTATATTGGGTCGGCAAGACAGACTGGGAACTGGATTCGTTTCACGGGGGTGATTATTCGATCAACCACGGATCCAGCCAGAACAGTTACCTTGTCAAGGAAGAAAAAACCGTATTAATCGATACGGTATGGATGCCCCACTCCGCCGAATTTATAAATAATCTTGCGGATGAGATCGATTTGCACTCAATTGATTTTATTGTGGCCAATCACGGTGAAGTCGATCACAGCGGAGCCCTGCCGGCTCTTCTTGAAAAAATACCTGGTACTCCCGTTTACTGCACGGCGAACGCGGTTAAAAGCCTTACCGGCCAGTACCATCATCCGGAATGGAATTTTAAGGTTGTAAAAACAGGTGATACTTTAGATGTAGGCAACGGAAAAAAACTCCTTTTTATGGAAATGAAGATGCTCCACTGGCCCGACAGCATGGCGTCCTACCTCACCGGGGACAATATCCTGTTTTCCAATGATTCCTTTGGCCAGCATCTGGCTGTAGGGGAACTTTTTGCCGACAGGGCGGATCAATGTTTTCTGTGGGAAGAAGCTGTCAAGTACTATGTTAATATCCTCAATCCTTTTTCTATATTTGTAAAAAAGAAAATTGAAGAAATCAGGGCAATGAACGTGCAGATTGATATTATCGCGCCCAGCCACGGCGCAATCTGGCGGGATAACCCGATGCAGATCGTCGATAAATACTACCAGTGGTCCCAGGACTACCGGGAAGATCAAATCTCGGTAATCTACGACACGATGTGGGACGGAACCAAAACACTCGCGCACCAAATCGGGGAGGCAATCGCCGGTATTTCGCCGCAGACAAAGGTCAAAATTTTCAACATTACAAAAGACGACAAGAATGACATAATGACAGAAGTATTTAAATCCAGGGCCATAGCGCTTGGATCGCCGACTGTCATGGGTGACATCCTGTCATCGGTAAGCGGATGGCTCCAGTTCCTTGGAGAACTTAAGTTTAAAAACAAAAAGGCGGCTGTTTTTGGCTGTTACGGCTGGAGCGGAGAATCTGTCAAAGTACTGCGCGAAAAGCTTACCGCGGCCGGTTTTGCGGTCGCAGAACCCGAGGTTCGCTGTAACTGGAATCCCACCCAGGCCGAGCATGAAAAAATAATTGCCGTTGCAAGGGCCCTGGCCGAAAAATAAACGGAACAAAAAAAGGAGTAACAAGAATGAACGAAATTATCAAATCCCTTTTTGACAGAAAATCCGTGCGCCAATATGAGCCCATACCTGTTACGGCCGAAGATAAAAACCTAATCCTGCAGGCGGCTCTGCAGGCGCCCACGGCCGGCAACCAGAATCTTTACACTATTCTGGACATTACCGACAATGAGCTAAAACTAAATCTTTCCAGGCTTTGCGACAACCAGCCTTTTATAGCACAAGCGCCGATGGCCCTTGTCTTTTTGGCCGACTGCCGCCGCTGGCTGGACAGTTACCAATATGCCGGTGTCAGCGCGCGTCCGCCGGAAGAAGGCGATCTTTTCCTTGCTGTCGCCGATGCGGTAATCGCGGCGCAGAATTCTGTCGTGGCGGCGCAGTCGCTGGGAATCGGTTCATGTTATATAGGTGATATTCTTGAGCAGGAAGAAAAAGTAAGGGAAGCCCTTGCCCTTGATGAATATGTATTCCCCGCGGCCTTTGTGGTTTACGGCTTCCCGGCGCAGGGGCAAAAGGACAGACAAAAACCGCGGCGTCCTTCTCTTGCCGGCATTGTGCTGGAAAACAAATACCGCCGCCTTCAAAAGGACGAACATCAAAAAATGTTCCTGGAAAAAGGCAATATAAAAACCGCCCAGGAATTCGATAAATATATAGGCGCGTTTTGCGAACGCAAGTACTCAAGCGGTTTTGCCAAAGAGATGAGCCGTTCAGCAAAACGTTATCTTGAGCACTTCAGGGGTTAAACAATACCTTCGTAAACCAGAAGCTGTTCCGCGTCAATTGTAACCGTAAGTCCGGACTCAAGTTTGCTTGCCGCGTTTCTGACATGGGTAAGCCAGACAAGGTCCGGATTGATGTCGCGTAATTCATGTTCGTCAATTTCCAGGATCTTTTCGCAGATTACGCCTTTCATTAAACGTATAATCGGCGTATATTCCTGCGTAAGTTCGTTGCATACCAGAATTTCGCCTTCATACGAAATAAGGCCGCTGCGCGCTTCCTCCGGCGTATGCGCGTGGATGATCCTGCCCTGGGCCCTGGTAATGGCCGGGTTGGCGCAGCCGCCGCCGCTTGTGCGCGCAAGAACCGTTCCCAGTATAAGGACGCGTACTGTGTTTATCATATTGGGGCTGTTGAGCGGAAGGCCCGCGATCAATATGATTTTATCCGAAATTCCTGCCGCGTCGTTATCCAATACGACCTTCATCGTGTCCTGGATCATGCTTTCTGAATCATCTACCTTTGGCCTTAAAAAAGTGCTCACTCCCCAGTAAAGCTGCATGCTCCGCTCCGCGCGGCGGTCCGGCGTTACCGCCAGAATATGTTTCTCGGGCCTAAAGACGCTCAGAATGCGCGCGGTATTGCCGCTGATTGTCGGAGTGACAATGGCCTTGGCGTTTACAGCCGACGCTATTTCCACCCCGGATTTTGAAATTATTACACTCAGGTCCTCGTGGGAATTATGGGTAAGGGAAAAACAGTCCTTGTGGAAAATATCCATGCGTTTGCGGAATTCCTCCGACTTCTCAACTGTGCGCGCGATTTTATCCATTGTTTTGACCGCTTCTTCAGGATACGCTCCCATGGCAGTTTCACCGGAAAGCATAAGGGCGTCGGTTCCGTCAAAAACCGCGTTCGCCACGTCAGTCAGTTCCGCCCTTGTCGGGCGCGGGTTAACGATCATTGACTCCAGCATCTGCGTCGCGGTGATCACTGGTTTGCCGACTTTCCGGCATACGTTGATAATGTGTTTCTGCGCAAGCGGAATCTGTTCGGTCGGAAGCTGTACGCCCAGATCGCCGCGGGCTACCATAACTCCGTCGGCCAGCTCGGTGATTTCCTTGATGTTCTCAAGCCCCTCGCCTGTCTCGATTTTGGCGATTATTTTTATATCAGAATTCAGGTCGGTCAGGAATTTCCGGATCTCCGTAACCTCATGGGGAAAACTAAGGAAACTGGCGGCGATGTAATCAACGTCCATTTTTACGCCAAAGGCGATATCTTTTTTATCCTGTTCGCCGATTATGGGCAGCCTTGCGTGAATTCCTATAAGGTTGACGTTTTTTTTGCTGCCGATCACAGCCGTGTTTTTGGCCCTGCAGTTTATCAGGCCCGCGTCAGTATTCAGTACGTCCAGTTCAAGCAGTCCGTCTGCGATAAGTATTCGGTGTCCCTTCTGCAGTTTTTCCGGAGCTTCTTCCCATGTTATTGAAATATGCGCGGGCACTCCCTTCTGCGCGGCTGTTGTCGGATTGCCGTTTGTGGTAACAGTTACGCTGTCGCCTTCGTTTATTTTTACGGTACCGTCATTTTCAACCATGCCAGTGCGGATCTCCGGGCCTTTGGTATCCAGCAGAAGCGCGACCGGAATCCCGATTTCGTTTGAAACTTTTTTTACGCGATCCATTACAAGGGCGTGTGATTCATGGCTGCCGTGCGAAAAATTAAACCGCGCAACATTCATTCCGGCCAGTATCAGTTTTTTGATTTCCGGTTCTTCCGAAGAAACCGGGCCCAGCGAGCAGACGATTTTTGTTTTTCTTTTTTGCATTTATTTATACTCCTACTTGACGCAGACAAACATGCCCTGTTCCTTGCTTATTTTAAAGGAACCGTTTTGGCTGATCTCGTTTTCTGTTATGGTTTTTATTTTACGGCATATATTATCGGGGACATCATTGTAGGAAACAATGTATTCCACCAGATCATCGGAGTCCGTAACTTCAAGCGAATCAATGTAAAGCCGTTTTTCGGTCTTTTCAAAATAATCCCCAAGAACGGCCTCTCCGTTGTCCAGGGAAAACCTTACATCCTTTGAATATGTAAAATGCGCGCAGTCCTCAAATTTTTTATATATATCCGTTAATTCCTTAAGCGAGTTTTCCCCGAATGTTGTCGAATAAAAAACACCGTCCTTTTTTAATACCCTGTAAATTTCTGAAATTGCCTTATTGAGATTGGGCACATGGTACAGCATATGGTTGGCGATCACTATTTCAAATTCACTGTCCGCGTACGGAATATTCTGTATGTCCGCAAGTTCAAATGAAAATTTTTCATTCTTCTCCAGTTTCTCCACCGCTTTGCCCGACATGAGCGGCGAGATATCAGTAAGTATGATCTTTGTACCCTCCGGAATTTTTTCTTCCTTGCCAATCCATGTATCGCCTGTGCCGCAGCCCAGTTCGAGAACCTTTATGTTTTTTCTGAATGAATACTGATCAAAGACCCAGTTATGCCAGCCGTATGAATTAACGCTGTATTTTTGGTGAAAGTTGATTCTTACGGACAATGTGTCGTTTTTTACATAAAGCTCATCAACCCTGCCGGGTTTATCAATGGTTTTTACAGCCACCCCGCGTTTGTGTCTTCCCATATTTGTATTTCTTCCTCTTTAAAAAAAAGCGCTATTTCTCTCCTGGCGTTTTCCCCGGAATCTGATGTGTGCACAATATTGAGCCGGGTGCTGGCCGCGTAATCACCGCGAATGGTTCCCGGCAGAGATTGCGTAATGTCTGCGGGACCGGCCAAGCGCCGTGTCCTGGCAACCGCGTCATCGCCTTCCAGTATCATTGCAATGACCGGCCCGGAAATTAAATATTCCACTACCAATTCAAAAAAATCCCTGCCCCTGTGTTCGGCGTAATGCTCCTCAGCCAGTTTCCGGTCCGGTCTAATAAGTTTTAGGGCAATAATTTTTAAGCCCTTGCGTTCGAACCGGGTAATTACCTCTCCCGCCAGGCGGCGCTGCAGTACACCGGGTTTAAGCATAACAAATGTACGTTCCATGTAGCGATAAATATACCATAAAAGTTTAAAATAATGGATATGTATATATAATGAAAAACTTTTAATATCAAAATAACCGGTAATAACAAAAATGTATGCTAATAATAATATTTGGGGGCCTGCGGGGGGCGTGAATCTATATGTCCCTCTCACGGATCTTAACGTTATTGGTATAAACGCTTTTTTTTTTCTGACTGCTGCTGTTTTTGGCTAAGACGTTTTAGCCTTAACTCTTAAAGACCATAGGTCGGGCCATACAGATTCCCGCCCCCAGCACCCCGCGATAATTTCTTTGGCATACATTTTTGCTTTTACTGGAAATTTCGTCATTTAGCGATATTTTTTACTTATAAAATATCGGTAACAGTTCAGGACTTTATTAAAACAAAGTACATATTGTTATATGTAGTGGATAGCCTATTATCTCAAATACAATTGTAGCCGAAAAAAGTAGTATACTTATTATCTTGTAATACAGTAGG
>WQZG01000007.1 GCA_009780855.1 Treponema sp.
AAAGAAACGCGGGAGGAAGAAAAAAGGGAAAGTTCTGTCCCTTGTGGAACGGCTTGCAAAGCACAAAGAGTCAATTTGTCTTTTCATAAAAAACTTTGCTGTTCCCTTTGACAATAATCAAGCTGAACGCGATATACGAATGGTTAAGACGAAAACGAAGGTATCAGGGTGTTTTCGCAGCATAGATGGAGCAAGAAACTATTTGAAAATCATGTCATATGTTGGGACTGCGAAAAAACAAAAAATAAATCCTTATGAAGCAATTCGACAGGCTATTTTAGGAAATCCTGATATCATTTTTGCAAGATAGTCCTGAACAGTCACTTTTCTTTTAACTTTTTTATTTTATCTTCCCTCTATGTTCTTCTATTAAAGTCCCCATAACCACCTGTACCATCGCTGTCCGTAGTTCCTTCGGTCCTTGCTTTGTTATACTCCCATGATGTATTATCTCATTCGAATTCTGCACCCACATCGCTAACTCTGTAAACGAGACATCGTAAATTCGAAAATTTCTTTAAGCGAAGGTTTGCGTTTTTCCACTTTTGCTCTTTCTATGTAATAGAAAAATGTTTTACATCATTCATGATCATTAGCAGTAAATATTATGATCATACCAAACAACATTGTAACATTTTTAGTATAATAAGCACCTGATGATGTGCTCACTCGAATATCATAACTACCATTATTTGAAATGTTAGCAGGCAGGGTGAGTGTTCGTGATTCTCCATTTGGTAAATACCATGGTGAAAGATCAGACCCCCAGTTTGAGGATGTTGATGCTTTTATATAAACTTGGTTAATCTGATAACCGGTGTTGTTTTGAAAAACAATAACTGGTGAAATAATGCTTGGATTGTCAGAGTCATTTGGGTAAAATGTTACAGTTGTACCGTTTATAGTGGAAATTGAAACATTGGTTTTTGTATATGTATTAGTTGGACTTGACGATCGCAATTGAAAATCAAATATATTATAATTTTCTAACAAAAACGGAAGTGTTACAGTAGTAGAACTGTTATTTGATACTGAACTGAAACGATAAAAGATGGATTGCATATACCAACGGGAAAGACAAAAGCATGGGAAGAATCAGTTCCATAACTACGGAAAACGATTTGCTTTATACTGCCGGTTATTACGTTGATTCCGGCGACTGGTTAAGGAAAGCCTGTTATTGGGTTTTTGATGTAGATAATCCGCAATGGACCGCTGTACCGGACGGACAATATACAGACTGGAATACGGCGGCAAACAGACAGGATTTGCTGCATGCGCCGTCCGGTTCAGACTCCTTTGTACATGCCCTTGCTGTTCTTGACGGTGAAGTTTACGCGGCCGGTGAATATTATATTTTTAATACCGGAGAATCAGAAGATGCGCATATGGCAGAAAATGACCCCGGAATAATTTGCTATTGGGCGAACGGCGCGTTTCATGAACTGCGGAATGCGACAGAGGTCAGCGGAATAGCGGCGGCGAACGTCCCGCACTGAGCCGCTCAAACTGAAAAGCCAAAACTGAGCTGACTGCACTGAGCCGCCAGCACCGAGCCGGTGTTGTAAAAAAAATTTATGTGAGCGGTGCGGTAGCCAGCTTGCCTCTTTCCTTATCAAGGAAGATCCTGACTTTTTTAATTGGTTCGGTTACAAAATAAGCGGCATGGCAAATCTCGATCACGGTACCCGCGGCAATTTCTCCGGTAACTTCAACAACCGCGTTCTCGTTGATATTAATGCGGCCGGAAAGTTCGTTAACCTTATCCAAAGCCGCGCGCTGTTCCGCCGTAAGCCTGGCATGCAGTTCTTCCAGTTTTAATTTTTTCTCCGGATCGCTTCCCGGTTCTTCCAGAAGCTGATTAAGGCGTTCAAGTTTGGCTGTAAGCAAACGCAGCATATTGTTGTTTTTTTCTTTTTCCTGTTCTGCGGTAAAATCAATGCCGCATTTAATACTGGCTGCCCTTGCAGATTTTTTCCCTATACCGCCTGCAAAGACACCCTGTACGGCCAGGATCTCCCCGCCGATAATCATTCCCCTGTCTCCCATTTCTACTTTTTCCAGGGTATAAATATGGGAATTAATAATCTCGGAATCTACAGAAACTGTCCTGCGGCATGCGGCGCGGCAGTTTTCTATGAACCTGGTTTTTATGCCGCCTCCGACCTTAAGCAGCGCAGCGCCGCGCCCGATAATTCCGCCGGCTACATAAAGATTGCCTTTTGTTATGGCTTCTGTTACATCAAAAGTCTGCTTGATGGTAACCGAACCTCCCGAATGAATCTTAAATCCGTCAGAAACCGGGCCTTCTATCAGAATATCTCCGGGAAAATTAATATGCCCTGTACTGTATCCTACCGGCCCCCTGATATGGAGGCTTTCTTTTACGCTGATGATATTTTTTTGTATGATCATCTGGCCGTCAATCGCGGCAAGCATAAATTTTCCATCCAACACTGTATTTTCACCGGGTTCCACGCTATTTGGTTTTAATACCTTAAACGGAAGGGTACCGCCGTGAACATTCATGCCGGCAGCGCCGGGTTTGCGGGATTTTTGTTTGGCCAGAGCCTGGCTTTTTTTAACGATGGTAAAAGGCGTAAATTGCCTGTGATCAATTTTATTTTCAGGTTCAGGCGCCTGGCCGCGGCCCAGCGCTGGATTAAGCTGGAAATATTCAGTAATTTCGTTTTCTGCCGGAGTTCCGCGTGCTATCAAAATATTTTTTTGAATCTTTTTCGAGTTCATGCAGGCGGCAACCGCGTCCCTGACTGCCTCCTCCTGAATTCCATGTATTATATTCATTTTATGCAGAAGTTTACGCACATAATCATCTGTGAGCGGACGGCCATTGCCGATAGCGGGCACAAAGTCCCCGTAAGCTTCCAGATCATTCTCTGTAAATATTATTTTTACATGTCCGTCATCCGGATTATCCGGCAAGTCGGCGCTGTGTACAGCGGTACCCATATATATCTATCGGAGATTCTTTACAACAACCAAAATGTATGCTGAACAAAAATGTATGCCCTCAAAAATTTTATCGGGGTCCTGTCAGGGGGAAACCATATTGCTATCGCGAGCCGGCTTTCCCCCGAACCTTTGGTTCGATGACACCCCGCGATAATCTTATTGGGCATACATTTTTGTTTATGCGTACAGGTTAAGGGAATATCTGGGATCCCATCGTCAGACAGTATTATCTTCTAACCAGCAAGTCCGAAGGAAACCGTACTATGGCAGAAAAGTATGCCCAATAAATTTTACATGGGGTGGCTGGGGGAAAGCCGGGTTGCGCTAAGCGACACGGTTTCCCCCTGACAGGACCCGGACAAATTTTTATGGGCATACTTTTCTGTAAAGCATACTTTTCTGTTATGTATATTTAGTGTATATTTATGCGCGGATAAGGAATAATTATTCATGAAAGAACGGCAGGCCCGCCTAAAGGCAATAAAAGATTTAATAAAAACCAATCCGATTGAATCACAGGAAACCCTTCTTTCCCATTTGCAGAAGGAAGGTTTTGATGTAACCCAGGCGACTTTATCCCGGGATTTGAAAGTTTTAAAGGTCGGTAAAGTTTCAAACGGCCACAGCGGGTACGCTTACACACTTCCGGGCGACGATGATCACAAGGATTCCAACCGGACATTTGCCCGTGATTTTATGCGGGGTTTTATTTCGATGAACTGGTCGGGCAATATGGTGGTAATAAGGACATATTCCGGCCATTCGGATTCGGTCGCCATGGCCCTTGACAGTTTTGATCTTCAGAATGTCCTTGGAACAATATCGGGCAGGGACAATACTGTTTTTGCTGTATTAAAAGAAGGTGTTTCCGGCGAAGATTTTCTTAACAGTTTAAAAAAGAATATACCGGAACTGGCAGATTATAATCCGGAGGGTAAAATATGAAATTTAATGATCTGGACAAAACAGCGGCATATAAAAATCTGATGAATCTGGCGCACGCAGGAGGTACGGCCGCGTTCCGTCTTTCTGCGGCGATGACTGCCGAACGGGTGGAGAAGTGTACTGTTCCGCTTGCCGCCGGACTTAATTTTAACTGGGCTGCCCGTCCGGTTAATGATGAGATACTTAAGGCGCTGGCTGCCCTGTCTGATGAACAGGAACTGGTTTCGAAATACCGCTCCCTTTCCGAAGGTGAAATTATGAACCTTACCGAAAACCGCATGGTGCTGCATCACCTGGTGCGGAGTCCTGACGGAAAGTCCGTTACCGGCAAACAGGTTATTGGCGGTGACAGGGATATCGGCGCGTTCTACCTGGGTGAATTGAAACGTTTCAAAACCTTTGCAGAAAAGGTCCGCTCAGGCGTTATCAAGCCCGCGCCTGATAAAACATTTACCGCTGTATGCCAGATTGGAATCGGCGGTTCTGACCTTGGGCCCAGAGCCATGGTACTGGCCCTGCGGAACTGGGCCAAAGCCGAAGGCATCAGGCAGCTGCGGGCAGAATTTATTTCCAATGTGGATCCTGATGACGCCTCGGCCGTTAGTTCAGATCTGCCTCTGCCGGAGACGCTTTTTATCCTGGTATCCAAAAGCGGTACGACCCTGGAAACTTTGACCAACGAACTTTTTGTTAAAAATAAACTTAAAAAAGCCGGACTTGACCCGGCAAAGCATATGGTTGCCGTGACCAGCGAGACAAGTCCCCTGGCCAAAAATTCCGGTTACCTTGATTCATTCTATATTGATGATTTTATCGGCGGCCGTTATTCTTCCGCCTCTGCGGCAGGCGGCGTAATTATGTCCCTGGCTTTTGGCGGCGATGTATTCGCCAAATTCCTTGCCGGCGCCAATGAAGCCGACAGGGCCGCACTGGAAAAAGATATCTTTAAAAACGCCGCATTGCTTGACGCGCTGATCGGCGTATGGGAAAGGAATTTCCTGGGCCTGCCGTGTACGGCGGTTCTGCCCTACAGCCAGGGGCTTTCGCGGTTCCCGGCGCATCTGCAGCAGCTGGACATGGAGTCAAACGGCAAGCGGGTAAACAGGGAAGGCAGACCGCTGGCCTATTGCACAGGTCCGGTTGTATTCGGCGAACCTGGCACTAACGGCCAGCATTCGTTCTACCAGCTTTTGCACCAGGGTACCGATGTTATTCCGCTTCAGTTTGTAGGTTTTGCCGAAACCCAGCTTCGCGATGATATAGAGGTTGAAGGATCGGATAGTCAGACCAAACTTAACGCAAATCTGGCTGCCCAGATTGCCGCGTTTGCTATGGGTAAAAAAGACAATAGCGGCGCGAAGGAGTTTCCGGGCAACAGATCTTCCAGCCTGATTTACGGGAAACGCCTGGACGCTTACTCGCTCGGCGCTCTTCTTGCCCATTTTGAAAACAAGGTAATGTTCCAGGGTTTTATCTGGAATATAAACAGCTTTGATCAGGAAGGCGTACAGCTTGGTAAAGTGCTGGCAAAAAAAATCCTGCAGGCAAAAGACGGCAGCTGCGGCGATCCGGTTCTGGATGCCTATGCCGGGCTGCTTGGAATCTTATAATTTAAATTTAATAGCAGGAAAAAATGAAACAAAAAGAAGTTATTGACGCCGGCGGCGGCTGGAAAAAGATTACACCGCAGCAATTTATCTGTTCTCCGTTTACGCGTATAGGCAAAGAATGGATGCTCATTACAGCCGGTAATGTTCAGAATGACAAGCACAACTGGAACACCATGACAGCTTCCTGGGGCGGGCTTGGAGTGCTTTGGGCAAAAGATGTTGCGTTTGCTTTTATAAGGCCGTCAAGGCAAACTTTTACATTTGCAGACAGCGCCTCTGTAATAACATTGTCGTTCTTTGATGAATCATGGCGCCGCTCTCTTAATATTTGCGGCTCAAAATCCGGCAGGGACACAGACAAGGCCGCTGCCGGGGGCCTGACCCCGGTTGTATTTAACGATATACCCTGCGCGGGAACAGGATCAGGGGCCGGTTCAGCTGTTAGCTTTATGGAAGCCAGGGACGTTCTTGTTTGCCGTAAACTTTACATTCATGACATTGACCCCGGCAAATTCCTGGACACGTCAATTGAAAAACACTACAGCGGAGCGGACTATCACCGCATGTTTGTCCTGGAAGTAATTGATATCAGGACGAAGAATTAGGGACTGGCGTTGTCACGCGTTAATAAATTTTTTAATATTCTCGCCCATTATTTTTGCCATATCTGCGGTATTAACTTGATCCTTGAATAATGCCTGATATTTGGCGACTTCTACATGCATAAATTCGAATGGAGTGTCACTGCCATAGCATACTCTGGAGGCTCCCAATTTCCTGACCGCATTTAAGATGTGTATAGATTTGACCGCACTGCCTATAAGTATTGTGTTTGGATATGCTTCTGCTGTTTCAATAGCCGAAATGCTGGTGCCTTTAAAAGAGGCTCCTCCCATATGGACCATCAATATCTTAAGTTCTGGAAATTTTTTTGCGATTTTTCCTATTCTGGAAGGATGGGTGTTTTCATAAAAATCACCGCCTACATGAAATGCTGCCGGTTTTCCGAATCTATTAATTTCCTCTATCAGGGGCAGTGATATTTTGGGATCGTCAATCAGGAATTCATTTTGTGCGCCATTTAGTTTAACTCCGTAGAAACCATATTCTTCGAAACAGCGTTTAATTGTATCTTTGGCTTTATTAATTCCCAAATGGGGATCTGCCCAGCCGAACCCGAGGATCCTTTCCGGGTTTTTTTTCATGGCTTCGTAAATATAACGATTTGAGTTATCTGTCTCCCTCATATACGGAGGTTTGAGCCATGCGATGGCTTTATCCACACCGGAATAATCCATCATCTCGATAAGCTTTTCGTATGTAATACAATCAGCTCCGTCATTTTCCGGTGATATGTGTGTGTCAGCGTCAATAATCATATTATTTTATCCTTTAATTGAACCTATCATAATACCTTTTATAAAGTATTTTTGAATAAATGGGTATAGCATGAGAACGGGCAGGCTGGCGACTATTATCAGGGAATAGCGAAGTAGGTCGCGCATATATAGCTTTTCAAGTTGACTCATCATGTCATCAGTCTGTAAAATTGTCTGATCAATGATCAGGAAATCCCGCAAAATTACCTGCAGCGGCTGCAGTGCAGGATCACGAAGATAAAGCATGGCATTAAAAAAAGAATTCCAGTGTCCTACTGCATAAAACAGAACCAAAACTGCAAAAATCGGAGTTGAAAGCGGTATTATAATTTTTAATAAGAAGTAAAACTCCGAACACCCATCAAGCCTCGCGGACTCATGCAGTTCCATTGGTATATTTGATTCGATATATGTTTTACAGATAATGACATTGTAAACCCCTATCGCATTGGGCAATACCATGGCCCAAATTGTATCAATCATTCTTAATTTATTAACCGTAAGAAAAAGCGGAATCATACCGCCGCTGAAAATCATTGTAAAAGTTATGAAAAATAAAAAATACTTGCGGGTGGTAAAATCTTTCCGGGATAACGGGTATGCCGCAAGAAATGTCATCGAAACGTTTATAATGACTCCCAGCGATGTATAACGCAGAGAATTAATAAAGCCTGTAATGACTCTCGGTGTTTCCAGAATGGTAGTATAACCTTTAAAATTTAACCCTACCGGAAAAATGAAAACCTTACCCGATCCAATTGCTTCGACTGAACTTAACGAAGCGCTTAATACAAAAAGGAGCGGAACTAGAGCGCAGAAGAAAATCAATGTTAGAATAGCATATGAAATAATCAGGTATATTTTATCACCTGCTCGGGAATAATACTTCATATATACCCCTTACCAAAGGCTCGTATCGCTAAAGCGCCTGGCCAGCGCATTTGCTCCGGCGATAAATATCAGGTTAATAACCGAATTAAATAAACCGACCGCTGTTGCAAATGAATATTGGACATTCTGGAGGCCGCGTTTGTAGACAAATGTTGAAATAATTTCCGAATATGCAAGGTTCAGGGGATTTTGAAGCAAAAATGCTTTTTCAAATCCTACACTTAATACATTGCCAAGCTGAAGGATCAACAATGTAATGATGGTCGGCATTATTGAAGGTAAGTCGATAAATAAAACTCGCTGTAGCCTGGAAACCCCGTCAATATGCGCTGCTTCGGTCATACTCTGGTCTATCGAAGACAGAGCTGCTATATATACAATTGATGAATATCCGATATTCTGCCATATCCCCGATAATACATAAATAGGTCTGAACAAGGATGCAACTCCAAAAAAATTTATGGGTTTTCCTCCAAGTAAAGTAATAAAGTTATTGATAAAACCGTTACGCAGATGCAGAAACTGCATAATTATCCCGACTACTACTACTGTAGATATAAAATGAGGAGCATATGTAACCATCTGGACGGTTTTTTTAAAGTATTTATTTCCTGTTTCATTAAGGAACAATGCGAAGATAATTGGTACCGGGAATCCAAGGACCAATGAATAAAGGCTTAATAATGCCGTGTTCCTGAGCAACTCAGGAAAAAGCGGCGATGTCATAAAATCAATAAAATGGTATAAACCGACCCAGTCGCTGCCAAGGACGCCTCTTCTGATTGAATAATTCTGAAAAGCAATAAGTACCCCTGTCATTGGTACATAACAAAAAATTATAAAATATACTACTGGCAGTGTAAGCAACAAATACAGCTCCCAAAATTTTTTAACATGCTTTGCAACGCGGCTTGCTGTAGTGTCTGGCATTATTATCTTTCGGATATTACCTGTAAATCCCGTCATATTGGTTTCCTCCGCAGAAAAAGCACTTATTATTTACAAAATCAGTTAAAATAAATGTTGACTTTGTAAAAATATAAGGTTAAAATCTAATCATCAGATGACCTGATGAGCAGATGACCTTTATATTAGTTTATCACATCTGGTTTAAAAAAGAAAGAAAAATTTTTACGAGGCAGAAATGGATGAAATAATCAGAGCGCAAAACATCTCGTTTCACGTTCTGGAACGGATTAAGGCTATTATTCTCAACGAAAACCGCCGTCCCGGCGATAAAATACCTACCGAGTCTGAACTGTCGCAAAGACTTGGTGTTGGTAAATCCAGTATTCGCGAAGCGGTTAAGATGCTGGAAGTTTTAGGTGTGCTTGAAACCAGGCATGGTGACGGTACTTATATCAAAAGTGAACCCTGCGCAGACCTTATAAATCCTCTGGCTTATCAGCTCCTTGTGCTTGAACGAACCCCAAGAGAAATAATTGAACTGCGTGCTACATTCGAACCGGCTTTTACACTTGCTGCCATGGAATCCGCTACCAGCGAAGATATCGAGAAAATCGAAGGATCCATCACAAATCTCGTAAAAAGCATTAAACTTGGAATGCAGACCGCCGAGGAAGATTTAGAATTCCATTACGCAATACTGGCCAGTACCCATAATCCCTTTATTATCTTAATAGGACGGACTATCCTTCAGCTTTTTAGTGCTTCTATTGATCGATCCATGCGTTCGATACCAGAAGTCGCGGTTAAGGATCATAAAAGGATATTTAAGGCTTTTTGTGCCAAAGACAAGGAAAAGCTGCTTTCAGCCATAGAGGAGAGTTATAAAGGCTGGATACTTAATTTATAAGGAGACACAGGATATGTATATTGAAAATGAAAATCTACGCATTGAATTAAATAATGTTGGGTGTCTCGCTATTTTGGACAAAAAAACCGGGGTTGCATGGAAAAATTTATCTCCAGGATTTGTTACGTTAAGAAATGACATAAATGAGGAAAAAATTCCGCTTTGCAGCGGAATATGCAGCGCTAAAATAAGCAGTGTTAAGGTTAACAGCACCGATTACAGTCATAATTGCGATGAATTAAACGTTGAATTCAATGGTGCAACAGGCAAATTTGTCTCGGACGAAAAATTCAGCTGTTTCTTTCGTATTTTACCCAAAGATAAAGGCTTTGAGCTTCGTCTGGAATCAGTGGAAACAGAACTGGAATTTATTTCGCTGGAATATCCGGCCCATACCATTAATGTTAAATCCGGCAGCGAACAAGGATATACAGTTATACCTGTAAAACAGGGAGTAATCGTCCCCAGCAGGCTTGATACTGGTTATATGCGTTACATGAACAACCTTTGGCGAAATATTTGCGATATAGAAAAGTACCTTGAATTCGATTCCGGGCCGCTTAATATGCCCTGGTTTGGAGCACATAAGGGAGAATCTTCAATCTTTATTTATTCTGATACACCTACCGATATGTCGCTGCATGTTGTATGCAATTCTGTTGTTAATGACAGCGGTTATGTTGTCAGCGCGCGCCATTGTGAAAATCCAGGTACGAGAATGAGCTCATTAAGTCCTATATTCGAATCATCCATGGGTAAGCTTGGTTACCCGCGATCTGTCTATATACAGTTTTTAAACGGCGGATATGTTGAGATGGCAAAACTATATCTGGAATTTGCAAAAAAGAACGGCAGGTATGTTTCATTACGTGAAAAAATAATCAGGAATCCGATGATAGAAAAAATGATTGGAGCTCCTGATATAAAAATTTATATTTATACCAATCGTATTAATGAACCTTATCTTAGGGCATGGTGCGAACCGGTGCTGGATGGATACTCCTGCGTACATACCACATTTAAACAAGTAAGTGATTTTCTTGATAAATTAAAAGCAGATGGAATTGATAACGCGTTGATTTTACTGGGAGGCTGGAATAGAGCAGGGTATGATAATGGTCATGTTGATATGTGGCCGCCTGCCGAAGGTGCTGGCGGCGCCGAAGATCTTAAAAAATTATCATTAAAGGCACGTTCTCTTGGTTATATATTAAGCCTTCACGATAATTATCAGGATTATTATCTTAATGCTCCAAGTTATAATGAAGAATGCCTTGTTAAGAAATCTGATGGTTCGGTACAAACCGGCGGCATTTGGGATGGTGGGCAATGCCGCATTATCTGTTCACATGAGGCATTAGACCTTGCCAGGTCCAATGTTGATAAAGTTCAGAATGGAACAGAAATTACTTCCTATTATTTAGACACTACAATAGCAGCAAAACTTTATGAATGTCATGATAAGAATCATCCCCAAACCAGAATTGATGATAAACAAAGTAGATATACTTTGCTGACCGATCTGCAGAAACTTGGATTGATCGTTGGCACGGAAGGCGGAAATGACTGGGCAGTGCCAGTCTGTACTTATTTTGAAGGGCTCCCCGGTTCGGGAACAGGTACCAATGCCGGGGTCGAAGCTTCGGGCTTTGGCATATCGGCTCCGTTATTCTATCTTGTATATCACGATTCAGTCATATGTTACTGGCAGCATGGCCAGCCCTACGGGCGCGAGGATCACATTAATCACATGCTTTTTGACTTACTCAATGCACAGCCATCCAGTTGGTCAATTATTTATGAACAATTCGGAGATATGGAACCGCTTATTTTGGATGCTTACCGTTTGCTTGGCCGGTTCCACACAAAAACTGCTCATTGCCAGATGGTAAATCATGAATATCTCAAGAAAGACTTTACTGTTCAAAAAACCGTCTTTAGTGATGGCTCAGAGGTCATCGTCAATTTTGATATTTTGAGTTTTTCTTTGGGTGATAATAAAATACCTCCCAAGGGATTTTTGCTGAAAATGAATGGAGAAGATCAATTGATCGGTTGTTTCGACAGGACTGTTAAATATTTGTGAATCAGGAGCTAATATATGCCATTTGGGGCAATTTTAGTTCTAATTATTTTATGGAGGAAAATCATGAAAAGAAAAATGTCTTTTATCCTGGCTGCGGTCCTGATGCTTGCACCCGGCTGGGGCGGCGCGATGTTGATGGCATCCGGGAATGCTGCTCAAAGTACCGGCCAAACCAGTGCTTCGGCGGCAAATGTAAATCCGGCGGGTGTGCTCCCGATAGTTAAAAATAAAATCAACTTATCTGTTTTTGCCGAAGTTGATGCCAGTATTCAAAATCTGGAAGAGAACGCGGCAATAAAGCGTCTAGAAAGTGAAACCAATATACATATCGATGTAACAGCCCGTCCCAGTAATAATAATGATGTTGTTATCCAGCGAAATTTATTACTCGCAAGCGGGGATTATCCTGAAGTTTTTATGATGATAGACCGAGGCGCATTTACCCAGGTTGAAATGATTCAATATGGAATGAAAGATAAAATTTTTATTCCGCTTAATAACCTAATTGATAAATATGGTTATGAACTTAAACAGATTTTTGAATATAATCCTGATTTTAAAAATATTATGGTTATGCCGGATAACAACATCTACGCTATTACCCGTATAGCCGAAGTTTTTCATACCTGGGCTTATCCAAAATATTGGGTGAATCAAAGTTGGTTGAATCAACTTAATATTGCGACTCCAAAAACGATCGAAGATTATTACAATATGCTCAAAACAATAAAGAACGGTAAACCGGATGGTCAAGCCAACCCGATACCGGTTACGACTAATACTAATGCAACATTGGATCTTTATGTAATGAATGCTTACATGCCTTATAACAGAGCATCCAATTATTGCTATCTTGATGATAATAACAAGATTGTTTTCGCACCGGGATTGCCGGAATTCCGGGAGGGCCTCCGTTTCCTGAATAAAATTTATACAGAAGGTTTACTGGATCCATCGGCTTTTACACAAACTCAGGAGCAAATGCAGCAGTCAATACGCCAGGAAGTTTTTCTTGTTGGAGGCTATCTTGCTGATCATATGACACAGGGAGTTGATGGCAATAATGTTAAAGCAATGGCCGCATATACTGCACTTACACCGGTTAAAGCGACTGAAAAAGGCGGCTGGCAGTCCAGTGTTTCCAGAATTAACTATAATATGAACGGTTACTACCTGATTACCGACAAGTGTAAAAATCCGGAAGCAGCTTTTAGGCTTGCTGATTATTTTTCCAATGAAGAAACTTTTGATTATAAGGCTAATGGTCAGGAAGGCCTTGACTGGAAAAAACCTGATGTTCCGACTTTGAACATGGCAGGCGGTCCCTTCAAGGTGATGCCATTAACAATCACAGATCCGGAACTTCTGCGAACTGCCCTGAACCGCAGGTTCAATGTAGGCAACTTGCGTGGAATAAAGGAAGTCCGTGACAGCTGGCAGCGTCTTGTTAGCGGTGATGATTTAAATCTGCCTGCGTATTATGAATCCAGGCTTCAGGTGGAAACTGCTAAGGTTTTCCCATATTTTTATCCCAAAGAATTATCTGCCGCTTTAATGCTTGATGAAAATGAAATGGTTGAATATAGCAATATAAACACCAACCTGAGAAACCATGTGATTAGGAGTGTGGCACAGTTTACTGTTGGTGATAGAAGTATTGACAGGGACTGGGATGCATATCTTAATGAATTAAAGAACTTCAAACTTGATAGATTCCTGGAACTTTATCAAAAGTCTTATGACCGTTTTAAGTCAATTAAATGAATTTCTAAATTAATCTGCCGCGGCCGTAAACAAACTATATAGTTCACTTACGGCCATGTGCTATTAAGATTCCGAAATCCGGTCGTGTCAGGCTACCTGCATAAGGCTTGTGCGAACCGCCGTACAGTCTTAAAGTTTTGTGGAGTAAGCCTAAGGTAACTGTCGCCGGAGGTATTAAAAACTCGCCAGGTTTCGGGGATTTCCTTCTGGTATCCCCTGTTCCTCATCTGGAGATTGATCAGCACATTTGTAAATTCTGGCTCTCTGCGTAGTTTTGAAAAAAGAATCATACATTCGTTTGAAGGCAGCATTGTAATAGTTTGGACTGCTGCACCGGCCAGGAGGAATCCAACATCATCGGAGAATGGAGTAGGAGCCAGCAGTACTTTTTCCATTGCCAGTTCCCTGGCCGTTTCCAGAGCCTGTGCTTGTAATTCCTTGATTGAGCCGTGTATCTTTTCCATCGCTATCGATGTTTCATTCCGTAAAAGATATTCTACTGTGGTGGAGACAATCAAAGTGTCTCCTGTCCCGCAGGCGTCAAAATTAAAAATCCTGTAAGATTCCTTTCCTTTTTTTACAAAATCTACTGCCAGAGTGTAAGCTCCCTGGTTTCGTACTCCTTCTCCGCTGGTCAATTCTTCCTTATCTGTAAAAATGATCATCCAATCTCTGGTTTTGTTTGCAAGCAGTTCGAGGGCTGTTTCCATTAGTATAAATACAGCTGCACTGTTGTCGTTGGCGCCGGGACTTCCAGGACATCGATCGTAATGGGCAATAAGTACAGTCTGCCTGTGTCCCTGCCTTTCTCCTTCTGGCTGCGCTTCGATCATCAGGTGTTTATTCCCGGCAATATTCATTATTTTATGCTCAAGATTTACTTTATCCAGTATTGTATCCAAGACAGTAAAACGGTCTGCGTCAAGATTTAAAAATTCATCGAAGTATTTCCAGACAGAATGAGAGGGGAATCTGCCATAAATCGGGTATTCAGTTACTGCCAAAAATTCTATCCATGATTTTTCCAAAGTAACCGGATAAGCCGCCGCTGCTTACGCCGTACCGGTGGGAGAAATTTTTTGCAGCAGCCGTTATGGGGTAATTAGGGCCTTTCTTTTTTTTAAGAAAATCCCAGTAGGATACAATCCATATATACAGGTCGCCGCTGCTTTTATCCGGGAAATATGCGCCCAGTCCGTTGTCATGGATGGCTTTGATTATTGGTTTGTAGATTTGTTTGTACCAGGAAACAAGCGCTCCGGAAAACGGAATCTCTTCTTCTTTTTTCTGGTTCATAAAATATTTATGTTCCAGAATATGCTCGAAGATTTTGTTGTAACGGCCTGTGGTTGTAAAATCAAGATTATCATCGCCGGTGAGTTTTGCAAAATCTGTTTTTTCGTAAAAGATTTTTTTCTCCATGGCGATGACCGCTTTTTTTAAATCATCGGCAGTCATTTCAGGAGTAATGGTAATTTCCGACGACAGGCTGATCACTTCCGCGTCGATTTCTTCGACGCCCTGGGAACGGGCAACAGAAACGCGGTGGTTCCCGTCCCTGACAAAATAGGCGCCGCCGATTTCGTAAAGCTGTATCGCCGGCAGCGGGGTATCGCTGATCTGCGCCCTGGCGACGCGCTCCCATCTGGCCCTCATAAATTCAGAACGCGGCAGGAAGAATTTGTTAAAATCCCGGTAGCGGCCTTCGCTGCCCACTATCAGTTTGATGGGAACCGATTTCATTCCCAGATATACCTGGTTGGCAGGCTGCAAAATTTCCTTGACATCATAAAACGACAGTAAATCGTCTTTTTTGGAATTCATTATATTCTGGAACTTTGAAATTAAAGCCTTGTTGCGGGCGTTGTTAAATGATTCGGTTGCCTGGGTGTATTCAAGATGGAGCGGAGATTTATTGTCCTTCATAATTTTTCCTCCGTATCCAGAAGATAGTGGCTGTACGCGTTTATCACGGTCGTATTGCAGTATTTGGTCGTCCTTACTTCCGACAAATCATAAAGGTGGATGTGGCCGTGCACCAGGTATTTGGGTTTAAAAGTACGCATGAACCACAGGAAAGTTTCAAAGCCCAGATGGCACTTGTCTTCCCTGTCGTGTATCCCGCGGGGAGACGCGTGGGTTAGCAGAATATCAAGGTAGCGGCCGCGGAAAATTTTATTAAAAACCAGGGAAGGGATCATTTTTAAGATTTCAAGTTTCATCTGGAATTCGGTATATTGATTCTGATCCTTGTTGTATTTCCTGCAGCCGCCCAGGCCGGCGATAATAAGATTTTCTTCGTACTTAACCTTGCTTCCCAGATGTATTGCTCCGGAAAACCGGCTTAAATCATCGTCTGTTGCGTATGAGCCTGAGTCTCCCATGTAATAGGAATAATCCTTTAAATGATGGTTTCCAAAAACAAAAAAAGCCGGTTTGTTAAGGCTTGAGACAATAAAGTCAAGGTAATCCATCGGAAGATCGCCTGCGCTAAGGACCATGTCCACATCGGCAAAGCGCTGCCTGATTGTATTTGTGTAAACAAGCGGATCAATCTGGTCCGAAACGCAGAGGATCTTCATGTCTGCCCTGACTGGCGGTACTCCTGGTAACGCATTAATTTTTCTCCCACATCCCTAAAATTCTTTTTTTGTGCGTAAATCTTTTCCCATTGGGCGACCGCCTGCTGATATAGCTTTTTCTTTTCGTAACACAGGGCCAGGAAATACCGCGCGTACAGGCTGTCGGTTTCGGCATCGCTGCCGCCGGCCGCGACTGCCCTTTCCAGTTCGGTTATGGCCTTGTCCACCATTTTGAGCGACATATAACAGCTCCCAGTTTCCACCAGGGCCCGTATTTTATAATCCTGATCCCTGCAAGCTTTTTCAAAATAGGGCAGGGAGGCCGCGTAGTCTTTTGTGTCCTTGTGAATTTTGCCCATGTATAAATTTGCCTTTGGATTATTGGGTTCAATCTTGAGTACACTTCTGAAGGCGGAATCGGCTTCCTTTAATTTTCTCTCGTGGTAAAGCAGAACGCCCAGTTCAGTAAAATATTTTGGTTCCTTCGAATTAAATGAAATCGCCTTGCTGAAGTAACCTTCCGCCAAATCAGCGCGGCTGCGGCCCGCAAAAATTTGACCTGCCTGGAAATGGTACTCCGCGTTTTCCGGCTGGATTTTTATAAGCAGCAGGTATTCCTTGAGCGCTTCTTCGTTTTCGTTAAATTTCTGGTATAAACCGGCAATTGTCTGGCGGAACTCGGTTTCCGGGATGTTTTTACCTTCGATTCCAAGGCGGTTAACGCTCTTAAATTCCCGCAGCGCCTGTTCTTCCCGGTTATCCCTTAAAAAGGCCTTGCCCAAAAGATAATGGGCTTCCGTGTTTCTGGGGTCTTTTTCGATCGCGGCCTTGCCTGCCCTTATTGCCTGGAGATTTTTGTTTTTATCCAGATAGGAAGCTGCCGCCGAAGTTTTACCGGTTATCATTCTGCCGCGGAGAAAATAATAAAGGAAAAAACCAACCCCCGCGGCTAAAATGCTAAGAACAGCAAAAATGACAGGCATAATAATCTCCGTTCTTTAAAAAGATATGAAATTTTCCGATATTTACAGTAGATTTATTATATAAGGTGTATAAAAAAGAGTGAAGATATATGAAAATTAACGGATATATAAAAATCAACGCTGCTTCGTTCAGAAAACCAGTATTAGCCGCAATATTGGCCTTCTGCGCGCTGTTTCCCGCGTTTGCCCAAAATTCTTTTTCAAAGGGAGAGGCGATTTTTCTTGACAACAAGCCCCAGGAAGCTTTGCCTTTTCTGGAAGCCGCTGTTAATGAAGATCCTGCCCATGTTCAGGCTTTTATTTACCTGGGCATTGCCTACCAGCAGCTGAACCGTACGGATGACGCCATAGCCGTTTATCAAAAAATACTTCCGCGCGGAGGATCAGAAACCGCCAAAATCGCCTTTAATCTTGGCAATGCTTATTTTAACAAAGGGAATTATTCATCGGCGGTTGACAGTTATACCCAGGCCCTTAACGCGGATCCTTCATATTCCACAGCTTTGTTAAACCGCGCCAACTCAAAAATCAAGACAGGGGCGCTAAAGGACGCCGTAACTGATTACCAAAATTACCTGGTTATGGAACCCCAGTCTTCCCAGCGCGGCCAGATTGAGAAACTAATTTCTTTTATAAATGATGAATTCGCCGCCGAGGCCAAACGTATCGAAGACGCCAGAATCGCGGAAGAAAAACGGATTCAGGATGAAAAACTTGCCGAGGAAAAACGGCAGGAAGACGCGAGAATAGCGGAGGAACAGCGCAAAGCCGAAGAAGAAAAGCAGAGGATCGCGCAGGAGGAAGCTGCCCGCGCCGAGAGCGAGAGAAGGCAGCGTCTTTTGGATGAAGTTTCCGCGTCGCTGCAGGCTGCCGCGGAGGAAAGCAAGGGCTTGTCCGCCGGTAATGAGGAAGTTCAGGGTTATGACGGCGAATTTGAACTTGAATAAGAAATTTTCATGTATCAGGCTGAATTTATGTATAAGGAAAATTAATGTATATAGACAGAACTAAAGTCATTATAATCGCCGGCGCCGCAGTATTGGCGGTTGCTTTGGGACTGGGTATTTTTTTCTTTGTGCGGCATTCCGGTGATGTTAAACTGGAAGAAAAGCGGCAAAATACAATTGCGCTTGCCAGGGAATATCTGGAAAAGGAAGATTTCCAGCGCGCCCTTGACCTGCTGGATGCGCTTCTTATTGATAACCCAAATGACGAGCTGGTCCGCCAGGTCCGCGACGAAGTCCTTGCCAGACGCGCAGAATACCTGGCAAAACTGGATGAAGAAAAACCGCCCACCGCGGAGGAGCTTGCCGCCCTTGCTTTACAGCAGGAACAGGAACGGCAGGCGCAGGAAGCCGAAAAGGCCAAACAGGCTGCCGCGGACGCTGCCAATGCCGCCGCCGCTGCCGCCAACGCCGCCGCTGCGGCTGACAGGCGCGCGGCAGCCGCTGCCGAAGCCGAACGCAAAAGGCTCCAGGACGAAGAACTGGCGCGCCAGTCCAGGGAACTTAGGGCCCAAATGGAAGTGGTGCTGGATTTGGTTTCCCAGGGAAAAACGGCGCTGGGTAAAAAAGATTACACCGGAGCCGCCAAAATATTCGATGACGCGCGCGGCCGCCTGCCGCCGGACCAGGATCGTTTTGCGGCACAGGTTTTTTCGGAAATGGCAGAAGCCTGGTACTCGGCCGGCGACGCCAATACACCGGAAGGCCGGGACGCCATTACCCGCGCGGAATCCCTTGCAGCGGAAGCCAAAGGCAAAGATCCATCCCAGCCTCTTCCCTATTATACTGTCGGTAAAATAAACCGGGACCGCCGCCAGTGGGATACCGCAATTGCGGAAATGATGCAGGCCGCAAAGCTTGATCCAAAAAACTTTAACTATATATACGATCTTGGACGCACCTACTTCAGCGCCGGCAGATTCGCGGATGCCCGCCAGGCTTTTGAGACTTCCTCGCAGATACAGCCCAATAACGAAGCTGTCTGGTACAATCTGGGAGGTTCGCTGCGTCAGCTTGGCAGGCAGGATGACGCCCTTGCCGCTTTCCGCAAGGCAGTGGCGATCAGGGCTGACTACCCTGCGGCAAACCGCGAGATTGGCAGGATATTGTCGGCAAAGGGAGATTATAAAAGCGCTGTTGACGCTTTTACAAAAGCCCTGCAGTCCAATCCCGGCGATCTCGCGTCCCTGCGCGAACTGGGAACAGCCCAGAGCGCGGCCGGAAATTTTGGGGCGGCAGAAAATTCCTTTAACAGGGCTCTTGCCTCCGCTCCGGATGACGCCCAGACCAACTACAACATGGCTGTTGTAAAACTGGAATTGGGCAAAAACACGGAAGCCTTAAGCTACGCGCAAAAAGCCTCAGCTGCCGCACCGACAAACGCGGCTTACACCTATACATACGGGCAGGCCTGCGAAGCTGTGGACAACATGGACGGAGCAATCGCTGCTTACAGGCAGGCGATCAGCCTTGATTCCCGTTATATAAAACCTCGCGTAAATCTGGGAAGCATTTATCTGGATTACGGATTTTATACCGAAGCATTGAACACATTGCTGGAAGCGCGCCGCATTGATCCTTCTTCGTTTGAAGTAAACAACAACCTGGGCGCGGTTTACGCCAAAATGGAAGACTGGAAATCCAGCGTTGAATATTACCAGATGGCCATGTCCATAGATTCCGGCAACCCAACTGTCAGGCTTAATCTCGCCCGCGCCCTTGTCGGCGCCGGAAGTTTTTCGCAGGCAGTTGACGCGTATAAAGAAGCCATCAGGCTGGCTCCCTCCGACTGGGACGCGGTTTTTGAACTGGGTAAAACATACGTCAGCCTGGGCGATTCGGCATCGGCCAAAAAAACCCTGCAGGATCTGCTTAACAAAAATCCGTCGTATGCGGGAAGGGCCGACGCGGAAAAAATTCTTTCAGGACTGTAAACTTTAATATAAGTTCCAATAGGTAAATAAGTTTTAAAAAGGAAAATATGAACGCAATAATAACGGTAGTAGGCGCCGACAAAGTCGGCATTATCGCAAAGGTAAGCGCCTTTCTGGCGGAAAGGGATATCAACATCGAAGATATAAGCCAAACTGTATTGTCCGGGAATTTTGTCATGATGATGATGGTGAGTTTTTCTGCGACAAGTTCTGCGCTTGCGGTTGTAAAGGAAGAGCTTGCCGGTCTGGGCAGACAAATGCAGGTTTCAATCAACATGATGCACGAAGGTGTGTTCTCTGCTATGCATCGTATATAATAAAATGCAGAGCATTTTATTATATACGCGGGAGAAAAGCTTTGCTTTTCTCCAACAATAAGGTAATGACCAATAATGATATTTACTCCGTACGAAATAAAAGAAACCGTGGACATGTTCCTGCGGTATAAACTGGACATACGCTGCATAACGCTGGGTATTTCTCTGCTTGACTGCTCTTCATCCTCCGGCGCTGAAACCCGCCGCCGCATCCGCGAAAAAATTCTGCGCATAGCAGGTTCTCTCGTTAAAACCGGAGCTGACATCGAAACCGAATACGGCATCCCCATTATCAACAAGCGTATTTCGGTGACGCCAATCGCACTGGTAGCCGCTTCATCGGATGACCAGGATTTTTCTCCGTACGCGCAGACCATTGACGAAGCCGCGCGGGAACTTGGCATTGATTTTGCCGGCGGATTTTCGGCACTGGTGCAGAAGGGGATTGCAGGCGGAGATAAAAGATTAATCGAATCCATACCGCGCGCCCTTGCGGCAACCGAAAAGGTCTGCGCCTCGGTAAATGTCGCGAGCACCAGGAGCGGCATCAACATGGACGCGGTAAACCTTATGGGCAGGATCATCAAACAAACCGCGGAAGCTACCGCGGATCGTGATGGAATCGGCTGCGCCAAACTGGTGGTCTTTTGCAACGCGCCGGAAGATAATCCTTTTATGGCAGGTTCTTTCCACGGGCCCGGGGAAGGGGAGTCTGCCCTCAATGTCGGGGTTTCCGGGCCCGGCGTCATTAAGGCGGCCCTGGAAGATCACAAGGGCGCTTCTTTTGACGAACTCTCCGATGTGATCAAAAAGACCGCGTTTAAAATTACACGCATGGGCCAGCTTGTTGGAATGGAAGCCGCCAAAAGGCTCGGCGTTCCGTTTGGTATTATCGATCTTTCACTGGCTCCGACACCGGCCGTCGGCGATTCAGTGGCCCGCATCCTTGAGGCGATGGGGCTCGAAACTACAGGCGCCCACGGCACAACCGCCGCTTTAGCCATGCTTACCGACATGGTTAAAAAAGGCGGTATTATGGCGTCCACCAACGTCGGCGGATTTTCCGGGGCTTTTATTCCCGTCTCCGAAGACGAAGGCATGATAGCAGCAGTCCGTTCCGGTTCCATAAGTCTGGACAAACTTGAAGCTATGACAAGCGTCTGTTCGGTCGGCCTGGACATGATCGCAATACCGGGCGATACGCCTGCTTCAACGCTGTCCGCGATCATTGCCGACGAAATGGCGATAGGCATGGTAAACCAGAAGACAACGGCTGTAAGGATAATTCCGGTGCCCGGTAAAAAAGAAGGCGATTGGGCCCAGTTCGGCGGACTTCTTGGCGGCGCTCCGATAATGCCTGTTAACCGCGCGGACAGTACAATATTTGTAAACCGCGGAGGGCGTATTCCCGCGCCGATTCACAGCTTCAGGAATTAATATAAAAAAATTTTACCACGAACCACACGAATAAAAAATTTTGGAATATGATCTCACGGAGTTGGCAGAGGCACAGAGGAAGAAACGGAAAAGTAGTCAGGTTAGATATTTTTTATATTCGCTGTCCGTCAGATTGGCCAGATTGCCTTTGCCCCAATACGCCACATCGTCAATCGCAAGCCACCTGCTTTTTTGGCCGTAGGTAAAATTAACGATGCAGTTGCTGCCGTGTCTTTTTGCCTTGGCCGCCAAATCGTTCTTGACGTCATGCAGACTTTTTAACTGGGAGCCAATCTTAAAGCTAAGGTCGCATTTTACTTCAGGTCCGGGAACCGTGTCCGGATGGGATCCTTCAATAAAAACTATACCGTTGTAGACAACTGTATAGGCCATTAAACGTCCCTTTCCAGAATTACCACAATTTCGTTTCTTTCCGATCCAACCAATCCCTTAAAATCGCCTGTCACGCTGGATACAACCCTCCAGCCCTGTTCTGCGTAAGCGTTAAGCGCCGCTTCCAGTTTGCCGGGATCGAATTTGCTGGAAAACCATTTGTCCTTTTGCGATAAAACTTTGTATTGTTTCATATCTTTCCTTTATTGATTACCGCGATACGATCGCAAAGGTAATTTACAAGGTTTATATTATGCGAAATAAAAAGTATTGATAAGCCCAGTGTCTGGTTTAATTCTTTAAGTAAATTAATAATCTGGGCTCCTGTGGAAACATCCAGGGCGCTTACCGGTTCGTCCGCGACCAGCAGCAGGGGTTTGAGCATCAGCGCGCAGCCGATCGAGACACGCTGTTTTTGTCCGCTGGAAAGTTCGCCCGGAAAACGTTTTTTGTATGAACTGTCCAGGCCAATCAGGTCAAGCATTTTATCTGCCTGCGCATCCCGTTCTGCGGCTGTTCCAATCCCGTGTATTTTAAGCGGTTCTTCCAGAAGCCAGCCGATTTTTTTTACAGGGTTCAGCGCTCCGCCGGGATCCTGGAAAACCGCGCCGGCTTTAAGGGCCTTGCCGCGGATATTTTTACCTCCGCGGATATTTTTTCCTGCGCCAAATTCCGCTTTCCCCGGTGATTGCGCAATTCCGTCAATAATAATTTCACCTTTATAATCCAGCAGTCCCAGTATGCAGCGGCCCAGCGTAGATTTCCCGGAGCCGGAAACTCCTGTTAAGCCAAAAATTTCCCCCCTGCCGATCTCCAGACTTACATTGTCCAGAACCAGTTTTTTTTCTTTTTTACCAAACAGGCCCATACTTCTGCTGATATATGTACAGGAAACGTTTTT
The DNA here is from genome assembly GCA_009780855.1 of Treponema sp. GTDB lineage: Bacteria > Spirochaetota > Spirochaetia > Treponematales > Breznakiellaceae > WQZG01. The sequence goes on from WQZG01000007.1 coordinate 23,016, forward strand.
TACTGTCAGAATCGGCGCAGACATCATTTCTCCGGCCTTCCTGAATCCTGCAGGTTTGCGGCAAGAACACAGCGGCTGCTGTGGTTTTTATTTATTTTAATCCCGGGCGGAAATTCGTCGCCGCAAACGTCAATTGCCCTATTACAGCGAGGCATGAACGGGCAGCCTTTTGACCGGTCTTCCTCTATCGAAGGAACTTTTCCCGGTATGACTTTCAATTTTTCCCCGCGTTGGTTTTTCTCCACAAGCGCTCCCAAAAGCGCGCCTGTGTATTCGTGAGCCGGGCGGTTAAAAACTTCGTCAACAGAACCTTCTTCCACGATCTTCCCCGCGTACATTACCAATACCCTGCTGCAGATACTTCTGATCACTTCCAGATCGTGGGAGATAAAAAGTATTGTTGTCCCGGCGCTGTTGATTTCCCGCAGCAGCGCAAGAATCTGATTCTGGGTATCCAGGTCAAGCGCGGTGGTTGGTTCATCGGCAATCAAAAGATCAGGTCCGCATATCATGGCCAGGGCAATCATTACCCGCTGGCACATACCGCCGGACAGCATAAACGGATAGGAATCCGCAGTGCGGGCCGGATTTTCCAGTCCAAGTTTTTGCATTAAATTAACCGCGGCAAGACGGTTCTGCCTGCGGTCTTTTTTCTCCCCGTGTATTTCCAGCACTTCTGTAATCTGTCTGCCAATCTTCATCAGGGGATTAAGCGAAGTCAGCGGTTCCTGGAATATCATTGAAATTTCTTTGCCGCGAATGCCGCACAATTGCGCTTCGCTTAAGCCCAGCAGATCACGGTCTTTAAAAAATACTGAACCTTCCGCGCTTGCGGCAGGCGGCAGCAGGCCCGGGATCGAAAGGGCCGTAAGACTTTTGCCGCAGCCGGATTCGCCGACTATGCCGCAGATTTCCCCCGGATAAATATTAAAACTAATATTGTCAACAGCGGTAAAAGATTTTTGTACGCCGGCTATTTTAACCAGAAGATTTTTAACTTCAAGCAGCGGTTTATTTAATGGAACACTTATCATGATTGCCTGCGCCGCAGTCCTTCGCCCAGATAGTGAAATGATAAAACCGTAAGCATGATCATAATCCCTGGCGCAAGCGCGCACCAGGGCGCATTAAAAAGCATTCCCTGGGATTCTGAGAGCATGCGCCCCCAGCTCGGAGCCGGCGGCTGGATTCCAAGGCCAAGGTAACTCATGGTAGATTCCGCCAGTATTGCGTTGGACAGGCCGAGTATCATTGCCGATATAAGCGGGGGAAGCAGGTTGGGCAGTATGTGTATAAACAATATGCGGGGCCGGGAAGCGCCGATAATCCTGGCCGCCAGAATAAAATCCCTGTTCCTGTACTGGAGCGTACCCGAACGCATTACACGCGTAAAACTTGGTATAAAAAGAATGACAAGTGCGATTACAAGCGCGTTTGAATTCAGAAGTGATACAGTTATCAATGCAAGCAAAATTCCGGGGAAGGCGGCCAGAGCGTCCATAATCCTCATAATGATTTCGTCTGCAATTCCGCCTGTAAATCCGGCCAGCATGCCCAGAGCCGATCCTATTGCCGCGCTTAGCGCGACAGTGATCAGCGCTGTCAGCAGGGTGTATTTTCCTCCGGCCATTATCCTGGAAAATACGTCCCTGCCAAAATTATCGGTTCCCATAAGATGGGGGAATCCCGGCGGGCTGAACCGGTTACTGCTGTCCATTTGATTATATCCGTACGGAATCCAGAACAGGCTTATAAGTGTCAGCATCACAATTAACGCTGCAAGTATGATTCCGGCCTTCATGATTTTTGCTCCGGGCCCAGCCGTATTCTGGGATCAATAATCTGAATCGCGATGTCAACCATGGTATTCGCAAGAATTACCACAAAGGCGATATAGACGACCAGAGTTTCCACCATCTGGTAATCCCTGGAAGTAATCGAAGTAATCAGCAGCCGCCCGATTCCCGGGATCGAAAAAACCTGTTCCATGACAATTGAACCGGAGAAAACTTCGCCGATTATCATGCCCGCGATCGCCAGCGCCGGCAGGCAGGCGTTTTTGATTATATGCCGGTAAAGTGTGCGCCGCCTGTCAGCGCCCTTGCTCCTTGCTGTACGCACATAACCGCTGCTCCATTCCTTGTAAATGGAAGCCCGTAAAAATTTTACCAATATCGCTGCGTTGGGCAGCGCGATGGCCAGGGCAGGAAAGATCAGGTAAGCCAGAAAACCGTAAAAATCAGTATTGTAGTCAACATAGGATCCGGGTATAAAAAGCCTTAGTATAAGTCCAAAAATCCAAATCAGTAAAATTCCAAAAAAGAATCCGGGCATGGATATACTAATCGCCGTAATTGTGTTTACCAGCGAATCAATAAAAGTATGTTTCTGTTTCATCGGAAGCAGCGAGAGCGGAACCGTAATTATTATTATAAAAAAAAGCGAGAACAGCGCAAGGCAAAAGGTAATCGGCAGCCGCCCGCGTATCATCGCTGTGACAGGCATTCCCCTGTACCGCGCGGAGTTGCCAAGGTCGGCAGTGAGGAATTTGGACAGCCACGTAAAATACTGCTGGGGAACGCTTTTATCCAAACCCCATTGCGCGCGCAGATCGGCTATCTGGGCTTCGCTGGCTTCGGTGCCCAGGGAAAGGATCGCGGCGTCGCCGGAGATTAGGCGGAAAGAAGCAAAACTAACTACGGAAACAAGCAATAGTGTAACAATCGCGATAATAATCCTGCTTCCGATAAAGCGCATTCTAGTTCCGCGAAATTACCGAAAAATCCAGAACATAAAGCGGGTATGTCAGCGCTCCGCGGAAGCCGCCGGAAAAAACCTGGAATGCGTAAATATCCTGTATATAAACAGCCGCAGCTTCATCAGAAATAATTTTTTGGGCCTGTTTGTACATTTGTATCCTGGTGTCTTCGTTTGTTTCTGTCAGTATTTGGGCAAACAGTTTATCATAGGTATCGCTTTTAAAATTAAGGAAATTGCTTGCCGACGATGAAACGTAGCGCGAAAGAAAACTCTGCGGAGAGATTGTACTGCCGTCAAGGGAAATAACAGTCGCTTCGTAATTGCGGCCGCGGTATACATCGGTTAACCAGGTAGCCCAGTCTACCAGCCGTATTGTGGCGTGTACATTTATTTTGGCGAGCTGGTTGATTATTACCTGCGCCGTATCAATGTGCATTGCATAATTGGACGGAACTTTTATTTCCAAATCAAAACCGTTGGGATAACCTGCATCCGTCAGCAGCGTTTTGGCTTTGGCAATATCAAACGGGTAGGGATCCTTAAGTGTTTCGTTATAATAAAGTTTAAGGCCCGGGATCAGCGGACTCCCGGACGGCTCGCCCCGGCCGTAAAACGCCGAGTCAATTATATCTTTTACATCAATGGCATAATTCAGCGCCTGCCGCACCCTGATATCATTTAAAGGTTTGACACTGTTGTTAAGCGCCATCATCTGCACCGAATTGGAATACCCTGTAACGATTTCGTATTTTTTCTGATCCAGTTTTCCAAGAACATCCGGCGTGACCATGGCGCCGTTGATGTTTCCGCCTTCAAGGCCGGTATAAAGGGCATTGTTGTCGCCGGAAAAAACTACAGTTACCCTGTCGGTTTTGGGAAGGCCGCTCTGCCAATAATACGGATTTTTTACAAGCACAAGTTCCTGCTGCGGGGAATATTTTTCGATTTTAAACGGTCCGGTTCCTATAGGGTTATTTTCCCTGTCCGTGTTATTTTTGGGCACTATACCGACAGTCAGGTACGGAAGAAAATCCGGGTCCGGATCGTTAAGTGTAATTATGACAACACGATCTCCGCTGGTCTCAATTTTATTAATATTGCCCAGGCCGATAAAATTATTTTTTTTGGCTTCGTTAAGTGAAAACTCCGCGTCGGATGCGGTAACAGCGGTTCCGTCCTGGAATTTAAGACCCCCGCGCAGGGTAAATGTATAAACCAGGGCGTCTTTGGAAATGTTAAAAGATTCCGCGGCAGCGGGAAGCAGCCGGCCGGAAGTATCGGATTTTACAAGGCCTTCGTAAACATTGAAAAGAACGCTGCGTCCGTCAGCGGTATTGGACGGGCTCACCGGATCCAGTGTAGCCGGTTCCGACATAACGCCGAAACGCAATTCCGCGTTTTGATTATCCCTTGATGGCAGAGCGGACAATAATACGCACGGTAAAAAAAGGCAGAAAAAAAACATTACAGGTAAAACTTTATATTTATGCTGAATCATAATAATATATTTATAATGTAAAAAATCTTTTGCTTCAATGAGCAGCCTGTTATTTAATCGGACATCTTGTTAAAATGCCGTTAAAAATGTTATTTTGCGGTATGAATACCGGAATTTTTTACTGGTTTGGTTACCGCATACCTTCAAAAGAGCGTTTTAAACTTATCGCCGATACTGGTTTTAAAAATACTGTTCTTTGGTGGGGCGACCAGTTTATTGATACCGACGGTCCAAAAGAAGAATTGCCGGACCTGGCCCGGGAAGCCGGACTGTTTGTAGAAAACATGCATACTGATTTTGATCATTGCAACTCATTGTGGGCAGATAATCAGCATGGAGAAGAAATACTTGCCCGATATCTTAACAGCGCCAAAGACTGCAAAACCTACGGGATTCCGGCCATGGTTGTGCATCTAAGCAGCGGCGACGAACCGCCTCCGCCCAACAAAATCGGCCTTGAGCGTTTAAAACAGATTACCGGAGAAGCCGAAAAGGGAAATATCATCGTAGCCCTGGAAAACCTAAGAAAAACCGAATACCTGGATTTTGCTTTTGCCAATATTGACTCTCCCAATTTAAAATTATGCTATGACAGCGGACACGAGAACTGCTTTACCAAAAAAGGCGATGTCCTGGATAAATTCGGCGGCAAACTGTATTGTCTCCACCTTCACGATAACGACGGGAGCGGGGATCAGCATACCATCCCCGGAAACGGCTCGATTGAATGGCAGACCGTGATCGGCAAAATCAAACACAGCGGTTTTGGCGGTTCGGTTACACTTGAAGCCTACAACGATTTTCCGCAGAAGTATAAAAATGCTGGAGCAGACACTTTCCTGGCGGATGCCTATCGCGCGGCCCGCAGTATAGCGGACAAGCTGGAGAAATAAATTATGGCCGCAGACAATAATATTCCGGACAATAATATTAATGAAAAAAGCCGTCTGTTATGGGATGCCATTGCAAACGACTGGGACACAAAAATGGGCATTGACGGCAATGCCTACCACCGCGAAATTATCCGGCCTGCGACTTTAAAACTGCTTAATCCGCAAAGGGGCGAAGTAATCCTGGACGTCTGCTGCGGCAGCGGTCATTTCGCTGCCTTTCTTGCCGGACTTGGCGTGCGGGTAACGGCATTTGACTACAGCCCCAAAATGATCGCCTTGGCCCGGGAACGTTTTAAAGACTGCCTGGAAAAGATCGATTTTAAAATTGCCGACGCCACAAAATATGACGAACTGATGTTACTTAAACCCGGCGCCGGTTTTGACAAAGCTGTTTCAAACATGGCCGTAATGGACATCAGCGATGCGGAGCCCATGTTCCGTGCGGTGCACGATCTTTTATTACCGGGCGGAGTATTTGTGTTTTCTTCGGTACACCCCTGTTTCCAGACACCCAACATGGGCAAGTTTGCAGAGACAAACGATTACACGGGCGACTTAAAGGAATACACCGGAATCAAAACTACCGAGTACATTAAGCCAAAGACCCACGAAACTTTAGTACTGGCCCATAACGAAAAACACGCCCTGCATTTCCACCGTCCCTTAAGCGTGCTGCTCCGGATGTGCTTTGATGCGGGTTTTATTATGGACGGAATAGAGGAGCCTGTGTTCAATAGGCCGCAAAATTATTATCCTGCTGAAAAGTCTGGTGTGCCCAGCGCGTCAAACAAACTCGGCGTGCCACAATCCGGCGGACCGGCCCGGTTTGAATGGTACGAGATTCCGCCTTCAATAATCATTAGATTGAAAAAAATTACGAACTGAAAAAAACAAAACCCTGGAACAGCCGGCTTCTTTTTCAGCCTTTCTTTACATGCTCACGCCCATGTTTAAACCGTATTGCAGCATACCGGAGTTCATATTGTAGTTTATGCCGAACCCCATGGCAGGCAGGGCCAGGCGGCTCAGATAAAATTGTATACTTGCCGAAGGACCGTTATTAAAATCATAGCCGGATACCGGGCCGTAAGAAAATACCGCCTGCCAGCAAGCCTGTACCGAAAGCGTGCCCCACCTCATCGTGAACAATGATTTTTCAAGCCCGGCCGAAAACCCCGCGTAATTGCGGGCGACATAACTGCCCGGCAGAATATCTATTTGAGCAGCAGACGGACTATCTTCAAACAGCAGGTCTGTACCAAAATCCATAAATGTCCTGTAAGAGGCGCCGCATCTTAAATTCATTCTGAAGCCCGGTAAAAACGGCTGCTGAAATACTGCGGCAAGCGACAACAAATGGTATGAAGGATTTACAAGGCCGATTTGGAAGCTGTATTCCAGCGATAAAATTTTCCTTGAAAGCAGGACTCCGTCCCAGGAACTTGTGTGCAGGGAGAGGGCAGGGGAAAGACCGATCATCATCGCTCCGCTGCGCGGCGGGTTGTATGGGCTGGAGTTGGCTGTCAGGGCAATGTTTGTAAAATTTACCGCTGCGCCCGCGGAAAGATAGCCGGTAAACGGATACTGCATGCCAAAAGAAGAACGAAGCATATAAATTGAATAACGCCTGGCCAGGTAGCCGAATTTATCTGTATCCGCGCGGTTGCGCAAACCGCCCATTAAAAAAGCGTTCCATCCCGGCATATTTTTTTTGTTGGGTGTGTGGCTGTACATTGCCAGCGCTATCCAGCCGCCTGTTCCGAATGATCCTCCCAGCACCGCCATATCCTGTATGCCCAAAAAATTTGTATCCGTTAAAAACAGGCCAAGACTGTAACCGCCGTTCCCCCAGGCAACAACAGGGATCGGGAAAATTGACCATTTATCGATTACCGTAATCCGCAGGATTACTCCGCTGTCTGTATCAATTAATTCTATTGACTGCGGCTCAAGAACATTGGTCTCCCTTACAGCCGCGTTTACCTCATTTAAATCCAGGGTTGAACTGTCGGCGCCCAGGAATTTTTCCAGCGGGTATTTTGCGATTTCCGGTTTGGTGCGCCACAGGCCGACAAATTCGATTGAAGTAATTTTGCGATTGGGCGTTTGTTGGGATTGCAGCGGCTGCAGGCCGGTTAATGTTAAAATAAAAAAAACAGCGCAGCGCATCAGAAAGATTGCCCGCACGGTATCGCCTTTTATAAAATGATTATACATCTGCTGTTAAATTTGGCTTTTGTTGTAATGTTTGTCAACGGCAAAAACCGCCGGAATGATTTTTAAAGCGCTTGGGTGCTTGATAAATAAAAGTAATTACATTATAAAAACATTATGGAAATGATTGTTCAAAACGATGCGCTTATAATAAAAAGTATAGAAAAAAAACCGCGGAAAGATTGGGATAAAGCTTTCGCCAGGATGTCAAAACTTAAGGAAGATAAATTATTTTTACCGGATAATATTGACAGTGAAAATTTTAATTGGACCTGGTAATGGAACAGTATTCTGAATGAAATGCTTGTTAAATGAAAACCTTATACATATCTGACCTTGACGGAACCCTGCTTAATTCAGACCAGCGTGTTCCGGAATACAGTGTGCGCACACTCAACCGGTTAATTAAATCGGGAATGATATTTACTTACGCTACGGCCAGATCGTTCAGTTCAGCATCGATAATAACCGGCGGACTAAATCTGGAAAATCCCGCTGCTCTGCACAACGGCGCTTTTATCATTGATGTTAAAACAGGCCGGATAATTCATAAAAGTGTTTTACAGTCCGGCGCTGTTAAAATTATCGCCGAATTTTTGACGGCCAATAAAATTTACCCGCTGGTTTATTCATTGGTTGACGGCGCCGAAAAGGTCTCCTGGCTGTCCGGCAAAGAGAACGATGGAATCCTCAATTACATTAGTTCAAGGAAGGGAGGCAAACGCCTGCGCCAGGTCAATTCCATAGACAGTCTGTATAAAGGCGATATTTTTTATTTTACCTGCATTGGCAATTTGTCTGAACTCCTGCCGGTTTATAAATATTTTTCCGGCCTGGATATTTGTAATGTTGTTATGCAGAAGGAATTGTACGAGCCTGAGTACTGGTGCGAGCTTATGCCAAAAGACGCTGACAAGGCCTCTGCCGCGTTAAAACTAAAGGAAGTTCTCGGCTGCGATAGAATTATTTCGTTTGGCGACGGCCTCAACGACATCGGGATGTTTAAAGTTTCCGATGAATGTTACGCCATGTCCAACGCGGCGCCGGAGCTCAAAGAAATTGCAGCCGGAGTAATCGGCTCCTGTGAAGAAGACGGCGTGGCACGCTGGCTGGAAAATCACTCGTCGTTGGCTATAAAGTAATAGGCTTCGACGTTATCCAGATACACGCCGTCAAAGCCGGCGTCAATTATTTTCTTCATGTAGGAATCGTTGTTGCCGTAAATAATATCCTGCCATTCACTGTCCCTAAAATCAACCCAGATTTCGTCATCGTATCCGGAATATCTTTTTCTTAACCAGTCGGGATTTCCTACATGCCATTCGTTTTTCCAGTAATAACGCCAGTTCTCGGCAGAGCCGATGTTGATATAGGCGATCACCAGACGGGTTCCGCCGTCAGCCTTTGTTTTGAGTTGGTTGATTTCCTGGTAGGTTAATGGTGTGCCGTTAAAAAATAAATCAATTAAAACCACATCGTAATCAGTTTTTTCGATATCGGTCAGGAACGCTGCCTTGCCGCCGTGTGATTGGTAATTATCCGTACTGATTAAGTACAGGTAATTTTGCGCGTCAGAGAGTTTTGTTATGTCATAGTTGTTCATTGCCGGCTGATCCGCTTTGGCTGGAATGGCTCCATAACTGTAATTGTTTTTTCGCGGGAAACTGATAAAACCTTTGTTTTTGTTTAAGTTAACGGAATTTAACCGATCTGATTCAGTAGTCACATAATCGGATACCATAATCTGCATTGTTTTTACCGATTTGTTTAATTCACCGGTAATATCGTCCAGCATATCCAGCCTGTCATCGCCGGATTTTTTTCTTTCTGAAGCGCTTATTAACTTGCCGTCATCGCTGTAAAACAAATCTTCAATTCCAAGACCGTTGATGGCTTTGACGTATTTTCCGTCACCGTCATTGGTTACCATATTGTCTTCTGCCAGCTCAATTCCGTTCTGCGGTATAATAATGAAACCTGGGTTCCCGCTTGTATTTCTGGCGTAATTCGCTATATCAATTACAAACTGTCGCATTGCGTCCGGCTGTTCATCTTTCAGGTTGGGCATATCCGGATAATAAGGTCCGCTTATCGGAACGTCAATACAGGTTCCCAGACATACTGCGCATATCGTTATAAAAATTATCGTTATTACGGTATTATGTATTTTTTTCATATTTGTTAATATCAAGTATACTCCTTTATGGATAAAAAACAACATACAGTTCAAAATGGTACAGGGGGATTAAGCATGTTTTCAAATTTTAACATCCAGCAAAAATCTATCTTTGCAGGCAATATCCTTTTTATTGTCTGCTGCGCCTTCTATCTGGCGTGGTGGATACTGGCTTTTAGGCCGTCCGGCGCAATCACCGGCGTAAAAACCGGCTGGCTGCTGATTCCGGCCTCTGTTACAGGGTTATTGGGAGTAATTCTGGCAGTGCGCGGTATTATGGCCGCAGCCGCGCAAAGACTATTGATCCCCGGCAGTTTTATCCTTTGGGGCGGCATCGTTTTTTACTTTATACTGATGGCTGTTACTGTTATGCTGTTTAAGCGCCAGACTACTACAGAGTTAATTTTGATTGTAGGATGGGCCATGCTGGTAATTGCAGAAATTAACGCTTTATACGGCATGGGGCTTTTTTCGGGAGGGCTTTCCGCTGTTTTCCTGGCTGTAACAGGCATTTCTCTTTTGATTTCACTTGTCTGTTATGTACTATATTACCGTCTGGACGGCGTTGCCGGATATATTGACGGAATGATTCCGTTATTGCTGTCGGCACTTGTAATGGCGGCCATTTCCTGCTTTATAATTATTTTGACCAGGAATGCCGGGAGTATAAAATGACAGTCGTAAAAGCGGAAAATGTTGTTAAGGATTACGGTTTAAACGATCAAACAGTGCATGCCCTCAGGGGGGTAAACCTCCAGTTCACAGCGGGTGAGTTTTCTGCCATAGCCGGGCCTTCCGGCAGCGGCAAATCAACGTTCCTGCATCTTGCCGGCTGCCTGGATACCCTGACCGGCGGAACCATCACAATCAACGGCCAGGATACAGGTAAAATGAACCGCAATGAACTGGCTTTCCTGCGGCGCAGGAATATTGGTTTTATTTTTCAGGCCTATAACCTGATCCCTGTGCTGTCGGCCGAAGAAAATATTTCTTTTCCGCTCACTTTGCTTGGTTTTGACGTAAAAGAAATAAGGGAGCGCACAGCGAAACTGCTGTCGGATGTGGGCCTGGAAGGAATGGCTAAACGGCGGCCCAGGGAAATGTCCGGCGGCCAGCAGCAGCGGGTTGCAATCGCCAGAGCGCTGGTCAAGAAGCCGGCTCTGGTACTCGCCGATGAACCTACGGCAAACCTTGATTCCAAAACAGGTACAGAGATTCTTGAACTTATGCTGGCCCTTAATAAATCCGAAGGCACAACTTTTATTTTTTCGACCCATGATACCATGGTCATGGATTATGCCCGCAGGCTTGTTCGGCTAAAGGACGGCCAAATCGAAAGCGACGAGATCAAGGAAGGCTTTTGATGACCCTTAACGGCTTGCGGCAATTAATGAAGATGGCTGTGCGCAGTCTGGCCCGCCACAAGGTAAAAACAATTCTTACTTCGCTGGCCATAATGGTAAGCGTCGCGGTATATATATTTCTTAACAGCTGGCTGGGAGGCATGGCAATCCAGTCGCGCAGGAATATCGTAAATTTTGAAATTGGCGCCGCCAAACTGCAGACTTCCCTTTATTTCGAGAAAAAAGACGAAATGCCCAGTTACGAAAATTTTAAGGATTATGAAATTTACCAAAACGCACTTGACCGCGAAGGTTATGTAAGCGCTCCCCGGTATACTTTTTCCGGCACTCTGTTCTCTGTGTCGGGATCGGCGCCAATTATGTTTTACGCTGTGGACCCGGCCGCGGAAAAAGAAGTTCTCCGTTATGTCCCCTATGTGGATTTTGGGCGTTACGTACAAAACGGAAAATTCGAAATTGCACTCGGAACAGTTGCCGCAGAGAAACTAAAGGTAGGTATTCCTTCGCGTCCGTACAGAGCCGAACTGGAAGATTTGATTTCACAGGCTGCGTCAAACCAGGCAGACATGGATTTTATTCTTTCGCTTTACGAAACCGCTCCGCCGTCCAAAGATTTTTTTGCGCCGGAAGTAAAAATAATTGAAGGCAACGAGAGGATGGTTCTTAAAAAGAACGTATCCAAATCCGACCTGGATCGTTACTGGGATCTTGTCGCCGCGTCCGGCCGCAACGATGTAAGAATCAACGCTGTAATCGATATAAAAGCGGTGCCGGATGTTATAAGCAGCGATAAATGGGAAGGTGAATTGTGGCCCGGTTTGGCTGCGGAAGACCGGCCCCTTCTGCAGGCCGCTTACGAATACGAAGATTTTATGGACGCCTGGCTTCTGGCTGCGGACGACGAACAAACACTTAACCGTGTTCTGGATGCAATGGTGCGCTCGGGGTTTTCCGGAGCGGTGCGCCATGTCAACCAGCTTGTTGACGCCGTAGTCTGCGGCGTTATCAATTCACCGTCGCCCCTTCCCAACGGGAACACCGCCTACATTCCCCTTGATGTGCTGCAGGACGAAGCCGGCATGATGCTGGAAGGCGCTGTAACAGAACTGCTTATACGGGAAAAAAATGTTCCCGATTCCCGGCTCCCCGGTAAAAGCGAAAGCAGCGCAGTTATCACTGCGGCCCTCAAGCGCGGTCTTGCTGACGCAGGACTGACATTGCCGGATTATCTTTCTGTCCATACCTGGATGGAGTATATGCAGGATTACCTTGGTTACGAAGCGATACAAACCGGAGCTCCGCAGATACTGGCTTTCCTTCTGCTCATATTATCTTTCCTTGGAATTTCAAATACCATTCTGCTTGCAATACTTGAGCGTACAAAAGAAATTGGCATGATGCGGGCCATGGGAATGTCAGACAGGCAGATGATACTTACCTATATGATGGAAGCCGGATTGCTTGGGTTAATCGGTTCTGTAATGGGAATTATCCTTGGCTGCGCAATCAATTATCCGGTGGTCAAATACGGCATCGACTTCAGCGCCATGAGCGACGTTTTAAGCAACGGCATAGGGTTCCGTACAACAGCGGTTTTCCGCAGTGTGTGGAATGTCCCGGTAATTATCGGTTCCGGTGCCGCAGCGACCCTGCTTGCTTCCTGCATGGCTTTTTTCCCGACGCGCCGCGCTGTAAGAATGCCGATCACTGACAGTTTAAGGTTTGAATAAAATGAAAAATAAAAACAACAGGGGCGGCACAGGAACCCTTATCAAAATTGCTTACAGGAACATTTGGCGCAATATGCGGAGGACGATCTTTTGTTTTTCCGCTGTCGGAATAGCTGTGTTTTTTATTGTGATTTATTCTTCAATGATTGACGGGATGATAAACAGCATTAATGAAACCGTGCAGATTTATGAATTGGGCAACGTCACTGTTGTTTCTGCGCAGTATGATGCGGAAAACGAATATATGCCGGTGCAGTATCCGGTCTCTGACGGCAAAAGCTGGAAGGATCTAAGCGCGTCGATAAAAACCATAAGCGGAGTACGGGAAGTTTTTCCCAGAATCGCATCCCCTGCAACCCTGCAGGAAAGTACAATCAAGCACGCTGTCCTTTGGGGCCTTGATATAGAAAATGAAATGAAGGCCAATCATTTTAACATGACTGACCGCAGCGACGGCCTGCTGGAAGGCCGCTGGCCGGAACCCGGCGCCAATGAATGCGCAATTGGCAGGGTATTTGCCCACAAGTCCGGACTTAAAGTCGGAGACAAAATTCCCCTCAAAACGGTTTCCGCCCAGTTTTCCGATAAAATCTGGAGTCCGCAGATTACCGGCATTTTTAATTTCGATTACATCAAGATCGACGAACAGTATATCATCGTTGATATTGAACGCTTACAGCGTCTTCTGGTTCTTGGCGAAGGCACACAGTCGCTTGTAATTTTTGCAGACGATCCCGGACAAAGCGGCCCGATAACGGCTGCGGTCACCAGTCTGCTGGGCAGCGGCAATGTTGTAACCGAGTGGCGGGATAATTACTGGGTTTCGATAATGCAGATAGTAACGCCTATATATACAATAGTTTTTTTGGTTTTCCTGATCGTTGCCAGCTTCCTTATTATTAATACCGTAGTGATGATAATTCACGAACGCATAAAAGAAATCGGCATGATGGGCTGTCTTGGCATGACCCGTGCCGAGATAGTAAAAGTTTTCTTTTTTGAATCAATATTTCTTGCAGCCTTTGGCGCACTGGCCGGTGTCATACTGGGCGGACTTATCTCAGGCATTGGATCACAGTACCCGATCCGCATGGGCGATTTGTACGGAAACACCTTCAGCGAAATGCCGTTAAGCAACGCAATTTTTTTGGAGTTCAATCCATTTATATTATTGCGCGCGTGGATTATGGGTGTGGTTGTGGCTTCGGTTTTTACATTGATCCCGTCGCTCAAGAGCGCTTTTGTGGAGCCGGTGGAAGCGATACGAAGATGAAAAAATTAGAAATTAGAAATGAGAAATTAGAAATGTTAAAAGTTAAAAGTTAAAAGTGAAGTGTTTGGGGGGTAACTTGAAAAAAATTGTTTTGTTTTTAATATTGGCTATGCCGGCAATATTGGCTGGCGGGGCTGGGGCTTTTGGCCAGACTTCATCAACGCAGGCTCCTTCCGCCGCGGAGCTGCTGGCCAGAATCGACAAGAATGAAATTTATGACACCATTCAGTATGACGGCGAGATGATCATTGATTATCAGAGCAAAAGGTATGTTAAATCTTTTAAGGCCTGGGGGCGGGCCAACTCTGACAGCTTTATGGAATTTTTTAATCCGGAAGATGTTGGAACCAAGTACCTTAAACGCAGCGGCCGGCTCTATATGTATTCCCCGGATAACGAAGGCGTAATGCTTATTTCCGGACATATGCTCAAGGAATCAATGATGGGTTCTGACATGTCTTATGAAGATACTATCGACAACGCTACCCTTTCTTCGCGCTACAATGCTATTCTAAGAGACCCTGAGATTTGGAACGGCCGCAATACCTGGGTGCTGGAGCTTAACGCCAAAAACCGCACCGAGAGTTATCCCAAACGGATGCTCTGGATTGATCAGGAAAACAATGATTTGCTCCATTACGAATTGTTTGCGTTATCAGGAGCCAAACTTAAAGAATATAATATGCTCAAGGTTGAAAACATTAACGGACGCCGTTTTCCTGTTGAGATTGAAATAAGCGACTTATTGCGCCGCGGCAGCAAAACTACTTTTACAATGAAGAACGTTATCCTGGATGAGCCAATTGCGGATTCGGTTTTTAGCCAGAGGAATTTGGAGAGGTGAGAGAAAGAACAGTTAACAGTGAAAAGTGAAGTGTAGAGAATGGGATGTGGGGAGTGGGGAGTAGGGAGTGGTTAGTGGGGAGTGGGGCAGTTAAAAGTTAAAAGTTGAAAGTTGACAAGGGAGAAATTTTTTGATTAAGAAAATTTTATTGGGGGTGGTTTGGCTGACTGCTGCTGCGGCGATTTACGGCCAGACCTCGTTGTCGGGGACTCTCGATAGTACGCTTAATTATACTTTTTTGGCGGATTCTCCGCATAACTCATTTGGTCTGCAGGAGTTTGCCAATATAAGGCTGCGAATCAAAACAGGGGATTACGGCTCGATTTACGCCGCTTTTAATGCGGCGGCGGTTACCGGGAATTTTGCCGCGAATCCGTCTTATATACAGGGTGAGAATTACGCGGCAGTACTGGAGCCGGAACGGCTTTATTTTAGGGTTAACGGCGATTACGTTGACGCGGAAGCCGGTCTATTGCGGCTTAACTTTGGGTATGGTCAGGTTTGGGGGCCGTCGGATTTTTTAACCAGCCGCAGTCCGCTTTCCGCCAATGCGAGGCCGCGCGGCGTCCTTGGTCTGGATTTTTCTGTTTATCCGACAGATACGATGAAGCTGTTGTTTTTCGCGGCCGCTCCCAAAAGCCCGGCCCAAATTACCGGCGGCGGTTATACGCCGGGCCTTACCCTGGACAAGCACTGGGATATGGCCAGCCTGCAATTGCTTTATTCATACCAAACTCCGCTGGCAGGTTTTGATTACGGCCTGCACATGTTTGGTTTTTCTCTAAAAGCGGATTTGGAAGTTGGCCTTGTTGCCGACGCCCTTTACGTTCTTAACACGGCCGCTCCTGACGGAATAGAAGGGCTTTCTGCCAGCGCCGGATTTGATTATAGTTTTTTGGGCGGGGATTTTTATACATTATGGGAATATTTATACAGCGGCTCAGCATCGGTGTCTTCCGCGTCCGGATACGGGACCGGTGTTTTGCTTAATCATCATTATCTTTACGGCAGTTTAATTTACAGGATTAATGATTATACCAGAACAGGTATATCGTCAGTTTATTGTTTTGATTCGCCGTCCTTTTTTAATTCAGCATTTATTCAGTATGAAATTTACCAGGGATTCACATTAAGTCTGAATTTAAGGCTGCCTGCCGATATGTTAATCAGCGGCGGCGCGAAAAACGGAGAATTGGGGCCGGTTAAGGCCGGTTACAGGTTCAGCATGGATATTGGCGCCGGACTCCGGTTTTGAGACAATAACCGTAAAAAATGAACGATAATGTAACACTTTATAAAAATTCCGGCTCTGTTAAAAATCAGTTAAAATTTCTGCTATTGTCAAGAATATTTTTTTTCAGTATATTAATAAATGAATTACAGGGAGGATTACCATGGCTGAAGTAGTCTACATAAATGAGGAAGAAGGTAAAAAACGGGTTATGAACAACGGCAAGCTTTATGCAAAATTGCTTACTAAATTCAAGACCGATACAAACCTCAGAGATTTGGAAGCTTTTGCCGTTTCCCAGGAATGGGAAAAGGCCCAGGCCGCAGCCCATACCATAAAAGGTATTGCCGCCAATCTTTCGCTTACCGAACTTTTTAATCAATCCCTTACCGCGGAGACTCAGATAAAAGGAAAATCACTGGATCCCCAGACACTCAACCAGCTCAAAATTTGTTTTACCGAGACAATTACTGCTGTTGACAAGGTAATAGCGAAGTATGCCTGACAGATTCGGCGCGCCGACAGTTCTCGCTGTCGATGACATTGATATAAATGTCATGATGCTCGAAGAAATTCTTAAAGATGATTACCATGTACTGACGGCCAACAACGGCAAACAGGCTCTGGAACTGCTTGAAACAGCCGGAATCCAGCCCAAAATTATTCTGCTGGACGTCCAGATGCCGGAGATGGACGGCCGTAAAATGTTCAGCATTCTCAAGAAGGACGAGGCCTTAAGGCGCATTCCCGTTATTTTTATTACAGCCGAAGAGGATTCTGAAGAAGAACTACTCGCGGCCGGCGCCGTGGATTTTATCAATAAGCCGTTCTCACCGGAAGTTGTCAAGCTGCGCGTCAAAAACCAAATCGCACTTATAAATTACCGCAACCGGATGGAGGAAATGGTTGCCCAGAAGACTGAGGAAGTAATCAAAAAAACTGAAGAAGCCAACAAAACTCTGGACAACGCGCTGCAGGGGCTCGCGAACGTTATCGAGCACCGCGATATGGAATCCGGCGAACATGTCAAAAGAACGCAATTTTATGTAAGGACCCTGGCCAATTATCTTATAAACCTGGGAACAAAATATGCCTGGGAACTTGCCAGAATGCAGCCGGACATTATCACAAAAGCAATGGCCCTGCATGATGTCGGCAAGCTTTCGATTCCGGACAGCATACTTAAAAAACCCGGTCCCGGCCGTCTTGAACCGGCTGAATACGAAATAATGAAGACCCATACTACCGAAGGTAAAAAAATCATCGGCGAACTGGGTAACGTCAATACTTCCCTCTATCTTAAGCACTGCGAAGATATTTGCTACAGCCACCACGAACGCTGGGACGGCAAGGGATATCCGCAGGGGCTCAAGGAAGACAAGATTCCGCTGGTTGCCAGGCTCGCTTCCATAGCCGATGTTTACGACGCCCTTGTCTGCGCCCGTGTCTACAAGTCTGCGATTCCGTATGCGGAAGCCATTAAGATAATGGTTGAAGGGAAAGGCACCCAGTTCGATCCCCTTCTCATTGACGCGCTTATAGACATTCAGGATGAATTCGAAAAAATCGCAAAACAGTATACCTGATTTAAAAACCGGCTGTCAATTTTTTTTCCAGATATCCAGGCTGTGGTTTGTAAGTCCCGTTAAATCATTTCTCTCGCAGATTGAATAATGATAATTTAAGTAACATTCAAAAGTGACATCATCCATTGCGTCAACGGTACTGCGCATATATTGGGTATAAAGATCTGCCGCAACGTAATGCAGCCTTTTTGCGCCAAGCGTTTCCATCAGGGTGTCAATGTCTTCCCTGCGGTACAGTTCAAAAATTTCAGAAGGATCCGATATGACCTTAAACGTTTCCGGATCAAGAAGTTTCTTTTCAAAGATCTCCGGCATATGCCGGCCTTCGAACCCGTACTGGATAATGCTTGCCTCCTGAATACAGTAGGCGGCAAACATTACGCCGCCCGGTTTTGTTACCCGCAGGGTTTCCTCAAGCGCCCTTCGCTTGTCAGCGGTATTGTACAGATGATACATGGGCCCGAGCAGCAGGACGATGTCGTAACTGTTGTCCGCGATGGACGATAAGTCCAGGACATTGCCCTGTTTTACGCTGATCCTGTGGTCTGGTTTTATCTGGCTTTTAAAAATTTCGATGTTGTGCTCTATCAATTCAACTGCGTCCACCTGGTAACCCTCGTCCGCAAGACGCAGGCTGTACCGGCCTGTTCCGGCGCCTATATCCAGGATGCGCGCTCCTGGCTTGATGAAGCGTTTGATGTAACGCATCGTTGTAAGGAATTCGACGCTGCCGCTCCTGGTTAAAAGCCGGTTGTTTTCGTTGTACCTGTTGTAGTATTTTTCCAGGGGGTCCAGGTAGATCCAGTACCGTTCCATATCAACGTCTTCGCTGTCCAGACGGGTCGTCCTCTCGTAAACACCTCCCGCGCCCAGTATGGTTTTGCGGCTCCCCTCGTTGCCGCTCATACAGGTCAGCAGTACTTTTGAAAGGCCGGCCTGTCTGCATCTCTGCAGACAGAGCCCCAGCATTTTTTTTGCATAGCCTTTGAGCCGCTCCGACTTGCGCACCGAGTAACCGATGTGTCCGCCGTATTCAGCCAGATATTCGTTTAGCCAATGCCTGAAATTTATCATCCCCAGGACTTTCCCGTCGCCGGCGCGCACCAGCATATATTGATCGGATTCAACCCTGTCCGGCGGACAAGTCTCCTGTTTTTCCAGCAGCCGGCACAATTCGATCCATTTAATTGGATCATCGTACTTTTCCAGTCCGCCCGCTCCGTTCATGCGATCTGTTGAATTTTCGAATTCTTTTTTATAAGCAAGGATTTCCTGTGAATATTTTGCATCCGGTTTTACCAGAATTAAATTTTCGCTGATCACATTTTCGCTGATTGAATTTTCCATTTTACGCTTCCTTATTCGCGCTATTTACTCACGTATTTACTCACGCCGGTATTGATCGGCATCTCCGAATTTGATCGTTAATGAATCGCCGATTGGAACATACCCGATCTTTTGATAGATGCTGTTTGAAACCGGATTTGCCAGATCCGTATACAGCACACATTTGGTAAAACCCTGCTCAAGAATCATCCGGCTTAATTGTGCAACGACAGAAGAAGCGTAGCCTTTGCCCCTGAAGTATGGAGGCGTATAAACCATGCTGACCCCGCAGACAGTCTGCATCTCGCGGTTCTTTTGCGCCATCGAGACTTCGGTGCCTTCATGCTCAAGTACATACACCTTTTTTTTATTAACAAAATATTTATAGGTTTCCAGGTTCGGTTTGGGCGTGGGCATGTCTCCAAAGCAATCGGCGTTGAATCCCTCCAGCCAGTAAGGAAAAAATGAAAGGTCTTTATCTTCCAACAGCCGCATCTTGCCAAATAGCGGAATGGCGGGATTCACTTTAAACAGCTCATAAATGCGCATTTTACTTTCGATTGTATAACTTGTTTTTGCCGCCGCTGACCAGGCCCCGGCAAAACGTTCCGCCAGGCTGTTCTCTGTCATTACGCCGGGGACAATAATATCGCCGGCGATAAGGCCTTCAACAAGACATTTAAGAGCGTCATCGCGGATTTTATTGTTAGTCGCGTAAAGGGTAAGATTGTGCGGCGGCGTCATGATCGCGGTAAGGAGAATGCCTGAGTCGTTTGTAACTGTCGCCATAAACCAGGCTGCAGAATCCCGCCAGCCGGCTTTGTCCTTTCCCTCATTGCCAATGATAATGTTGCCAAGCGGAATCAGGTTCTGCGCTTCGTGGCGCATCAGCACATCGCGGGTGTCTTTGTAAAAAACTTTGACATCTGTATACAGGTTAAATCTCATGTTTCTGCCTCCTGCAAAAAAAAACGGCCCGGAACCTTAAGGCTCCGGGCCGCATGATCTGACCTTTATTAAACGGTCATTACAATAACAGCCCGGATGTTTCTACCCAATAAATAGCGTCGTGCTGCTGAAGGGAGAAACATACTGTCTGCATTGAAATAATCGTTTTCATTTTTAATAACTTTATTGTTATTAGAACATGGCTTTGGAAAGGTGTCAATATGGTGGTTGTGGGGAGTAGGGAGTGGGAAGTGGTTAGTGGGGAGTAGTAGGCAGTTTTTATTGAATTATCATCAAATTTCGTCAAATAGCGAATATTTTGATCAGAAAAAACTCGCTATTTGACGAATTTTTTTTTCTGTAGTTTATTAATCCTAAAATTTACCACTTGCTGTGGATCTTCCTTACCATCGACAAACTGCGTGTAACGCAGTTTGTCATGATGCTTTTCTTGCCCTAAAAGCAGCAGAAGATATTACTCTTTATCAAGGGGTTGAAATGGCTATCCCGCATAATAAAAAATACCGTATACATAGCTTTCCTAAAGACGCTTTTCACATTGCATGTATTGCCCATAAAACACGAATACAAAACATACTCCGCTCTCCTGGTATAGACCCCATAGAAAAGGCCCTGTTAAAACAGCGGTATATCAATCTCTCTGCCTCACAAAGCGGGTATGTGGAAAAACAGAAGAAGGCTATTGTCAGATAATATTTGCCGCACACAGTCTTGTCTTTGTTATTACAAAATGTTTCGATATACATACTGATGTACGGCAGCAGAAGAGACTTAAGGCATAACCTGTTCCTGTTTTTTTTTGACGGCGTTTTGTTTATGCCGGCTATGACATTGATCTCTGTATCTGCGGTAATTCCGTTTTATTTAAACCGGCTTGGGGCCTCAACCTTTCAAATCGCTCTGGCGGCATCCCTGGCTACAGTATGCAATTTCGCGGGTCAGCCTGTCTTTGGATACCTGGCGACGAAATCGCTGGTATTGCACAGGAGTTTTGGCAGTATCCTCCTGACCCAGCGGTTGATTTTTTTGGCCTTTGTTTTGAGTATACCGTTATTTTCCGGTTCTGCTTTCCCGGTATGGATTTTTCTTTTTTTCTGGAGCGTGTTCTGTTTTTTTACCGGCTGCTATAATGTTTATTATACGCCGCTGGTAATCAAGCTGCTTCCGCCGGACAAGAGGGGTTTTATCCGCGGAATGGGAAACGCCGCGGGTTCCGGCCTGGGTCTGGGCGCCGCCGCGCTGATCCCTGTTATACTGAGCCGGGTTTTTTTTCCGTATAATTTTATGCTGATATTCCTGCTTGGCATCCTTCTTTTAATCGCAGACGCCTTTGTTTTTTTATTGATGCGCCAGCATGAAAATTTTAGCACAAACGTTTCAATG
The DNA here is from genome assembly GCA_009780855.1 of Treponema sp. Classification (GTDB taxonomy): domain Bacteria; phylum Spirochaetota; class Spirochaetia; order Treponematales; family Breznakiellaceae; genus WQZG01. Next base: position 44,263 of record WQZG01000007.1, read on the forward strand.
AATGTCATTCAGTATCTTAAGGAAATACCGGCCGCAGTAAAAAACAACAGGCCTTTCCGCTCCCTGATTTTAACATGCATGTTCCTGGTGGCCGCCAACTCCATGCTTCCGTATTATACCTTATACGCGATACGGGTTTTTGCGGCTGCGGAATCCCAAATTGCCCTGCTTGCCGCCCTTGCCGTAATATCAAACATTGCAGGTTACATTGTGACCGGAAGGGCTGTTGATCGTTTTGGCCCGCGGATTATTTCAAAATTAGCTGCCGTAACGATAATCGCTGCCGGCGGTCTTGCGCTCTTCACCGGATCGCTGCCTTTTTTGTTTGCGGCATGGATACTCGCCAACCTTGGAAACACCGGTTTCAACCAGATTATTTCCCTCCTGCTCGGCGAAGTTTGCCCTCCTTTAAAACTGCCGCTGTTTGTCGGTGTATACACAACGATTTCCCTCGCGTTATCATCGGCTGTTCTCCTGCTAATCGCGCCGGTCCTTGAGAGCTCCGGTTTCAAGTTGGTTTTTTCCGTTGTTACTGTATGCGGAATTTTGAGTCTGCTGATAAATATGTTTGTGTTAAGAAATCTGAGCCATAACCCTGATAGCCTTTGAAGGGCATTTTGGCACACATTCCATGCACAGTGTGCATTTTTCATAATCAATGTGGGCGATATTGTTGACTACAGTGATGGCGCCGGCCTGGCAGATTTTTTGGCAGATGTTGCAGCCTATGCAGCCGGCCCGGCAGTTTTCCCTGACCAGTTTTCCCTTGTCGGTTGAGTTGCACATTACCCTGACTGTGTTTTTATCCGGCACTATTTCGATTAGGTTTTTGGGACAGACCGCTACGCATTTGCCGCAGGCGCTGCATTTTTCCTTAATTATTACAGCCACGCCATCAACCATCTTTATGGCGCCGAACGGACACGCGTTCTTACAGCTTTCCAGTCCTATGCAGCTGTACCTGCACGACTTGTTGCCGCCTGTCGCGAGCTGGGAGGCAGAAACGCAGCTTTTGGGTCCGTCGTAAATATAATTTCTTTTGATGTTGGTGTTGCATCCGTCGCATTTTACAAACGCGGCGCTGCGGTTTGACGGGGCGGCGTCAATTCCCATTTGTTTGGCGATCTCCGAAGCTGCTGAAGCTCCGCCGGGCGGACAGCCGTTGTAACTGGCCTTGCCCTTTACCACGTTCTCCGCGAATACGCCGCAGCCAGGGAACCCGCAGCCTCCGCAGTTAGCGCCCGGCAATACACTGACTATCCGGTCAACATTTGGATCAGACTCAACGGCGAATTTTTTGGCAGACAGTCCAAGTATGGCGCCAAAAATCAAAGCCAGTCCCGCGACAGCCAAAACAGGAATTAACATTGTCTGTATCATAAAATCATCCTATTACTCTTGATTTAAAAATTCCTAATTCCTAATTCCTAATTCCGCATTCTCTAAATCATTCCCTGGAAACCCATGAACGCTATGCTCATGAGTCCGGCGGAGAACAGCGCCAGCGGGAAGCCTCTGAACAGTTCCGGCACGTCCGGGTTGTTGTCGTACCTTTCCCGGATGCAGGCAAGCAAAACCATTGCCAGCGTAAAACCGGCGCCCGCGCCCAGACTGTTGACGATTGCTCCGGCAAAGGTATAGTTGTTTTTGATGTTGATTAATGTAACGCCGAAGATTACGCAGTTTGTCGTTATAAGCGGGAGATAAACGCCCAGCATGCCGTAAAGCGCCTTAAGCATTTTTTTCATGAATACTTCCACGAACTGCACGATGGACGCGATTATCAGAATAAAAACCACGGTCCGCAGATATGTAATGTTAAGGGGAACGAGTACGAATTTGTAAAACAAAAAAGTCATTGCCGACGAGAGTGTCACAACAAACATTACAGAAAGCCCCATTCCTACGGCGGTCTCGGTTTTTTTTGAAACGCCGAAGAACGGGCACATTCCCAGAAACTGGACAAGGACATAGTTGTTTATAAAGACCGCGCTTATCAGGATAAAAAACAGGCTCATCTTCTGAACCTCCCCGATTTTATCTGCATATATTTACGGATCATTATTATAACTCCCAGGGTAAAGAAAGCCCCGGCCGGCATAACCATAATCAGCATATACGATGTACTGTCGTGCAGCAGCTCAATCCCAAAGACCGAACCGCTTCCCAAAAATTCCCGGATCACGCCGACTGTAAAAAGGCCGAGTGTAAATCCCAGACCCATACCAAGCGCATCAATTGCCGAGGCAAAGACTTTGTTCTTTGAGGCGAATGACTCAAGGCGCGCAAACAGTATGCAGTTGACGACTATCAGCGGAATAAAAATTCCCAGCGCGTCGTTTATGGCTGGCGGTGCGTAAGCTGCCAGCATCAGTTCGACGACTGTAACAAAACCCGCGACAATGATAACCGACGCCGCGATCCGGATTTCGCCGGAGAACAGTCTGCGCACCAGGGAGATAACAATGCTCGCACAGATCATGACGGCTGTAGTAGCCAGTCCCATGGTAACTGCGTTTACTGCTGATGTAGTTACAGCGAGCAGGGGGCAGAGCGCCAGCACCTGCACAAAGATCGGGTTTTTGCTGATTATGCCGTTCTTTAGCAATTCAAGGTATTTCATTTTTTTACTTCCCGGTTATACCAGTTTATCGCTTCGTTTACCGCCCCTGTTATGGCTTTGGACGTAATGGTCGCGCTGGTGATTGCCTGGATACTGTCTGCGCCGGCCGGTGTCCTTACAACATTCAGCGGAACAAGGTCCCTGTTGTCGAATTGTTTGTAGAAATTTCCCTTTACGGCAAGCGCCCCAAGGCCCGGCGTTTCCGTATGCCCTAGCACCCGCATGCCTGTAATTTTATTGCCGGGTACAGAGATTCCGACAATTAGATCAATTGCGCCGCTGTACCCTTCCGGCGAAAGCTGCACGACATAGCCTGCGATACTGCTTCCCGCTGCGTTGCTGCCCGCGGCGCGATTATCCGCGATGCGGCCTTCGTAGACCGCGGTAATGCTGCCGCTTTTGGCCGATGCATCGCTTAGTTCCGTAAACTCCGACGCTTCCGGCAATACTTCTTTCATTGCGGCGACACGGACTTTTTGTTTTTGCGCTTCGATCGGTTCGGCGGTTAATGTGTAAACCGCGCTTAGTGCCGCTATTGTGATCACAGCCGTTATAAAAAGTGTCAAGGATGGCTTGAGGACGTAACTCTTCTTCATGTTTTTTTCCTGCCCTTGCCGTAGACCCTTGGACGAATGTATTTGTCAATCAGGGGAACGAAGATGTTCATGATGATTATCGCGTAACTGACACCCTCGGGGTAGCCGCCGTGAATGCGTATTACAGCAGTTAAAAAACCGCAGCCTATCCCCATGATTATTTTGCCTGCGTGCGTTACCGGACTGGTGGCGTAATCGGTCGCCATAAAAAACGCTCCCAGCAGCAGGCCGCCGGACAGGATTTCAAACAGAATGTTAGGTGCGAATGAACCTGTCCGGTCAAAAATAATGCCAAAGACCGCAAAGCTGGCGATGTATAAAACCGGTATTCTCCAGTTTATAATTTTACGGATTAACAGAAAAATTCCGCCTATAAGAATGGCGGCCGCGCTTACTTCGCCGATACAGCCGCCGATTTTACCGAACAGCAGGGAAATGTAATCGGAAGTCTGCGGCGCAAACGCTGGGTTCTGCTTGATTTGGGCGAGGTAGGTGGCTCCGGTTACTGTATCCGGGAGCCGCCAGTTTGTCATGTGTACAGGGAAGGATGCCAGCAAAAAAGCCCTTGCCGCGAGCGCAGGGTTTATAAAGTTGGAACCAAGCCCGCCGAATAATTGTTTGACCACGACTATTGCAAAAAAACTGCCCAGAACAGGCAGCCAGTACGGAACATCCGGCGGAAGGTTGAACGCAAGCAGAACTCCTGTTATTGCCGCGCTGTAATCGCCGGCGGTTACAGGTTTTCCGGATACTTTCTGAAATAAAAATTCAGCCAGCAGCGCAGAAATTACAGTAATTGCGGTAATGTAAAATGCCTGGGCGCCGTAGCGGTAGACAGCCATGATCAGCGCCGGCATAAGCGCTATAAGCACATCGCGCATACGTCTTTCGACAGTATCTTTGCCGACTATGTGGGGCGGCGAGGAAACTGTCATTATCTGATTTATAACAACCTTCACTATAACGATCCTTTTTACTTCAGATTCTGTTTATCTTTAGGTTTTGTTCCTGCGCCTGGCGAGCTCGACCCGGCGAATCGTACGGATTGACTGGGCCAGCCTTCTTTTTGAAGGACAGATGTAGGAGCAGCTTCCGCATTCAATACATTCAAGGCCGTTGTGCCGCACAAATGCTTCGCTGTCTTCTTTTAGTACGTCAGCGTTGAGCTCCAGGGGCAGCAGGTTTGCCGGGCAGTTTTCTACACAGCTTCCGCAGCGGATGCAGTTTCTTTCCGGCGGAATAAAGGCTTCTTTTTCTGTCAGGAACAGAACGCCCCCGGCTGTTTTTACAATGGGTACTTCAGTATCAAAAATCGCCGTTCCCATCAGCGGGCCGCCGACAATGATTTTTGCGGGGTTTGCCTTATAACCACCGGCCATCTCGACCAGGTCGCTTAATTTGGTGCCGATGCGCGCCTTATAGTTGCCGGGATTTTTTACGGCGCCGCCTGTAAGCGTTACAACCCTGCGCATGAGCGGACGTCCGCGGAAGATCGCCCGGTGTATCGCAATAACTGTATCAACGTTGTTTACGATGCATCCGGTGTCGGACGGATACTTGCCTGACGGGACTTCCTTCCCGGTAATGGCGTTGATAAGCTGTTTTTCCGCGCCTTGCGGATATTTTGTTTTTACGACAGCTACAGAAATATCGGCGCCGCCGGTTTTGGCTGTGCGTTCTTTGTAAGCGGCGCAGCTTTTACGCAGGGCTTCGATCGCCTCCGGTTTGTTGTCCTCTACCGCGATAATGCCTTTTGCGCCCGCAATTATTTTCAGAATTATCTGCAGGCCGGTTACTATGCGATCCGATTCTTCGATCATGACCCTGTTGTCTGTCGTAAGGTAGGGCTCACATTCGCAGCCGTTGACTATGATAAGATCGATTTTGCTGCCCGGCGGAGGAGAGAGTTTAACATGGGCCGGGAATCCTGCGCCGCCAAGGCCGACAATTCCGGCCTCGCGTATTATGGCGAGTATTTGTTCGCCGCTTAAATCGTCAAAACCGTCCCTTAATTTTATACTTTCGTGTTCTTTAAACTCCCCGTCATTTTCTATGATGATCGAATCAATAATGTTTCCCATTACGGTCAGATGCGGCAGAATGTCCTTGACTGTTCCCGACACTGTGCTGTGCACCGGCGAGCTGACAAAGACATCGCTGTCTCCGATCTTTTCGCCCAAAAGGACTTTTTGCCCCTTTGTGACAAGCGGTTTGCACGGCGCGCCCAGATGCTGCAGCAGCGGGATTATTATCTCCGCGCCGGCGGGCGGAAGCAGTGTAGTGATGGGCATGTTCTCGGTATGATGTTTTTCTTCGTTGGGGTGTATGCCGTGCTTAAAGGTAAAAATCTGCGGTTTTTTTTGCTTTAATTTCTGGCTCAATGCAAAATCCCTTTTTTTGATTAATGTAATTATATATCAAAAAGAACTGATTTGCAAATACCCGCGCCCGGTTTGCCGCCGCGCCCGGTTTACGGTAAAAAAGAAAACCCGTGTATACCGCGATCATGGGCCATCTGGTTTACGCGTTTGTGCGGTCTTTCGGTATAGGGGAAAACCTTAAAATCATCTCCCTCAAACGCTGCAAGCCATCCGGGCCTGCGGCCGTGATTTTTTGCAAGGTTATGCATTTCTGCAGAAACTGCCGGCAGTTCGCAGGCAAGGTTGCGCAGTTCGTTTGGATCGCTGCGCAGATCAAAAAGCTGGCGCCTGTTGCCGTTGGGCAGAAAAATATATTTATAATCCCCTCTGCGGATCATGAACTTGAATTCCGGAGTGCCGGGCATACCGTAAGTCCCAAAAAAATAATCCCTCGGCGCGGCTTTTTTTTCCAGCATGCCAAGGACGTCCATACCGTCCCTCGTTTCCATTGCACCGGCGGCCGATGAGGCTATTGCGAATAAATCGGTAAGCCCGACCAGTTCGTTATTGAGTGTTCCCGCCGGCAGCCGCGAAGGCCATGACAGCAGGAAAGGAATGTGAGCGGATTGTTCGAAAAAACTTTCCTTTTGCCACGCGTGGTGATCGCCCAGGTGATCCCCGTGATCGGTAAAAAAACAAATCAATGTATTATCACAGGCGTCTGTTTTTTCGACAGCATCCAGGATCCTGCCAATGCAGTTATCAATATAACTAATCTCACCATAATAACGGGATTTTAAAACGCGGGTCAGGTAATCGTTTATTTCGTCTGCCCAAATATCATGATTCATCCAGGGTATCTGCTCATCCATGTGGTCAACGGCAAGTTGGCCGCAGACCGGATTGTCCAGACGGTCGGGGTTATACATCCGGTTAAAAGGAACCGGCGGCGCGAACGGGGGATGAGGCCCAAAGAACGAAACAAAGCCAAACCAGGGCCTGCTGCCGCCGTTGTTAATCAATTCTATAATTTTGTCCGCGACAAAGGCTTCCTGGTTAAGCCGGGCCGGCAGGGGGCTGGTCTGCGGCATATAATACATTTCTGTGCGGTCACCGTGCGGCTGCTCGACATGGGCATACTCCGGATGTTCCCGCATAATAAATCCGCCGTAAGCGTCAAGGGAGCGCTGTTCAGTATTTCTGTAAGAAGCCTCAGCATGCAGCATGGTTTCAAAACCGACATCCTCGTTCCAGTCAGGCACAGTATGGAATTTCCCCATACCAAAAGTCCGGTACCCCAGGCCGCCCATAAAGCGGGCCAGATAAGGTCCGCAGCGGTCTTCCATGTTTTGGGCAAGCCCGTCAAGCGCGGCAGGTTTTGCGTTGGTAAAACTGCCCGTCAGATTGGTATCTCTGCCCGTACGGATGGTATACCGCGCCGCTACACAGACAGGGCAGTTCGAATACGCGTTTGTAAAAGCAACGCCGCGCGATACAAGGCGATCAATGTTGGGCGTCGAAATCTTTTTGTTCCCGAGCGCCGCTATGCAGTCAAAACGCCATTGATCTGCCATCAGGTAAAGGATGTTTGGTTGTTTCATGGTTTTATTCTTCATTAGCACAATACATATTTATTAATGTTCTATCAAGTAATATTCTCAAGTAATATTCTCATTGTAATTTTTTAAGAAAAGCATTAAATTTTTCAACCGGAGCCATAATAATGAATAAACCGGAAAAACCGAATATCTTGCTTATCCATGCGGATCAGCACCGTTTTGACTGTATTGGAGCCTGCGGGAACCAGCAGGTAAAAACACCAAATATTGATTCGCTTATAACTGACGGGGTTCTTTATAAAAATAGTTTTTGTCCGTATCCGGTCTGTACGCCGTCCCGTTATTCGCTTATAACCGGATTGTATCCGCACCAGCACATGGGATGGAGGAATGTTTCAACCATAACGGAAACCATTGATACCTTCCCGCGCATTTTAAAAAAGGCAGGGTATAAAACCGCTGCAACCGGTAAAATGCACTTTACTCCAACATACCTGGATGTGGGTTTTGAAGAAATGTACCTTGCCGAACAGCTTGGTATGGGACGATACGATGATGATTATCACAGGTATCTTAAGGAAGAAGGGTTAATAGATAAAATTGATCTTTGGGATCAAGAAGCTCTTTTTAAAAAAACTGCGCCGCAGGAATACCGGGATACACTTGGAGCCATGGTCTCTGACCTGGACGAGGAGCATCATTCAACCACCTGGATAGGCCAAAAAGCCCTTGAAATAATTGATAAGTGGGGCAAAGAAGGTAATATGCTGATGACCGGTTTTATAAAACCGCACCGTCCCTTTGATCCTCCGGAACCATGGACGCGGATGTACAATCCTGATGACATGGAGTTTCTCCCGGGCTGGACTCCGGAACATCTGCCGCAGGATATCGCCAGGCATGACGGTAATTTTTCTTACAAGCATGTATCCGAAACACAAATGAAACAAGTGATGGCTTATTATTATGCGTCCATTTCACAAATTGATTTTCAGGTTGGGAAAATGATCAGCCTGCTCAAACAAAAAGGTCTTTATCACAATACACTCATTATATACACAAGCGATCACGGCGAATATTTAGGATTCCATCATATACTCGGGAAAGGAAATAATCTGTATGATCCGCTGGCCAAAGTTCCGTTGATCATTAAGTACCCTGGCCTGTACAGGAAAGGGGAAACGGATAACAGTCTCTGCAATAATCCCGATGTAACGGCAACAATTATCAGTGCAGCCGGCGCACAGATTGGTGTCAGTATGCGCGGCAAAGATCTGACTGACGGTATTCCGGACAGGAATTATATTTTTACCGAAGAAAGCGACGGCTATATGGTGCGTTCGCGCACCCGCAAACTCCTGTTGTGCGAGAGCGAACAGAAATCCCAATTTTTTAATCTTGAAAATGATCCCCTTGAAATGAATAACTTATTGGAATCAGCGGCGTATAAAAACGAAGTTGATGAATATAAGCAGATACTTTTAAACTGGATTCTTTTTGAAGCCCGGACACCGGTTTATAAAAACGAAAACGCGCCGATTATTCACGGCGCAAATGTTCCGCCCGACACAAGCGGCAGAAAGGAAATGATAGAATACTTCACGGAGAAAATTTCCCCGTGAAGTTGAGTTTTTTACTTTGAGTAGCGATCCCAGGAAGCCTGGTAAAGTGCTACGTAACGATCCGCACCCATGTTCTTTATGTCATTAACATAAGAATTCCACTGGGAGAGCGGCCGCCTGCCGGTTACAAACTGTATCCGCTGCTCGGTAATATAGGTAACAATATCGTCAGTAAGGGCATTGAGCTGATCCTGTTCCGCGGTTGTAAACGACAACATGGGCAATGCTTTGACACTGATGTACGGTTTTATTATGTCGTATGAATCAAAAACAACCGAGGGCAAACGGGCGCGTTCAAATTCCTCGCGTGCGAATTCCGGACAGCCGCCTCCCGCAAAACCGATCGCGTACTGGCCTATGGCCTGCGGCATATTAAGCCCGTTTGGATTCTTGGTAATTAAATCTGTTAACGCATATGAACCGTCAGGATTTTTAATATATGTTACTCCTTCCTGGCCCAGCCTTATGAGCAATGAACCTTCGTATCCGTAATAATAGTCGATCCACCGCATGGTTTCCGCAGGGTATTTGTTCTGATTGGAAATGGCGAAAGCTCCCAGGTTGAAAGGCACTCCTATATTGTTATCGACTGCAGGGCCGTAATTGCCCTTGAACGGAGGTGTGGTAACAAAATCATTGTATTTTGAGCCGATGATATCCGGAGTATTGTTAAAAAAGAAAGCGCCTATTAAATCCTGCTCGCCCTTGGCGGTAAAGGTTGGAATGTCCTGGGTAAACATCTCGGGGTCCATAAGGCCTTTGGCGTAAAGACCGGCAAGCCATTCAAGCTGCTGTCTGAAATTATCGGAAATTGCGAAAAGCCGAATCCTGCCGTCATCGCCCAGATCAATATAATTGGCATACTGGACATTGCCCAGCGACCCAATACCAAACGCCGAGTATGTGGAACTGAAAATGGAAGCTCCCAGAGTACGATCGGAATACGGTATTTCATCGTTGGGGTTCCCGTTCCCGTTGGCATCCTGGGTTTTGAATGCCGTAAGAACGGTTTCCAGTTCACCAAGGGTAGTCGGCACTTTAAGACCCAGGTTATCGAGCCACCGTTTGTTGATCCAGTTGTATGGTGAAGACGACTGAGAAATTTGAGGTTTGCTTGGCAGGGCATAAATGTTTCCGTCGGGCATCGTTATCGCCTTGCCCATGTCCGGCAGTTCCTTGATATCGTCCTTGAGGTTTACCCCGTATTGGTCGATGAGCTTGTTAAGCGAAATCAACGCGCCTTTGGAACCGTAATTTATTTGGTCTGCAATTGTAAGGGCGCAGCGGTAGAAAAAATCAGGGTAATCGCCGGAAGCTAAAAGAACATTCTTCCGTTCTGCAAAACCCTGGTTGGGCGCTGTGGTCCATTGGATGTGGATATTCGATTTGTTTTCATATTCGTTAAAGCAATAAAGTTCATCCCAGTTCCGGTGGGTCACATTCTGATTGCCGAAACCTGTAAGGGTGATCTTATCCTTTACAATCGGATAACCGGTTGGATTGAAATTACTGTTGGACGCCGCTGCTGCCGCTCCGCTGCCTTGAGTCTGATTGTTTCCGGAGCCGAAAACAAGCACTCCTGTCAGCACCAGAATAACTGCCGCAATAATCATTCTCTTAACATTGTTCATTCAAAATCTCCTTGTATTTTTTTCACCTGGGGATTTGCTGATGTAAAATTGATCCCCTGGTTTTTTTCATCCTACTTTCCCGCATTTTTTAAATAATTATCGTAAGTTTTCTGATACGCGCTGATAATGTTCGCGATGCCCATTTGATTTAACGTATTTACATACGCAGTCCAGTTGGCGTCATTCAACGCAAGGTCACCTGTAATAAATCTTGCCCACATCTGGTTTCTGTAATTGGTTACGTCGTTAAGCGGCTGAGATATAGGGTCAAGAACAGACGCTTCAAAGTACATGGGAGGTAAATATTTATCAGGTTTATAAGGCACATAGCTATCTATGGTATACTTGTATAACCTTGTGTTTAAACCTTCCGGACCGTAAAATTTATCATCTGAAACTCCCAATTGTTTGGAATGTCTGTTGTACGAAGCCACACCGTACTGCATCCAAAAGAGATTTGTTGAACCTCCCTGGGAACCGATATTTATCCATTGGGCCGGTTCTCCCGTATAACTTAAATCACCAGGCTTTGGATAATCCCATTCAATACCTTGTCTACCTATACGCATATTCAAAATACCTTCCAGGCTGAAGAACCAGTCTACCCACCGCATAACAACTTCAGGATATTTACATTTGGTTGTTACAATAAGCGCCCCGGTTGTTACCTGTGTATCCGGCCAATAAATGCCCAACCGGACTCCATTTGGACCTTGCATCGGAGCTATGGCGTCCAGATCCATTTGTCTTGGACTGGTCATGGCGTAAATGGTGGACGGCGCCTGCATGATTACTGAACCCAGTAACATTCCCGCAGGATCTTCAGCCAGCTGTCTTAACTGCGCCTGAGTTATTGAAAATGAAGTGGGATCCAGGAGCCCTTCATTAACAAGACCGTTTAAATACTGCAGTGCCTGCCTGAACTCCGGTTTATTATAAGCGATATCTACTTTATCATCTTTGGTTACATAGAATCCGTTCATGTCCATCTGGATGAAAGAATTTACAAAAAACGGAACTACCTGATTAGTACCGTTTCCAGCAGGTTGGAAAGTGATAAGCGGAATTTCATCTGCTTTTCCGTTGCCGTTGGGATCTTTTGTTTTAAATGCCCTCAATACATCCTGAAATTCCGCTGTAGTTGACGGAACTTTTAGGTTTAATGCTTTTAACCATGCTGAATTAATGTAGAGTTTTGCATTAAACAAGGTATGGATCGAATCAGAGGAGAATGGAAGGCCGTAAATATTTCCGTCCGGAGCTGTAATAAGTGATCTTGATTCCGGCATTTCTTTGAACATATCTTTTATCCAGTAACCATAAGTATCAATTACATTATTCAATGGAGCAAAAACTCCGTCTTTGCCGTAAGATACTTCATCATTTCTGGTAAAACCCGCATTCATATAAAAGTCCGGCAGATCACCGCTGGCGATGCTTAACCTGCGCTGTTCCGCTACTGAATCCGGTGGCGCTACCTGCCAGCTAAGTTTTACACCGGTTTTTTGCTCATAGGATTTTGTAAATTCGTTTGTTTCAAAATTTTCTATTGAAGCTGATCCGCCGGCAAATACCTTAAGGGTGACAGGGCTGTTTACCACCGGAAATGTCCCGGGCGCTGTAACAATACTGCTTCCCGCACCGCTCTGCGCTGCAGCAGCCTGTTGCTGTCCGCCGGCCGCAAACACTGCCGCAGCCAGGATGAGCATTAATAAAACCGCAAAACCATTCTTTTTCATTATGCATTCCTCCATTAAATATTTATCAACTACGGAATTTCCGTGTTAATATTCATTGATATCAGCCTTTTACCGAACCGATCAGAAGACCCTTAACAAAATGTTTTTGGACAAACGGATACAGCAGCATTACCGGAAGGCTGGCCACGACAATAAGCGAATATTTGAGCAGTTCGACAAGCTGCTGCCTTTTTACCATTTCTTCCACATCCGCAAGCATGGACATATCCATACTGTTAAGTATCAGGATATTGCGCAATGGTATTTGCAGCGGAAATAAATTCTGTTTGTTCAGGTAAATTAATGCGTCGAAATAGCTGTTCCAGTGATCGACTGCGTAATAAAGTGTTATGACGGCTATGACAGGTCTTGCCAGCGGAATGACTATCTGCAGAAACGTACGCAGATCGCCTGCGCCGTCAATTTCTGCTGAATCGTAGAGTTCACCTGGAATTGATGTCTGTAAAAAAATCCGGGTAATAATCAAATTCCAAACACCTATTGCGCCGGGAATTATCAGCGACCATCTTGTATTAACCATGCCCAAAGACTTGACAAGAAGGTAAGTAGGAATTAAGCCGCCTGAGAACATCATGGTAAAGGTTATTAAAAATATTAAAACATTCCTGCCGTAAAATTCTTTGCGTGATAGCGGATACGCTGCTATCAATGTCATAAAAACATTGATAGCTGTTCCGACTATCGCATAATAAAATGAATTTGCATAACCCATCAACACGGGATTATATTGGGCGACTGCTGTATATCCCTTGAAATTTATTCCGATGGGCCATAACCAGACCTCCCCGGATGTGACTTTGGCAGGATCGCTGATTGACGCGCTTACGATGTAGATCAACGGATAAATAACAATTATCAGAATCACAGTCAGCAGGAATGTGTTTATAATATCGAATGTCAAATCGGATTTTGAACGTTTTATTTTCATCAGAATAAACCTACTTCGCCGTATTTTTTGGCCAGCTTGTTCACTATCAGAATCAGAACAAGGTTAATAACAGAGTTAAACAATCCGATTGCTGTAGCGAGACTGTAATCTGTATTGAGAAGTCCGATTTTATAAACGTAGGTCGATATAATTTCTGATGAATTGAGATTCATTGGGTTTTGCATCAAAAATATTTTTTCAAACCCAATGCTCATAATCCTGCCTGCGTTCAGAATCAGCAGGGTAATCGCTGTAGGCATCAGAAAAGGTAAGTCAATAAATAAAATCCTTTTGAACTTACTGGCGCCGTCCACAATCGCCGCTTCCACGATCTGCGGGTCTATGGCGGAAAGAGCTGCAATGTAGACAATTGATGAATAACCCATTGTCTGCCAGATCCCTGACACAACATAAATCGTCTTGAAATACGAAGAAATGCCCATAAAATTAACAGGCTCAATTCCCAGTTTTGACAGCATAAAATTGATAAGACCGTAATGGGGAGACAGAAACTGCAGAATAATTGAAACCATAACAACAGTCGATATAAAGTGCGGCGCGTAAGTAATCATCTGGACTGTTTTTTTTAATTTCATGCTTACTGCTTCGTTTATTGAAATTGCCAGAATAATCGGCATTGGAAAACCAAAAACCAACTGATAAAGGCTGATGGAAAACGTGTTCCATATAAGGGAACCAAAGAAGTAAGATTGGAAAAATTTAATAAAATTGCTGAATCCCACCCATGTGCTGCCTGCGAATCCTTTTACCGGGTTATACTTCATGAACGCCATTGCCAGGCCGCCCATGGGTATATATTTAAAAATCAGAAAGTACGCAGCAGGAAGGAGCATCATCAGATAAAGGCCGGGATGTCTTTTCATGGCATTAAGTAGACGGGTTATCAAGATACATGCCTCCTTTTTTTATTACTTAACTAATATCCCACTCAACAATATTCCGTAACTTCCGGCTAAAGACGATTCCTGCAATGATTATTTTTTTACCGCTGTCCGCGTAAATTGAAGTATAATCTTTTTCTTCGATTTGAAACAATGCATCTTCAACAGGTTCATCTACTTTGAATTCAAAGATGTAAATGAAGTTCCCGGCAAAGACAACGCTGTCCATTCTTCCGTTGGCTGTGTGTACTTCGTTTTTACAGTCCAGTCCCAGCATATTGATAATATTTGAAACTGCGAACTCGAAATAGTATTCGGTAATTTTACTGCTTAGAGAATAATCAACTTTGTTAAGGTAAAGTTTTAACAGATTGAAAAAATCGTCCGGTTTACCGTCCAGCAGGGATTTTATAAACTGAACAGACACGGAATTTTTGACTTTTTCGTCGGCTTTGGAATAATTACCGGATAAAAACTGCGCCAGAGTCTGACGGACTTCAATGTTGGGATAATTTAATTTATAAAATCCTGTCGTTTCGTTATAATCACGGATAGTAAGATAGCCGGCCTGGTACAGCAGGGGAAAAAGCGTTATGTTACTGTCCCTGTAATCTGCAAAACTGTTTGCCTTCATCTGTGCTTCTTCAACATCAACTATGTCGACATCTTTCATTTCAAGATATTTTACCAAAAAAGACGGAGTCCCGGTCATGCTCCAGTATGAACCAAACTCCGCTGAATTTTCGAAATGATTTAATATGCCGTAAATGTTATAGACCGATAATTTTTTTTTGGTAAAAAAATAACCGTTATAATATTCTTTTAATTTTTTAAGGTAATCATCCCTGCCGCCGTATAAAGGCGCATAGGCCGTGATCTCCGGTTCAAAGTAAGTTAAAAGCTCATCCTGTGTTATTCCGCAAACATCGCAGAATTCCGGCATCATTGAAATATCAAACGCCTGGTTCATTCCGGAGAACATGCTGACCTGGGCAAATTTTGTAACGCCGGTAATAAACGCGAATTTGAGGTAGCGTTCATTCTGTTTGATTACACTGTAAAAACCTTTTAAAACTTCCCGCAGCTGCCTGTTTAGTTCCGGCTGGTTAATCGTGGTCAGCAGCGGATTATCATATTCATCAATAATAACAACAACCGGTCCGTTTTTTTTATATATTTCTGCCATTAATTTTTCAAAATTAAGGAATGGGAATTCATTGAATTCAATATTAACGCTGTAATTTTTAGCGCTTTCTTTTATAGCAAAGTCCAGTCTGGCTTTTAATGCTGTAACTCCGTCATCTGACGTATAATCACCGGCTCCCAAATCAATATAAATTACCGGAAAAGTTTTCCATTCCCAGTCTGTATTTGATATTGCAAGGCCGTCAAAAAGTTCCTTCTGGTTTTTAAACAGCGATTCTATGGTAGAACATAAAAGCGATTTGCCGAACCTTCTGGGGCGGGAAAGAAAGACAGTTCTGTACCTGGCAGCCATGTTGTATATGTGCATGGTCTTGTCTACATAAACATCATATTCCCTGCGGAGGGTGCTGAATACCTGGACTCCCCCGATTGGCAGTTTTCGCCTGTTCATCAATTCATCTTACCATGATTTGTGCCAAATTGTAAATTATTTTTTCCGGTTTACTTGGGATATCTCCGGTACAGCTCTGTACTGCGGCATAACCCTGTACTGCGGATTGTCATTAAATCGGTTTTGACATAAAATATGCAATATACCAAAGGAAGTGGTAAAAATTGTTTAATCTCCTGGTAAAGGCAAAAAAATATTTGCCGCACATTATTGTGGTTGTCGTGCTTCTTTTTTTTATTGCCATGTGCGATTTATTGCTGCCGCGCCTTATGGCCGGTCTAATTAATAACGGCATCAACAAAAGCAACACTGATTATATTCTGCGATCAGGCTTTCAGATGATAGGAATTTCCCTTTTCGCTGTGATCTGTAATATTGTTTCCGGTTATTACGCATCAGTGGCCTCAATGGGTTTCGGCAGGGACCTAAGGTCAGAGGCGTTCTCAAAAATCACCTATTTTTCGCTTCAGCAGACCGACCAGTACGGAACTTCGTCCCTTATTACGCGTACATCAAGCGATGTCAGGGAAATGCAGTCGCTTCTGGAATCCGGCCTTAATGCCGTAATTTCAGTGCCGCTGCATATGATCGGCGGGATTGTTATGGCCCTTTCAATGGATACCAGCCTCGCCTGGATAATTATCGCATCAATGCCTATTCTGATAGCCGTCATAATAATAAACATTTTGTGGGTGCGGCCGCTTTTTGTAACAATGCGCGAAAAACTGGACAGCGTTAGCCGGGTTTTACGCGAAGTTTTGTCCGGAGTGCGTGTTATCAGGGCGTTTAATACGACGGATCTTGAAAACGAGCGTTTTAACCAGACAAATTTGGCCTATACAAGGGCCAACCGCACCTCACGTTACCGCATGGCTCTGCTTAATCCGGTTACGACCATAGTAACTTCGGGCGCTACTGTCGCCGTATACTGGTTCGGCCAGTTCCGCATTGAGGCCGGCGTCATGAGCGCCGGCGATATCATGGCTTTTTCGCAGTATGTCCTGCAGATACTGGGGGCTGTCCTGGGTTTGCAGATGATTTTTAACGGGATACCAAGCGCGATTGTCGCCTCAAGGCGGCTTAATGAAGTGCTGATTACGTCTCCTTCGCTTACCGATCCCGCGAATCCGCAGACACCGCAGGCCGGGATTCACGGTGAAGTAAGGTTTGAAAATGTCACCTTCCATTATCCGGGAGCGGAAAAACCGGTTCTGGATAATATTTCTTTTGAAGCGCGGCCCGGCGAAACTACCGCAATTATCGGCGGTACAGGTTCGGGAAAATCAACCCTGGTTTCGCTTATCCCGCGTTTATACGACATACAGGGCGGAACGATCTATGTAAACCGGCTTGATATAACCAAAATGACCCAGCATGAACTAAGGCGCAGGATCGGTTTTGTCACGCAGAAGGCCCAGCTTTTTACGGGCAGCGTCGCGGAAAATATCAGGTTCGGAAACACCGGGGTTCCGGACAGGGAAGTCATTGAAGCGGCAGACGTCTCGCAGGCGACCGAGTTTATCGATGAGATGAAGGACGGTTACCAGTCGTTTGTATCGCAGAACGCGTCAAACCTTTCTGGAGGGCAAAAACAACGCCTTTCAATTGCGCGCGCGATAGCCATAAAGCCTGAGATTTATATTTTTGATGACAGCTTTTCCGCGGTCGATTTTACAACCGAATCGGCATTACGCGAGGCCTTAAGAACGGTAACACAGAATGCCGCTGTAATAATTGTGGCGCAGCGTGTGTCAACAATCATCGACGCCGACCGTATCATAGTTCTGGATTCCGGTAAATGCGTCGGTCAGGGAAGGCACGAGGAACTTATGAGAACATGCGGGGTCTACCGGGAAATTGTACATTCGCAGTTAAGGGAGGAAGAAATCGCATGAGCGCCAAAGATACAGATAAATTTTTGGATATACCAAAACAAAAATATGTCCGCGACGAAGTACCGCAGAGGAGGTTCGGCGGCGGCAGCATGATGGTCGGCGGCGGGGGAGGCGGGGGGCTGCACGGACACGGCGTTCACACCGACAAAGTCAAAGATTTCAAAAAAACCCTTTACCTTACCCTCAAGTACATGTGGCCGTTCAAATGGCAGCTCCTGGCCATTGTCGGTTTTTCCGGACTTACGACAATTATTACTGTCTGGACACCGCTTATTTCGGCGAACATAGTAGACAACCTGAATCAGGTGGCTAAAGGTTTTATGGATCATCTTGATCTCATTCAGTGGATAACCCTGCTTGCTGCCGTTTCCCTTGTCAGCGCGCTTTTCGGCCTTTGCCAGCAGCTCATTTCCGCCAACCTTACCCAGAAGATCATTTACAACTTCCGGCGGGACCTTGTGGATAAACTGTCCAGGCTGCCGCTTAAATTTTTTGACGGCCGCACCCACGGCGAAGTTTTAAGCAGGGTAGTGTACGATGTCGATACCGTGGCGCGTATGCTTCAGATGAGTATTACACAAGTGCTTACATCTGCGATTACCGTAATTGGTGTTTTAATTTTAATGATAAAACTGAACGCGCTGCTTACCCTTATAACAATGAGCATCACTCCGCTGTACCTCCTGGTTGTTTACGTAATTGCGCCCAAATCCCAGAGATACTTTGTCGGCCAGTCCCGCACACTGGGCGACCTTAACGGCCATGTGGAAGAAATGTACGCCGGGCAAAAAATTGTAAAGCTTTTTAACTACGAAGAAAATTCCATAAGGGAATTTGAAGACATCAACAACCGCTACTATAATTATTCACGCAGGGCGCAGTTTATCTCCGGTATGATCAGGCCCCTGGTTCAGTTTTTGGGCAACTTCGGATATGTACTCGTCTGCGTTGTCGGCGGTTTTTTTATGACAAAGGGAATTCTGACCCTGGGTATTATTGCCGCGTTCATGCAATATGTCAGGCAATTCAATACGCCGCTGGCAAATACTTCCCACATTGCGGAACACATCCAGTCGGTGCTCGCCGCGTCCGAACGTATCTTCGCGGTGCTTAACGAAGAAGAAGAAATACCGGAATCTGTAAACCCAAAAGATATTTCCAAACCAGACGGCTCTGTCTGTTTCGAGCATGTTGAGTTCGGTTACAGCCCTGAAAAAATCCTGATGAAGGACATGAACATAGACGTAAAAGCCGGCCAGATAGTCGCCATAGTCGGACCGACGGGCGCGGGAAAAACTACCTTGGTCAATCTGTTAATGCGTTTCTACGACGTAGGCAAAGGGCGCATTACCGTTGACGGAATTGACATCAAGGACATGACCCGGAGCGGTCTGCGGACAATGTTCGGCATGGTGCTTCAGGATACATGGCTTTATAACGGAACCATCCGCGAAAATATAACCTACGGAAACAAGACCGCCACAGAGGAACAGATGATCCAGGCGTCTGTTGCCGCGCGCGCCGATCATTTTATACGCACCCTTCAGGATGGTTACGACACGCTTATAAATGAAGACGGGACCAACATATCACAGGGCCAGAAACAATTGCTGACCATAGCACGCGCTTTCCTCGCCGACCCGGCCATATTGATCCTTGATGAAGCGACATCAAGCGTTGATACACGCACAGAAGTTTTGATTCAGCATGCGATGAAAGAGCTTATGGAAGGCCGAACCAATTTTGTTATCGCGCACAGGCTTTCAACCATCCGGAACGCTGATATTATTCTTGTAATGGACCACGGCAGTATCGTGGAGAAGGGCTCCCATGAAAGCTTAATGAAGTCAAAGGGATTTTATTATAATTTATACAACAGCCAGTTTAACGGCGGATTTGATGAGGCAGAATCCATTGCCGGCTGATATATAGCCGTTTAAAATATTGTTATATTTTCTAAAATATTGTAGTATCAAAAAAATTCTGACATCAAGGTTATTATTATGAAGTTAAGTAAAAAAGTACCGCTTTTAATTGGAGCCGTTGTACTAATTACGGCCGGCAGCATTATTATCGGCGCCGAGATTCTTGTCACCAATGAGATGGAAAAAAGTACCTTCGCCGAGATTAACAGTAATACAGTTGTTAACGCCGAATTAATAAAAACCAAACTCGATGCATTGCTCAGCCAGCTTTGGGAAATTGCCAACCGCGCCAGGACCCGCACAATGGATTGGGAAGCTGTGGTCCGGCCCAACCTGGCGCCCGATGTCACCCGCATCGACAGCCTGGATCTGGGCCTGGTTTATCCGGACGGTACCGCGTATTATACGACCGATGACTCCACCGCGAGTTTGGGCGACCGCGATTATATTCAGAAGGCTTTTACCGGTATCAGCAATGTTTCCGATGTGCTTGTGAGCAGGGCAACAGGGCAGCCGGTCGTTATGCTGGCGGCTCCGGTTTTTAAAAATGATGAAAAAAATTCTCCGGTCCTGGGAGTACTTGTCGCCCGCAAGGACGGCACAAGTTTTCTTTCCGGCCTGGTAGCCCAGATACGTTCAACCCGCAGCACCAGTTACGGTTTTCTGATCAACAGTGAAGGAACTTACGCTGCCCATCCTGATAAAAATCTGGTAATAAACCAGTTTAACCCCATAAATGAAGTTAAAAATGATCCGTCGTTAAAATCCCTGGCGGATATGATATCAACTGTCCTAAAAAATAAATCAGGCAGCATGACTTATGTTGATAACGGTAAACAAATGTTCTGCGCTTTTACGGAAGTTTCAGGCTATCCATGGAAGTTTATCCTTACCATGGAAAGGAATGAAGCGTTCGGGAGCGAGTCCATCATACGTAATATACTGCTGGGTATAGGTGCGGCAAGTACTGTTTTGGGTATAGCGCTGGCGTTCTTAATCGGAAGATCCATTGCAAACCCTGTTATAAAAATTGCGGCGACCCTGCATGATATCGGCAAGGGCGATCTGACCCTGCGCACCAATGTAAATTCAAAAGATGAAATCGGCGATTTGTCCCATAATATAAATTCCATGCTTGAAAATATCGGTAACCTGATTGTTATGATTAAAAAGGATTCAGAAGCCCTTTCCGGCATCGGCGCCACATTGGCAGGAAATTCCACAAAATCCGCCGCTGCTGTAAGGGAAATTGCCGCAACCATCCAGAATGTCAGCGGCAGAGCCGTAAGTCAGTCGGCATCTGTAACAGAGACAAACGCGACCATGGAACAGATCAGCATCAATATCGACAGACTCAACAAGCTTGTTGAAGATCAAAGCTCCAGTGTTTCACAATCTTCCTCGGCAGTCGAAGAAATGCTGGCAAATATACAATCTGTCACACAGACCCTTATTAAAAATGCCGCCAATGTAAAAGAACTTACAAACGCGTCCGGGGTTGGCCGCACCGGTCTGGCCGATGTAGCCGCGGATATCCAGGAAATTGCCAAAGAATCGGAGGGGCTCTTCGAAATCAACTCGGTGATGGAAAACATCGCAAGCCAGACCAGCCTCTTGTCCATGAATGCCGCCATTGAGGCCGCTCATGCGGGCAATGCAGGCAAGGGATTTGCGGTTGTCGCCGACGAGATTCGCAAGCTTGCCGAGAATTCCGGCAAACAGTCAAAAACCATAAGTGTTGTGCTTAAAAAAATAAAAGAATCAATTGATACCATTACCAAATCCACAGACAATGTACTTTCCAAATTTGAAGCCATCGACAGCGGAGTAAAAACCGTATCTGACCAGGAAGAAATTATCCGCAACGCCATGGAGGAACAGGGATCGGGGAGCAAGCAAATACTTGAAGCAATAAGCAAGCTCAATGAAATCACCCGGCAGGTAAGTGACAGTTCCCAGGAAATGCTTGAAGGCAGCAGAGAAATAATTACCGAAGGTAAAAATCTGGAAAAAGCTACCGCTGAAATTACAGGCGGAATGACAGAAATGTCAACCGGGGCCGAACAAATCGGCGGCTCAGTGGATGAGGTTAACAGAATCAGCGAACAGAACAGGGAAATAATCGGCAGCCTGGCCGAGGCGATTTCCCGTTTTAAAGTTAACATGCAGCCGTAAAAATATTACCGCATAAATATTAAAGCAAACACAAATTTTTATTAAATTATTAAAGATTTTACTCCTTAATAGGTTTATGCTGTGACCCAAACAGGAGTACAATTTATGAAACTTGTCTGGAAACTTTCAATTCCGCAGATATTTATTGTCGCGTGTTTTGGCCTGATTACTTTCATAATTATTAACTCTTCGTTTGTTAAGTTACGGGGCCAGTATGTCAGGGACGTTATTGATACCCGCATGCAGCTCATTGTAAACGGGATTGAAAACAGCGCTCAAAAAGCAGTTAATGAAGCTTCGCTTTTTGTAAGTCTTCCGGCGGTAATCGAAGCTTACGAAATTATGCTGGCAGGCGACTTAAATGATCCATATTCGCCGCAGTCCCAGACGGCGCGTGAAATTCTGCGCAGGGAACTTTCAGCAATGCTGGACAGTTATCATAAAATAACGGGCGCCAAATTGCAGCTGCATTTTCATCAGCCCAACGGTTACAGCCTTGTAAGGCTGTGGCGCGAAAAACAAACATTAATCAGCGGCGAATGGACTGATGTCTCCGATGACATAAGCGCCTTTAGGCCGACTGTAATGGATGTCAACCGGAGCGGCAATATAGCCATGGGCATAGAAGCCGGCAGCGGCGGTTTCGCGATCCGGGGAGTTGTGCCGGTTTCTGTTCCGGGCAGCTACGGAAAACCGGACAAAATGCTTGGGTCCGCGGAAGTCCTCCAGGAATTCAGCCCGATTCTGGACGCGGCTGTTGACGGGAAAATTTTAATTTCCCTGTACGCCAATTATGAACTGCTTGATTACGCTGTCGAACTCCGGGACCGGCAAAAGTACCCGCGCACAGGGAATTTTATCAGGGTAATTGAGACAGGGAACAGTACAGTTGATCATATGATTAGCGAGAAACTGCTGTCAAAGGGAAAGGACGGAGCTTTCTTTGAAGATCACGTTTCCCGGACTCTCGCTGTTTTTCCGCTCATGGACTACCGCGGCAGCCAGACAGGAGTAATTGTACTGGCCATGGATACATCCGGCATATCCGCCCTTACCGGCGCTGCTTCGGTAATTCTGGCGCTCATGATCGGTTTAATGATTGCTTTTCCTGTATTTGCGCTTTTTATCCAAACCAGGATTCTTATAACGCGTCCCCTTAAGTTGATTAATTCCATAATTTCCGATATTACCGCAGACCGGGTAAATTTAAACAATCAGGCGCCGGATTGTCAGAAGGATGAAATCGGCGATCTTGCCCGTTATTTGCATGTAACACTGGTTAAAGTTAAAAACCTTGTTATAAATATCAAAAGCGCGGTAATAAAATTAACGGAAACCGGCAATGAACTTGTGATTAACATGAATGAAAACGCCGCTGCCGCCAATAACATTAAATCCAGTATTGGAAAAATTCAAAGCCGGGTCGTTAATCAAATTGCCGGCGTTACCCAGACACGGGCGACAATGGAGCGGCTTACGGATAACATTCATAAATTAAATCAATTTATAACGAATCAAAGCAATGATGTTTCTGTTGTCTCATCTGCAATAGAACAAATGGTCGCGAATATCCAATCGGTAACACAGACACTTGTTAATAACAGCGGAAACGGTAAAACATTAAAAGAATCATCGCATGCAGGCCGCAGCGGGTTAAATGATGCAGCGGCTGACATACTGGAAATAACGCGTGAGTCAGAAGGTTTGCTTGAAATAAATTCTTTAATGGAAAATATTGCAGGCCAAACAAATCTGCTTTCCATGAACGCCGCCATTGAAGCTGCACACGCTGGAGAAGCCGGCAAAGGTTTCGCGGTTGTCGCCGATGAGATAAGAAAACTTTCGGAAGATTCCGGCCGGCAGTCTGTAACAATCAGGGCGGTATTAAAAAAGATTGCAGGCTCCATAAACAAGATCACAGCTTCCGCAGAAAATGTAAAAGAAAAGTTTGAAGCAATTGATACCGGTGTAGTCACATTTACCGAGGAAGAAGACAATATTCGCGGCGCAATGGTAGAGCAGGGCGCCGGCGGAAGACAGATCCTGGAAAGTGTAAGCAATGTAAACGAAATTACCGGTCAGGTAAAAAACGGTTCAGAAGAAATGCTCGGCGCAGCCAACGAGGTTATAGAAGAAAGCAAAAACCTGGAAAAAATGACGCAGGAGATCGCCGCCGGTATGGATTCAATCGCATCTGAAATTGAACAAATTAATGTGACTATAAGCCATGTAAATGATATTTCCTGCAGAACCCGCGAAGGAATTGATTCCCTGGTAAAGGAAGTTATCCGGTTTTTTGCGGAGTGACGCTGAGGGTGTATAAGCGCTTAATTTACTAAAATACCTCTGTTTACATGTTTTTTTAAAAATAAAAATATGTGTTTTTGAAGGTTTTTTAATAATCTTGACATTAATTATTAAAATATATATTTTTATTATATCAGAAATTTTTGGAGATAATTTTTTGAGCATTACAGATGCATTAAAGGAGACACATATGGAGAGTAAAGGAAAATTTGCCGCGGAATCAGTTTTTAATAAAGGATTCAATTGCGCACAGGCAGTATTAACTTCTCATTGTGAAGAATTTGGTTTATCTGATGAAATTGCAAAAAAATTATCCTGCGGATTCGGCGGAGGAGTTGGACATACCGGCGGAATATGCGGAGCCGTAAACGGAGCAATAATGCTAATCGGGTTAAAATATGGAAAATATAAAAAAGACGATGATGAATCAAAAGATAAAACTTACAAATTGGTTAATCAATTTATTAATGAATTCAAAAATGAATTTGGTTCTGTAAATTGTACTGAACTTGTAAAATTCAACCTCAGTAAAGAAGATGAATTATTAAAGGCAAGAGAAGCAGGTGTTTTTACCACAGTATGTCCAAAATTGGTAAAACGATCTGTAGAAATAGCTGAAAAAATTATTTTACCTTAAGCCTTTGTATTGACAATACTTTTTAACAATATAAATAAATTAAGTATACATAATATTGCAAATAATGGAAAAACTATTATTTCCTGCATCGGGACATTTACCCCTGTAGAAATCATAAAAATTATCATCATAGTTACAGCCAATAATAACGTTGTCCCTTTTATGATGACCAATGAAGCCAGTAAGTACCCCAGGGATTTATTTTTTATCAATAATACTCCGGATAATATTGATACAGGAACAATAAATCCCAAATCCATTGCCTGAATAACAAATGTGGTGTAATGGTCCAATACCACCGGCGCTTTTTTAATTGATGGAATAATCAAGCCGAGCCACATTGAACAAATAATAATACCTATAATGAAAAGAAATATTCCGATATATTTTTTTGGAAAATTCTGTTTAAAATATTTCTTTAAATCTTTAAATTCAGGTGAAGAAAAATTAATTATAAAACAAAAAAATGATAATGACATCAGAGCGGTATAAATCAGAAAGAATTTATTATATGTTACAAGAAATGTATATGATGTGTATGAATATAAAAAATATCCAATAGTACCGGTTAATAATAATTTACCCCTAATGGAATTTTTATTGGAAAAATATAAAGATACGATCAATAGCGGTATTCCGACGATTAATGTAATAATATCCTGTGCTCTTGCCTGCGAAGCATATGATACTGAGTCATTATAATAAAGTCCCTTCCCATAAAGTAATACAGTATCCCCATTAATAGTTTTTACTTCCCTGTTTCCATAAACTACATCATTCGAAAAAAATCCATACGCCGATGCAAATAATGATAAAACAATTATTAATATTACAAGACTATTATTTATAATTTTTTTTGACATTTTTATCCTCTTTTAAATAATCTATTAGTTATTAACAAAATTTGACGAAAATTCATTTTCATTGCCTTGTAGACCAAATTGGTATAACCTGGATCACTGAAGAAATTGAGTTTATCCTTCAAATATAACTGTGTTAATCAGGGAACTTCTTCAAGCCATGCAAGTACCTTTTGTTCATTTTCATTGTTCCATGGTTTTATAACTAATTGTTCAGGATGATCCCAGCCTGAATAAATACGGGACATGGTCTCCAGGTAAGTACCTGCCTCTTTTTGTTCATCCCGCCAAACCCTAAAACAGTCCTGTTCGTATTCTTTTACCCGGGAACCAACCTTGTCGAGATCCGAAATCCGGTAAAGCGCAGCTTTCATTTCAGCAGTTCTGTCGGGATATGTAGCGGCAAGGTTATGGATTTCCCAGGGATCGTCTTTTAGATTGAACAGCAGAGGTTCGTAACCGCCTGCAAATGCGATATACTTCCAATCTCCCTGCACGATCATGGATGTACTGGCATTTACCGCACCATCGTGGTATTCGCTAAAGACCAAATCCGGCAGATTACTTTTCCCGCCCGTAAGTTCCGGCTCCAGGCTATGGCCGTCCAGAGGAATGGTAGTTGTTAAATCCGCAAAATCCAGCAGAGTTGGGAAAATATCAATGAGAGAAACTCCCCTGGTTAGTTTTAAACCTTTTTTAATGCCGGGACCTTTCATGAGAAGAGGTATGCGGACAGCGGGCTCATACATATTACTTTTATAAAACTGTTCGTGTTCCATAGCCATTTCACCGTGATCGCTGGTAAAAATTACAATAGTATTATCTTCAAGCCCAAAACCGCGAAGGGCCTCCAGAACTTTTCCTGTCATGGCATCAGTTTCGGCGATCATACCGTAGTAGATAGCCCGCAATTTTTTTACATCTTCCGGATCGAATCCGTAACGCCAGGCCTTGCTGATACGCTGGTACTCCATTACCGGGTGATTTTGAATATCTTTTGGCGGGATTTTTATACTTTCCTGATTAATCATATCCAGATAATACCGGGATGTCTTAAAAGCCGGATGGGGAAGTCCAAAGCCCACGTAGAGGAAGAAGGGCTTTTCCCCGACGGCATGATTTTTTAAAAATTCCACAGATTGATCCACTTTTTCCCAGTCAGGCCGGTGAAAACATTTTTCCTGGCTTTCGATAATTTCTGGCTTGGCATCATTATACTCGGGAAGCCTCAGATTAGCGGTCCGTAGCCATGCGGTTACCCGCGCGCGTTGAGTATGATTTCCGGATACATAGTCTGTCTTGCCAAAGATACCCATTTGATAACCGGCCTTTTCAAACTCGGTAAAAAACGTTGGCTGGTTTTGGGGAATACCTTTGTAATTATTCCAGGCATGACAGTTGTAGGTATATTGACCGCTTACCATACTGGCCCGTGAACAGCAGCATATTGGATTGTTGGAATAAGCCCGTTCAAACATTACCCCATCCCGGGCAATGCGATCCAGGGCAGGGGTAGCTTGTTTTAAGGGCGAAAAACCCATAGCGCCGAAGGCCCGTCCGTCCATACTGTCACATTCGATAAAAACGATATTTGGTTTTTTTCCCCGCATTATCAACTCCTATCGTAATCAAAAGAGCTGATACCGCAGAACTTGCCCGCGGTATCAATACTCTTTATTTGCTCATCCTGTCGTAGACTCCCTGAAACATAGAAACCAGTTTAGGCAGATTCATTTTATCGAATTCCGTCACGTAGGCGTTCCACTCACTCAAGGAACGATCGCCGACAATAAAACGCGCCATGTTTTCGGTTACGTAACTCCTGATGGTGGGCCTGAGGGCAGCGTAAGTATCTGCTTCCTGAGCGTTCATGACCAGCTGCCGGGGCAATGATTCTGGCGGCTGAAGTCCCTTACAATAATTAAGTCCGAACTGAGTCTGCCAATAGTCGTACTGCAGAGGATCTCCGTCATTGACCATACCTTCCAGGGTGCCGTAGGGCATAAAGCCGGGGTTGGGCCATTGCCAGAAGATATTCTGGGTTGGCATCTGCCAGACATTCTGCAGTTGAACAAAGGTTGCAGGGCCGCCGTCAAGACCGCGTTTTGTCGGATCATTTATCTTTTGCCAATCCCGTCCTTCAAACCCGATACGCGCAGAAAAAGTAACGTCGTAATTGAGCATATAGTCAGCAAGTCGGTAGGCAACTGCGGGATATTTACAATCCTTTGTTATCTGCCATACTCTCTGGACATCAGGCGGTGTCGCAAGTGACCACCTTACACCTTTTGGACCCTGCAATGGCGGCTGAGCAATCAGGGATTTTGAACGCTCTCCGTTAGTATCCAGTACCCCGGTACGGGTTTCCTGAGCAAAGCAGCCTACCACCATGGGGTCCTGATTCATGATCGTTCTCAGGGAAGGTTCATCCTGGGTAAAGGTTACCGGGTCCAGAAGGCCTTCCTTCACAAGGGAGTTCATCCAGGTTAAGGCGTCCCTAAACTCGTCTTTGGTAAAGACAGGGGAAACTTTTCCATTCGTTACTTCCATCATTTCCCGCGGATCAAAAAACACAAAAGCATTAAAAAAGAAATTATATATTCTGGCCATACCTTTATTGTCACCTGTTGTATCCGTATAACCGATGAGGGGAATTTCATCCGCCTTGCCGTTACCGTTTGGATCTTTTGTCTTGAAGGCCCGGAGGATGTCGGTAAATTCAGCGATAGTATTGGCCGCTTTAAGCCCAAGTTTATCCATCCAGGGACCGTAGAGATAGCAGCGCTGTTGATAGAGGTTGATGTACTGCTCAGAATACTTGGGGATGGAATAGATATGACCATCAGCACTGGTCATCAGAGCCTTAAGATTCTTGTCTTGTGCCTTGTCCCACATCTTGTAAACTTCATCGCCGAAATACCCAATGAGAGGTTCCAATGGAATGATGAGGCCGTCCATGCCGTATTCGTCGATGGTAGAATCGGCCAGACCGCCTACGGACAAAACATCGGGCAGATCGTTTGATGAAAACATCATGGCGACCTTTGCCGCGGCATCATTGCCCGGAATTAAGTTCAAAGCCAATTTGACCCCTGTCGTATTCTCCAGAAGTTTCGTGTAGTCATTGTTGACATAATCGGTAACACGGGCATTCTGTACCATTGTAATATTCAGGGTGACAGCCTGGTTTACGATCGGAAACTGGCCTTTTGGAGTTACAATACCCTTGTCAGGGCCATTGTACACTCCACCGGAAACTGCCGGGCTTGAACCACCCGATTGAGATGACGCTTGATTTCCGCCCGCATATCCTGCAGACAGAACCGCCGCAATCAACAATGCAGATAAAACATAACGCTTCATATAAAACCTCCAAAAAATAATCATCAAAAAGGCTTGCAGCTTTTCAAAATAAAATAATCCCGAAAAGTCCCGTTTACCCTTTAATTGCCCCAACCATAATCCCTTTTACAAAAAAGCGCTGCACAAAGGGATACAAACACCAGACAGGTACACAAGCAACCATTATAAGTGAATATTTAAGCAGATCCGGGAGACCGTAATCAATAATCGCACTCCCGGCGTCCGTAGCAGCTGCATCATTGTTTATTTGGTTTTGGATTAAGATATTTCGTAAAACTATCTGCAATGGGTAAAGTTTTTGTTTGCTGATATAGAGGAATGCGTTAAAGTAAGCATTCCAATGGTTCACCGCGTAAAAAAGGGTAATGACGGCGACAATGGCCCCGGACAAGGGGAGAACAATATCTTTAAAATAACGGAAGTATCCGCAGCCATCCAGCATAGCAGATTCGTAGAGCTCTCCGGGAATACTGCTTTCAAAAAAAGTGCGGGTAATAACCATGTTCCACACACCGATAAGCCCGGGCAGCCATAAGGCCCAGCGGGTATTGATCAGGTGAAGCTGGGTCATAAGGATATAGCTGGGAATCATACCTCCGGAAAACCACATAGTAAAAACAAAAAGGAAATTTAGAAATTTAAAACCAACAAGCTCCCGCCGAGATAGGGCGAAGGCGGCAATAATGGTGCATATCACATTGAGAATAGTCCCAACCGCCATGTAGATAAACGAATTGATATAACCTGTAATAATATCCTGATTTTTAAAAACAGCTTTGTAGCCTTCAATTCCCGGTTCTACGGGAAGCAGGATCACTTTACCGGAAATTACCGCCCGGGGACTGGAAAATGAACTGGAAGCTATATAGACAATAGGATAAAGGCAGATGAGTACGATCAGGAACAAAACAAGAGAATTAATAATATAGAAGATACGGTCGCTTAAGGGTGTGTGCGCGTCGATTTTAAAAAAAACGAACCGTTTGATCATGTTTCGTATCCCCTACCAAAGAGAACTCTGGTTGAGTTTTTTTGTTATACTATTAACCGTCAGTACAAGAATAAAGTTAACAACTGAATTAAAAAGACCGATAGCGGCGCCGTAGGAAAAATCAGGTCTGCCGCTGCCCAGGCTGACCATATAAACATATGTGGAAATCACCTGACTGGCGGAAATGTTCAGACTGTTTTGCATCAGGTAGACCTTTTCAAACCCCAGGCTCATAACCCGGCCTGCGTCAAGGATAAGCATGATCGCTGCGACAGGAAAAATCGCAGGCAGATCGATAAGCCAGATTCGTTGAAGCCGGGTAGCGCCGTCGCAAATCGCGGCTTCATGGAGATTTGGATCAACCCCGGCAAGAGCCGCCAAAAATACAATGGTTCCCCAACCGGTACTCTGCCAGACTCCTGACCACACATATATATGGGAAAAAGCTGCGGGTACCCCTGTAAGATCCCGTGTTACACCGAACGGCGCCAGAATCCGGGCAATAATACCCAGACGCGGATTAAAAAATTGTACTATAATCCCTACCATCACCACCGTAGAGATAAAATGGGGCATGTAGGTGATCATCTGCACCGGTTTCTGATAATATTTGGACCGTACCGAGTTGATGGATAAGGCAAGGATGATCCGGGTAAAAAAACTCACGAAAAGTGTATAAAAAGAAATAACCAACGTATTCACTATAATACGTGTAAACTGATAATCGTTGAAGAACCGAATAAAGTTATCAAATCCCACCCATGGACTTCCCGTAATTCCTAAACTCGCCCGGAATCGACGGAAAGCAATTTGCGCACCGTACATGGGGTAATACTGCATTACTGCCAGATAGAGCAAGGGTACAACTAGAAATAGATAGAGCGGCCAACATTGATGAAGCCGGGATCTTAAACTTCTGCGTCTAAACGTTACTGTTTTGGTCATTCATTATTATTATAAATTATTTCCAATGGTTTCGCAATACGTACTTTTCTATCTTTTCTATCTTTAATTTTACCAATATTAATACTGCCGCTTGAAGCATTAATATTTATTTCGTTTCCGTACGTTTCCGTAAAAAAGCGGCAAATAAACTTCTAAATGTCTGTTAAAAATAAAAAATGGCCTAATAGGCCAGGATCCATTTTCAATAGTTATTATACTTCCGTATTTTGTAATATGTGAATAATAATTAATGTTATTTTCACTCATATATTCTTTTATAATAAGTTTATCTGTTGTTCCCATAAACAGAGATATTTTTAATGATGAAAAAAAATATGTATTAATTAAATTTTTCATATCAAATTCTTGTGTGTTGAAATTTTCCAAATCTCTGCTGTAAAAGGCAAATAAAATGCTAATAAAAATAAAAA
The DNA here is from genome assembly GCA_009780855.1 of Treponema sp. Lineage (GTDB taxonomy): Bacteria > Spirochaetota > Spirochaetia > Treponematales > Breznakiellaceae > WQZG01. The sequence continues at coordinate 75,370 of WQZG01000007.1, forward strand.
ATAATTCTATTCATAATGACTTCTTACTATTTTTGGGAGCGCTCCGGTTCGACTCCTTAAACCGTTTTTTCAAATGTACATTGAAAATTTTTTCCAATAACTTTATACTTTTATAAATTTACCTATACAAGGGGAAAAAACGAATGAGAATACCGACTATATACCTTGAGACAACTATTTTCAATTTCCCCTTTGTAAATGACTCACCGCAGATCATATAATAAGCTTGAATTTCCGCCACATTGTAAAGCACAAAACAATGTTCGAAACAGAAGTTATTAACACCCGCGAAGGATTTAAACGGGTATTCATCCATACTCCTGCGGAGGTAATAGAACATGAAGAAAACTTATGAAGACTATTATAACGATCCTGATATTATTAACGAAATACCAGTCATGCGTGAAATACATGCTATTCGTCTTATGATTTATGACGAAACCAAAGATATGACGCAGGCGGAACGCACAGCTTATTTTGCCGGAAGTGCGGCTCAGTTGCTTGGCAAGGAAACTGCAGACAGGCTCATGGCTAAAACACTGGATTACCGGAGAAATGTAGTTGGTAGCTAGTGCTTGCTATATTCACAGCAGATTTCATTGGAGGTGGGGGGAGTCCCTTCCGACCTTCAGCATCCTGCTTCAGGTCTCCAGGGCGCCTGCGCGCTACCTTCGGTTCAAATGCCCCGGCGCGTCCCTGCGCCGGCTTAAGTCCTAGGTTAAGGCTTGCGCCTTACTTTTTTTAAGAGCGCTCCGGTCCGACTCCCCCATATTATTTGCTGTGTATAATATTTTTCGATGATTGTTTCTTTTATCTGCTCTTAGAAAAATTTACTGGAGGTGGGGGGAGTCGGACCCCCGTCCTGATACGCGGAACGCAAGCTTCTACAGGTTTAGCTGTTTATTGGTTTTTCGTGGCAGGTTTGGCTAAACAGCGCGCGGCCTGCCCTTATTCCGGGTAATCTTGCCCGGCTGTCTCCGGAAGCGGCAGCCGAACCAGCCCTGATTGCGACGCGGGCGCCGTCCCTCAGGGCGGCGGAACGGGCCCACGCGGTTACGCAGCTAAGGCGTAATCGTAACTGACGTTGTCGGCAGTTAAAGTTTTTGCCCAATCAGGAGATGAGCGCTCCACCTGCAGCCTGAACCCCGAACCGTACCAGTCGAAACCGGTGCACCCCCTTTTGATATTTTAACATTGAATATTAGTCCGATATCCTTTATTAAGTCAATATAAAATTATCCTGAATGTCGCCATGCAATAGAAATGTCCCCTGTTTCCGTTCAGTAGAAATGTCCCCCTGCGTTCAATAGAAATGTCCCCCTTGTAAGATGAGTCAGGAGGAAGAATGGGTACCAGACGATCAAA